>NZ_JABERD010000046.1 GCF_013044505.1 Streptomyces sp. S3(2020) | reverse complement strand
GTGTCGCCCACCCCCGCGCCGGCCCCGCCCACGGCCGCCCTCGGCGTGGAGGCCGTCGACGCGGAGAAGGCGGGCGCCCTGATCATCGGCGTGCATGTGCCGGGCCCCGGCTTCGCGGCGGGCCTGGTCCGGGGCGACGTACTCCTCCAGGTCGGAAAGGCCCGCGTGGACTCGGCCGCCGACCTCGCCCGCGCGGTCGCCGGCGCCCGCCCCGGCAAGGAGATCACCTTGACGGTCCGTCCCCAGAGCGGCGGCTACCAGCAGTTGACCGCGACGCCGGGCATCGTCACCTGACCTGTGCCGTGGGGAGGTGGGGAACGCCCGGATGCGGATGCGGATCCGGGAACGGGGGGCGAGGGGCGAGGGGCCGTGCGCTGGTGTGCCGGCCCCCGATCCGGTCCTCCTCCGGGCCGTCCCCCACGGCCCGCGCGTGTGGTGCGTCGGCCGGATGCGCACCCCGCTGTCCCGCGCCGGAGTACGTCGACGGACCCTCGCACCGGCCCGCCGCCCCGCCGCACCCTCGGAAAACACCGCGAACCGGCTCGCGCGGGCCCCGCTGTCCGGGCAGGATGCTGCCCGTAGCCCTCGTTGTCCCTTTGTCCGCCCAGGGAGGCCCGGATGACCGGCAGTACGCCCTTCACCGCCGACGACTACCGGGCCCGCATGGCGCGCGCCGCCCGGGCGGCCGCCGACGCCGGACTCGCCGCACTGCTCGTGGCCCCCGGCCCGGACCTGGTCTGGCTCACCGGCTACACCCCGACCGCGATCACCGAACGGCTCACTCTGCTGGTCCTCGCCGACGGCCAGGACCCCGTCCTCGTCGTCCCCACCCTGGAGGCCCCGGACGCCGCCCACGCCACCGGCGCGCCCGCGCTGACCCTGCGTGACTGGACCGACGGCAAGGACCCCTACGCCGCCACCGCCGCCCTCCTCGACTCCGGCGGCCGGTTCGGGATCAGCGACAACGCCTGGGCGATGCATCTGCTGGGCCTGCAGAACGCGCTCCCCGGCACCTCGTACGCCTCCCTCACGGACGCCCTGCCCATGCTGAGGGCCGTCAAGGACACGGCCGAGCTGGAGCTCCTGGCGGCCGCGGGAGCGGCCGCCGACGCGGCGTTCGAGGAGATCCGGAAGGTTCCCTTCGGCGGCCGCAGGGAGTCCGAGGTCGCCGCCGACCTCGCCGAGCTGCTGCGCCGCTTCGGGCACTCCCAGGTCGACTTCACCATCGTCGCCTCGGGCCCGAACGGCGCCAACCCGCACCACGAGAACGGCGGCCGGGTCATCGAGCGCGGCGACATGGTCGTCCTCGACTTCGGCGGCCTCAAGGACGGGTACGGCTCGGACACCTCCCGCACCGTCCACGTGGGCGAGCCCACCGACGAGGAGCGCCGGGTCCACGACCTCGTGCGCGAGGCCCAGGAGGCCGGCTTCCGCGCGGTGCGTCCCGGCGTCGCCTGCCAGGAGGTCGACCGGGCGGCCCGCAAGGTCATCGCCGACGCCGGGTACGGCGAGTACTTCATCCACCGCACCGGCCACGGCATCGGCGTCACCACGCACGAACCGCCGTACATGATCGAAGGCGAGCGGCAGCCCCTCGTGCCCGGCATGTGCTTCTCCGTCGAGCCCGGCGTCTACCTGCCGGGACGCTTCGGGGTGCGCATCGAGGACATCGTCACGGTCACCGAGGACGGCGGCCGCCGTCTCAACGACACGACCCGCGACATGGTCATAGTGGACTGAGCAGCCACCAGGAGCCCCAGCACATCCCCCGAGTGACTACGGCGCGACCATGACCCAGGCACCGACACCCACCGCGGACACCGTCCGCCGGCTGGTCCGTTCCCTCCTCAAGGACGCCTCGGCCGGCGCCGGACCCGACGTCCGGCCCGTCGCCGAGAGCGCCGAGCCCGCCACCTGGTGGGTCGGCACCCGCCATGTGCTGCGCCTCGCCCCCGACCGCGAGGCCGCCCTGCGTCAGCGCCGTGAACTGCGGCTTCGCGACCTCGTCCGCCCGCACGTCCCGGCCGCCGTCCCCACGAGCGTGGCCCACGGCGAGTGGACCCCGGGGCTGACCTACACGCTCGACGCCCTGGTCCCCGGCGGCTCGGCGCGCGAGCACGACGTCTCCGCCGTCGGCGAGGCCGACCTGGCCGCGCTGCTCACCGGGCTGCGCGAGGTGCCCGCCCGCCAGGCCGAGACCCTCGGTGTCCCGCGCACCTCGCCGCGCTCCCTGGAGGCACTGCGCCGAGCCGCCGAACGCTCCGCCCAGCGCCTCGCCGCCGCCGACGAGTTCGACGCGGGGCGCCTCCACCAGCTCACCCAGGCGGCCGCCGTCCAGCTCGCCGCCCAGCCCGGCACGGCCGTCCTCGTCCACCACGGGCTCACCGGCGGCCACCTCGTGGTCAGCGCCGACGGCCGGGTACGCGGTGTGCTCGGCTGGGCCGAGGTGATCGTCGGAGACCCCGCCGAGGACATCGCGGGGCTCGCCCTCGCCGTCGGTTCCCCCGCCGCCGTCCGCGCCGCCACCCTCGCCGGCTACGGCGCCCGCCCCTGCCTGCGCGGCCTGTGGCTCGCCCGCTGCGACGCGGTCGTCCGCCTCGCCGAACGCCTGGAGGGCCGCGGCGCCACACCGCTTCCGGAGCTACGGGTGCAGCTGCGGCACGCCTGGGAGGCGATCCTGCTGGAGCGGGTGACGGAGCTGCGGGAGGGCGACGAGGAGGAATAGCCCGCCGGGCCCGTGACCCCCGCCGGGCCCATGACCCCCGCTGGGCCCCTCACCCCGTCCGGGCCCCGGACCCTCACTCCTGAAGAAGCACCACGCACGACTCCCCGGGCACCTGGAGCACCCCGTCCGCCCCCGGCGCCTCCACGGGCTCCCAGGCGGCCAGTACACGCGCCTGACGCGGCCCCAGAGGGATCGCGGCGGGTCCCTTGGCCAGATTCACCGCCACCCGCACGTCCCCGCGCCGGAAGGCCAGCCAGCGCTCCCGCTCGTCGTAGGCCACCTTCGTGTCGGCGAGGTCCGGGTCGGTGAGGTCGGCCTGTTCCCGGCGGAGCGAGAGGAGCCGGCGGTACCAGTCCAGTACGCGCGCGTGGGGCTCGCGTGCGGGCTCGGACCAGTTGAGGCAGGAGCGGTCCCGGGTCGCCGGATCCTGCGGATCGGGCACGTCCTCCTCCTTCCAGCCGTGCTCGGCGAACTCCCGCCGCCGGCCCCGCCGTACGGCCTCGGCCAGCTCGGGATCGGTGTGGTCGGTGAAGAACTGCCAGGGCGTCCCCGCCGCCCACTCCTCGCCCATGAACAGCATCGGCGTGAACGGAGCGGTCAGCGTCAGCGCCGCCGCGCAGGCCAGCAGACCGGGGGAGAGGGACGCCGCGAGCCGGTCGCCCTGGGCGCGGTTGCCCACCTGGTCGTGGGTCTGGCTGTAGCCGAGCAGACGGTGCGCGGCCACCCGTGAACGGTCCAGCGGACGCCCGTGCCGGCGGTCCCGGAAACTCGAGTACGTGCCGTCGTGGAAGTACCCGCCGGTGAGCGTCTTCGCCAGCGCGGCGAGAGGGGCGCGGCCGAAGTCCGCGTAATAGCCCTGGGACTCGCCGGTCAGCGCGGTGTGCAGACAGTGGTGGAAGTCGTCGTTCCACTGCGCGTGCAGCCCGAATCCGCCCTGCGCGCGGGAGGTGATCAGCCGTGGGTCGTTCAGGTCGGACTCGGCGATCAGGAACAGCGGCCGGCCCGCCTCGGCGGCGAGCGTGTCCACCGCCGTCGACAGTTCCTCCAGGAAGTGGCACGCGCGCGTGTCCGCCAGCGCGTGCACCGCGTCCAGGCGCAGTCCGTCGATCCGGTAGTCCCGCAGCCACGCCAGCGCGCTGCCGAGCAGATACGCCCGCACCTCGTCCGACCCGGGCGCGTCCAGGTTCACCGCGGAACCCCACGGTGTGTGGTGGGTGTCCGTGAAGTACGGCCCGAACGCGGGCAGGTAATTGCCTGACGGCCCCAGATGGTTGTGTACGACGTCCAGGACCACCCCGAGACCGAGCTCGTGCGCCCGGTCGACGAACCGTTTCAGCCCCTCGGGCCCGCCGTACGGCTCGTGCACGGCCCACAGCGAGACGCCCTCGTACCCCCAGCCGTGCCGGCCGGGGAAGGGGCACAGGGGCATCAACTCCACGTGGGTGACGCCCAGTTCGACGAGATGCCCGAGCCGCTCGGCGGCCGCCTCCAGAGTGCCCTCGCGCGTGTACGTGCCCACGTGCAGTTCGTACAGGACCGCGCCCGGCAGCGGCCGTCCGGCCCACTCCGTACGCCAGGTGTACCGCCCCTGGTCGACGACCGCGCTCAACCCGTCCGGCCCGTCGGGCTGCCGGCGCGAGCACGGGTCCGGCAGCACGGGACCGTCGTCCAGCGCGAAGCCGTACCGGGAGCCGTCCCGCGCCCGCGCCTCACCCCGCCACCAGCCGGTCCGTTCGGGATCGCGCTCCAACGCGCGCGTGGCGCCGTCGCACTGGAGCGTCACACGGTCGGCCTGCGGTGCCCACACCTCGAACTGCACGGACGGTTCCCCTTCGTCTGCTCACCGTGATGTAGCCCGTCCATGGTGCGTCAAACCGCCCCCGATCCGCAGGTACGCGCGCGTGGCGGCTGTTCCCATGTTTTCTGGACACCCGGCGTCCACTGCCCGACAATCACGAACGTGACGTCGTCCTTCGAGTTCAACACGTACCCCGCGCGGCTCTCCGACGCGGAGCGCGACAAGGCGCTGAACGTGCTCCGTGACGGCGTCGCCATGGGTCGGCTGTCGCACGACACGTTCATCCGGCGCATGGAGCTGGCGCTCGCCGCCCGCCGCTCGGACGAACTCGCGGCGCTCACCGCCGACTTGCCCTCGGAAGGACGCTTCTCCCGGCTGGTGTTCGGCTCCGTGGAAGCGGTCTCCGGCTTCACCCAGCGGCTGCGCCGCGCCTGGCAGGCCGAGCGGCTGCCCAAGCTGCTGCTGCCGCACCCCGGCAACGGATACCCGCTGCGGATCGGCCGCGACCCCGCCAACGGGCTGCGGCTGACCCACGAGACGGTGTCCCGGGTGCACGCCGAGCTGAGCCGCCAGGGCGGCATGTGGGTGCTGCGGGACCTCGGTTCGACCAACGGCACGACCGTGAACGGGCGGCGCGTCATCGGGGCCGCCGTGGTCCGCGAGGGCGACCAGATCGGCTTCGGCCGGATGTGGTTCCGGCTCTCCGTCGACTGAGTCCGGACGTCCGTGAACTGAGCCCAACCTTAGCTCTGGCCTGGGATTTACGTCCTGTCGAGAGCCCAGATCCCTTTGCCGACCGCGGTGTTGACGTACCCCACAAGTCGTGACTCACTGTGCGTACACCATGCACATCAGGTGAACCGACGGCACCATCTTCGTGGAGGTGTGCCCTGCCGCCACTCCTCCGCTACCCGACCGTCGACGAGTTGGGCGCCCGGGCGTCCGCACTCGTCGCCCGCCACCCCGGCGACGCCAGACTCCGCACGGTCGGCACGTCCCGCGCGGGCACACCGCTGTGGCTGCTGTCCGTGGGCCACGGCACCCGCCAGGCCCTCGTAGTCGCCGGCCCGCACGCCAACGAACCCGTGGGCGGCGGCACCGTCCTGCGGCTCGCCGAACGCGCCCTCGCCGACCCCCTGCTCACCGAGGGAGCCGACGCCACCTGGAACCTGCTGCTCAGCCTCGACCCCGACGGCCTGCGCCGCAACGAGGGCTGGCTGCACGGCCCGTACACCCTCGGCCGGCACTTCCGGAACTTCTTCCGGCCCGGCTTCCTGGAACAGCCCGAGTGGCTGCCCGACGGCGCCGACGCCGTCACACTGCCGGAGACCCGCGCGCTGCTCGACGTCCAGGACGAACTGCGGCCCTTCCTCCAGTGCTCGCTGCACGGAGTCGACGTGGGCGGCGGCTTCGTCGAGCTGACCCACGACCTGCCCGGCATCGCGGGCCGCGTGGCCCAGCACGCGGCCCGTCTCGGCATCCCCCGCGAACTCGGCCCGTACGACACCCTGTACTGGCCGGCCCTGGGCCCCGCCGTCTTCCGTATCCCGCCACCGCGCCGCGGCGACCTGGCCGCCGCCATCACCGAGGCCGCCGTCGAGTCGACCTGGTACCACCCGCACCGGTACGGCACCGTGACCGCGATCGTCGAGGCGCCCATGTGGGGCGTGCCCGCCGTCGAGGACGGCTCCCCGCCCACCGACGCGGCCGCCGTACTGCGCACGGTCAGCCACACCCTGCGCCGCGACACCCAACGCCTGGAACGCCTCTTCGCGAGCGTCCGCCCCTTCGTCACCGCCGCCCCGGACGCGGAGCGGCTGCTCGCACCGGTCGACGACTATTTACTGGTCTGCCCGGGCATCGCGGACTCCTGGGACCCCGACGTCGACGACGGCGCCCGTCCGCTGCCGCCCCTCAGCACCGCCCACCTGGCCGCCCTGCGGATCTCCGGCCGCCGCCTGACGCTGCGCACCGCGGGCCTGCTGCACCAGCTCGTGACGGCCGCCGGGACCGATCCGGCCGGCGCCCTGCCCGAGCTGGACCGTCTCATCGACGAGTGGTGCGCCGACTACCGCGACAGCTGCGGGGCACGCTGGATCCCCGTCACCCGCCAGGTGGAGTACCAGACGCGGGTGGTGCAGACCGTGTTCGAACTGGCCGGGCGGCACGCGCGCGTGGGCTCCCGTTCGGGTGAGCCGGGGTGGGGATCCCAGGCCGCCGTGCCGATGCATCGGGAATGAAGACTGGCAAGAAGACTGGCATGAAGGCCGGACCGAAGAACCGCACCGCGTCGAAAGCGGCACGAGGCACTCTCCTCGCCGCGGCCGCCCTCCTCGTCGCCGCCACGGCCCCCGCACCCGCACAGGCGGCCCCCGGGGACTCCCGCGCCGACGGCAACTGGCTCTACCTCACGGTCACCGAGGGCGACGTCACCGAGGGCGACACCCGGGCCGGCGACACCCGCGGCACCATGCTGCTGTGCGACCCGCCCCAGGGGCACGGCAAGGCCGCCGAGGCCTGCGCGGCACTGGAGGCCGCCGACGGCGACCCCGCCGTCCTTCCCGCGCGGAACACCTACTGCCCGATGCACTACGCCCCGGTGACCGCACGCGCGCAGGGGCAGTGGAACGGGCGGCCGGTCGACTACACGGAGACCTTCTCCAACAGCTGTGTGATGGCCGGGCGGACCGGATCGGTCTTCGCGCTCGACGGCCTCGCCACCTGAACCCGGCCGGTGGCGGCGGGGCTCAGGCCGCCCTCACGCGCGCGTGCAGCGCCGCCGCCACCACTGTGCGGGACTGGTGCTCGATCTGGTGCTCCAACGGCACCCAGCGGGCCCGGAAACGGTCCGCGAAGGCCTCGCTCCAGGTCGCCACCAACCGCTCCAGACGGGGCGCCGCACGGTCGTCGTTCTCCAGCAGCACCCGCAGCAGCATCGACGCCGCCCGCAGCGGCAGTCGGCGCGCGAACGCGTCCACGCTGCCCACGTACGCGCGCGTGTTGTCGGCGGGCGGGGTGTGCGCCCAGTCCGCGGCCAGCCCCGGCACCAGCTCCAGGCCCCACCTGGAGGCCCGCAGCAGCGGCCCGTCGAGGTCCGGCAGACGAGGCGTGGCGTCGACGAGCACCCGCTCCACCTGCCGCGCGTCCTGGAGCAGCCGTCCCGCCAGGCGCCGCAGCGCCACGGCCGGTGCCGGATGCGGCGCCGGGTCGTCGACCAGGTCGCTCGCCCACATCGGCACCTCGACGATCGCCGTCAGTCCGCCGTAGCGATGCGCGTGGTACCAGGTGCTGTTGCGCGCGTCGTCCGGCATGCTCGGATACGCCGCCCCCGCGCCCGGCGCGGGCATCACATGCACCCCGGGACCTGACGCGGGCCAGCCCGCGGCGTCCGAGGCGCCCGTCTCCACCGGGATGTTCAGCTCCGCCGCGGACTTGGCGAACGGCTCCGCGAGACCCGGGATGTCCTTCGTCAGCTGCACCCAGCTGCCGCCCAGATCGGTGCCGTGCAGGGTCACCTGGAGGTAGGGGCGCAACTCGTCGATGACGCCCGTCAGGGCGCGCGTCTCCGGTGGCAGCCGGTCCGGCGGCAGCACCGCCGGGGACCACTCCGGCTGCTCGTGCCCCGCGGGCCGGAAGAAGCCCAGGTGGTAGTCGAACAGGCTGCGCGGCGCCGGCGTGATGTGCAGGCTCGCCCCGTCGGGATCCGCGCACAGCAGGAAGTGCCAGGACGTGCCCAGCCGCAACTCCCGCTCGCTGACCACACGTTCGGCGACGTCGAGGAGGGTCGCGCCGCCGGTCGGCTCGTTGGAGTGGGCGCCGGCGACGACGAGCACGGCACGCCGGGCATGGCCCACGGACAGCAGGTGCAGGGGCCTGCCCGCCCGGGACCGGCCGACCTCGCGCAGGGTGCACAGAGCGGGCCGACGAGCAGCCAACGCCCTTGCGGACGCGACGACTTCGGGCACTGTGGGGTAGCGCAGCTCCGGCAGCAGACTCACCCCCGACACATCCGACCGGCTTCGCAATCCGCAGTACCCCACGCCCTCTGTGCAGTGTCAAGCACACGACGGGGGAGCCTCCAGGGGGCGCCCAGATGCATTTACCGCCAGCAGGAAGGGCCGTTGGTGCCAGCAGGGGTGCCGGGGTCGGATGGGGCGGGACCCGGGCGCCGGCCCGCCCGTCCGGGCCGCTTCCGGTCGTCGTCCACGGCGTGGACCGAGCGCGCGCCGTCGCCCGTCACCGCGCGCCGGCCGCCCGGCCCGGGCTCCGGGAGCGCACGCGGTCACGAGCCGGAGGCCCGGGCCGTGCGACGGCGTGCGATGACGGCGACTACACCCGAGGCGAGCCGGCCGGGCCGCCCCGGTCGCGTTCCGCTTCCACCCGCTCCAGCAACGCCACCGGCCACCCCTCGAAGAGCTCCGCCACGCGCACGTGCCCCGTGAACTCCCGCTCCGGAGACAGGACATCGGACCAACGGCCCGCCGGCAGCGCCAACCCTGTCTCGCGCCAGCCGCCCGCCTCCGCCAGCCGCAGCGACAGCCGGGTCACGGCGGTGACGACCTCCCCGGAACGGGCGAACGCCAGGCAGTGGGCCGCCGCCGGGCCCTCGGCGGCCAGCGGGGCGTACGTCGCCGAGTCACCGAACGCGGCAGGGCGTCGTGCGCGCAGGCGCAGGGCCGCCGCGGTGAGCGCGCCCTTCTCGCCGGGCTCCTCGGGCGGGAAGCGCACGGGCCGGCGGTTGTCCGGATCCACCAGGGCCCGGTACTCGGCCTCCGTGCCCTGATAGACGTCCGGCACCCCCGGCATGGTCAGGTGGAGCAGCGCCGTGCCGAGCAGGTTCGCCCGGACGGACGGTCCCAGCGTGCTGCGGAAGGCGGCCACATGCTCGCCCGGTGCCCCACAGGGCCCCGCCGCGACAAAGGCCGCCACCGCCTCCTCGTACGGCGGCTCCTGCTCCGTCCAGCTCGTGTACAGCCCCGCCTCGCGCACATGCTTCAGCAGCGCCTGCCGCACCCGCTCCGGGTCCGCCGGGCCGAGCCCGAACACCGTCTGCCAGGCCGCCCACGCCACCTGCGCGTCCGGCACGCCCTCGCCGGTGCGGGTCACCTCGGCCAGGACGTCGGCCCAGCGCCGCGGGCACTCGGTGAGCACGGCCAGCGCGGCCCGTACGTCGGCGCTGCGCTTGGTGTCGTGCGTCGACACGGCCGTCCCGGTCGCCGGCCAGTCGCGCTGCACGCGCGCGCAGTACGCGTGGAAGTCGTCCGGGGACACCGCGGGGGCACCCGGATTCCCGCCCACCTCGGTCGCCGACAGCAGCGGCACATAGCGGTAGAACGCCGTGTCCTCGACGGACTTGGCCCGCAGCGCCGACGAGGTCTGCGCGAACCTGGTCCCGAACTCCACGTGCTCGGGTCCCTCACCCGCCCGCCCCAGCAGCAGATCGCGGACCACGTCCACCGCACCGGACTCCTCGGGCACCACGAACGCCTGCCGGGCCTCCTCCGCGGCCTCCGCGGTGACGACACGGGCGGCGTCGGCGGCGCCGTAGGGCCGGTAGACCTCCATGCGGACCAGCAGTTCCTGAAGGGCGGTGCGCAGCGCCCACGGCGCGCGGTCGCGCAGCGCGGGCTCCGGGGACGTGGCGCACAGCCGGACCGCCACCCGGGTCAGCCGCTCCGTCTCGGCGGCCAGCTCGTGCGCGAGCACCTTGTACGCCGCCCGCCGCACCGTCGCGTCCCATTGTCCGCCCCGGTCCGTCTGCGGGGCCGCGAACCGGCGGTACTGGCCGAGGAGTTCGCCGAACCCCGCCGGATCGGTGAGCACGCCGTCGATGTGCCGCAGGGCGTCGTACCCGGTGCTGCCCGCGACCGGCCAGGACGCCGGCAGCGGCTCCCCGTCCGCGAGGATCTTCTCCACCACCGTCCAGCGGCCGCCGGTGGCCTCGTGCAGCCGCCGCAGATACCCGTCGGGGTCGGCGAGACCGTCGGGGTGGTCGATCCGCAGCCCGTCGACGACGCCCTCGTGGAGCAGCTGGAGGATCTTGGCGTGGGTGGCCTCGAACACCTCCGGGTCCTCCACCCGCACCCCGATGAGCTCCGAGATGCTGAAGAAGCGCCGGTAGTTGAGCTCGGTGCGGGCCAGCCGCCACCACACCGGGCGGTACCACTGCGCGTCCAGGAGCTGCGGCAGCGGCAGCTCCCCGGTGCCCTCGCGCAACGGGAGGACATGGTCGTGGTAGCGCAGGACGTCGCCGTCGACCCGCAGGTCACCGATGACCGAGCCGAGCGGGCCTCCCAGGACCGGCAGCAGCACCTGTCCGCCCTGTGCCTCCCAGTCGATGTCGAACCATCGCGCGTACGGCGACTTGGGGCCCTCCCTGAGCACCTCCCACAGGGCCCGGTTGTGGCGCGGGGCCATGGCCATGTGGTTCGGCACGATGTCCACGACCAGACCGAGCCCGTGCTCCCGCGCGGTGCCGGCCAGCGCCCGCAGTCCCTCCTCGCCGCCCAGTTCGGCCCGCACGCGCGCGTGGTCCACGACGTCGTAGCCGTGCGCGGAGCCGGGGACCGCCTCCAGGACGGGGGACAGGTGCAGGTGCGAGACGCCGAGCGTGGCCAGGTACGGCACGGCCGCCGCCGCGGCGTCGAAAGGGAACTCGGGCTGCAACTGCAGCCGGTACGTGGCGGTCGGCACCACCGGGTCGGGTCGCTCAGGTGTCATGCAGACCTACGTACCCGCCCCGCCGCCTTTCGTGTCATCGCCCCGCGCACGTCCCCTCGTGTGCACGGCGCGGCCGACGTCGTCCCGGGACACGGAAGCGCCCTCCACGCGCGCGTGTCCACCGGCGATCCCCGGTCCGGGCGGTCCCTAGACCGGCCGCTGCAACACCGTCATGCTGCGGTCCACCAGCGTCAGCCGGTCCCCGGCCCGCACCTTGGGGCCCGTGCCCGGGGGCACGCCGTCGGTGAGGGCGGTGTCGACGACGACCTCCCACTGCCGGCCGTGGTTGACCGGCACCAGGAAGTCCAGCGTCCGGTGCGAGGGGTTGAACATCAGCAGGAACGAGTCGTCGCCGATGCGCTCCCCGCGCGGGCCGGGTTCGGAGATCGCGTTGCCGTTGAGGAACACCGAGATGGCCGACGCCTGCGCCCGGTCCCAGTCCCGCTGGGTCATCTCCTCGCCCTCATGGGTGAACCAGGCGATGTCCGACAGCTCGTCATGGGTGCCCTCCACGGGCCGCCCGTGGAAGAAGCGCCGCCTGCGGAAGACCGGATGGTCCCGGCGCAGCCACACCATCGCGCGCGTGAAGGAGAGCAGATCGCCGAAGACCTCACCGTCCTCGGGCCACCGGACCCACGCCAGCTCGCTGTCCTGGCAGTAGGCGTTGTTGTTGCCGCGCTGGGTGCGGGCGAACTCGTCGCCATGGCTGAGCATCGGCACGCCCTGGGACAGCATCAGGGTGGCGATGAAGTTCCGCATCTGCCGGGCGCGCAGTTCCAGGACGTCCGGGTCGTCGGTCTCGCCCTCGGCCCCGCAGTTCCAGGACCGGTTGTGGCTCTCGCCGTCGCGGTTCTCCTCGCCGTTGGCCATGTTGTGCTTGTCGTTGTACGAGACGAGGTCGTGCATCGTGAACCCGTCGTGGCAGGTCACGAAGTTGATGGAGGCCAGCGGGCGCCGCCCGTCGTCCTGGTACAGGTCGGAGGAGCCCGTCAGCCGGGACGCGAACTCCGCGACCGCCCGCCGCTCACCGCGCCACAGGTCCCGGACCGTGTCGCGGTACTTGCCGTTCCACTCGGTCCACAACGGCGGGAAGTTGCCCACCTGATAGCCGCCCTCGCCGACGTCCCACGGCTCGGCGATCAGCTTCACCTGGGAGACCACCGGGTCCTGCTGCACCAGGTCGAAGAAGGACGACAGCCGGTCCACCTCGTGGAACTGCCGGGCCAGGGTCGCCGCGAGGTCGAAGCGGAAGCCGTCGACATGCATCTCGGTGACCCAGTAGCGCAGCGAGTCCATGATCAGCTGGAGGACGTGCGGGGAGCGCATGAGTAGGGAGTTGCCGGTGCCCGTGGTGTCCATGTAGTAGCGGGGATCGTCGGTGAGGCGGTAGTACGACGCGTTGTCCAGGCCCCGGAAGGACAGCGTCGGGCCCAGGTGGTTGCCCTCGGCGGTGTGGTTGTAGACCACGTCGAGGATGACCTCGATATTGGCCTCGTGCAGCGCCCGGACCGCCGACTTGAACTCCAGGACCTGCTGGCCGCGGTCGCCCCAGGAGGCGTACGCGTTGTGCGGGGCGAAGAAGCCGATGGTGTTGTAGCCCCAGTAGTTGTTCAGGCCCATGTCGACCAGGCGGTGGTCGTTCACGAACTGATGGACCGGCATCAGCTCCAGCGCGGTGACGCCCAGTTCCGTCAGATGCTCGATGATCGCCGGGTGCGCCAGGGCGGCGTAGGTGCCGCGCAGCTCCTCCGGCAGGCCCGGGTGGCGCATGGTGAGGCCCTTCACATGGGCCTCGTAGATCACCGTGTGGTGGTAGTCGGTGCGCGGGCGGCGGTCGTCGCCCCAGTCGAAGTACGGGTTGACCACGACCGAGCTCATGGTCTGCGGGGCGGAGTCCAGGTCGTTGCGCTTGTCGGGCGAGTCGAAGTGGTAGCCGTAGACCTCCTCGCCCCACTGGATCGCTCCGCTGATCGCGCGCGCGTACGGGTCGAGAAGGAGCTTCGCGGAGTTGCAGCGCTGTCCGCGCTCCGGCGCGTACGGGCCGTGCACTCTGAACCCGTAGCGCTGGCCCGGCATCACACCGGGCAGATACGCGTGCCGGACGAAGGCGTCGCTCTCCCGCAGCTCCACCGCCGTCTCCGAGCCGTCGTCGTGCAGCAGACACAGCTCTACTCGGTCCGCGGCCTCGGTGAAGACCGCGAAGTTGGTGCCGGCGCCGTCGTACGTGGCACCGAGTGGATACGCCTCTCCAGGCCAGACCTGCATGGATACGACTCTTTCAGCTCGTGCCCGCCGCCGGGGCGCCCTTGGCCCCGAGTCTCCCCGAAAGTGATGGAACCACCTATGACTTACGTCCCTCTTACCGATCGACCGGTGCATACGCGGTATGCACAGACCTGTGGGGCAATCACATACTCCCGTGGACCAGGGGGAGTAGGGGGAAAGACGTGCGCGAAATAGTGCGCCGCCACCTTGGCAAGGTGGTGGCCGGGGCGGCCATCGCGGTGGCCTCGACCGCCGTGATGGTCGGAATCACCCTGCCGGGCACGGCCGGGGCCGACGAGACCGGAGGGACCAAGGGAGCCGGCCAGGCGGCCGCCGCCGGGCAGCAACAGGGCCAGGACGCACAGGGCTCGGCCGCCGCGCCGGGCGTCGTCGAGGAAGCCCCCGCCGAGGGCGACAAGGGCAAGGGCCGCGACCCGCTGACCGACGACGAGATGGAACGGGTCGCGAAACTCGCCCTCAACCGGCAGCTGTTCAACGCCAGCGAGGACGTCGACGGGGACCGCGGCCCGCAGCAGCTCGGCATCGACCTTGCCGACCCCGAGGCGAGCGAGCTGGACGACGCGAACGCGCCGCGGCGCGCCGACGTGACGTACTACGACTACAAGGACGACACCCTCGTCACCCGGACCGTGAATCTCGACACCGGCAAGGTCGAGGGAACCTCCACCAGCCACGGCGTACAGCCGCCGCTGAGCCGGGCCGAGACCACCGAGGCGGCCCGGCTGCTGCTCGCCGACCCGCTCTCCGCGGGGCTGAAGGGCGACTACAAGGACGCCACCGGCAAGGAGCTCACCTCGCCGGACCAGCTCCAGCTGAACAGCATGGTCTTCAGGGCCAACCCGGGGATCAGGCCCGCCGCGCTCACGGCCTGCGGCGAGCACCGCTGCGCGACCCTGACCCCGAAGGTCAAGAACGGACCGTGGATCGACACCCGGGACCTGGTCATCGACCTGAGCACCCGCAAGATCGTCGAGATCGTCCGCGGCTGAGCCGCCCGTCCGTCCACTTCGCCCACCTGATCCTCCTGTAAGGGAGTCACTTCTTCATGCGCGTGAACAGAATGAGCCGTGCCCGCAGGCGGACGGCCCTGGGTGTCACCGTCGTCGCCCTGGCGGCCGGCGTGACCACCGGTGCGGGCCCGGCCACCGCCCAGCCGAAGGCGGCTCCCGCCGCGGCGGCCGCCGACTGCAGCACGGCCTACCAGATCGAGAAGAAGCTCGCCTCCGGCACGACCTGGCGGATGTGCTGGCGCTTCGAGAGCAAGGCCGGGATCGTCCTGGAGGACATCTCCTACCAGCCGCCCGGCGAGACCAAGCCGATCAAGGTCCTCAACAGCGCCAGGCTCGCCCAGATCCACGTGCCGTACGACGACGGCAAGAGCGAGTACAACGACCTGACGACGTACAACTTCGGCGACGGCCTGATGAACATGACCGCCGCGGAGTGCCCCGGCGGCACCATCAAGACGGTCAAGGTCAAGAACACCTCGTACTACCAGGACCCGAACATCAAGGGTCTGTGCACCACCACCAAGACCCGCGGCCACGCCTACCGGCTCATGAACTACGAGCAGGGCAACACGGTCTACCAGGCGCAGGGCAAGGACCTGCTCGTCTACACGGTCAACAAGGTCGACTGGTACGAGTACATCACCGAGTGGCGCTTCCAGGACGACGGCACCGTCAACATGAACGTCGGCGCGACCGGCAGCCTGTCGCCGTACGACTACGACGCCGGTGACGGCCGCAGCTGGCCGATCGGCAAGGGCGCCGCGGCCAAGGCGGACAGCCACAGCCACAACGTGTTCTGGAAGCTGGACTTCGCCCTGGACGGCTCCTCCAAGACGAAGGTCGAGCAGTACGACTCGACGGTCAGCGCCCCGGCCGGCGCCGGCAACGGCCCGACCGCCAAGACCACCCGCACCACGGTGACCAAGGAACTGGCCGGCGACAGCAAGAACATGCGCTGGTGGCGCGTGGTGAGCACGGCGGGCAAGAACAAGGACGGCCACCCGCGCTCGTACGAGCTCGTCCCCGGGCCCAGCAGCAAGTACTCCGGTCGCCCCTTCACGAAGCACGACGTGTACTTCACCGAGTACAAGAGCTGCGAGAAGTACGCCAGTGAGAACCAGCCCGGCTGCGCCACCGGATCGGGTTCCTCCGTCGACAAGTTCGTGAACGGGCAGACCCTCACGCACCCCGTGGTCTGGATGAACGTCGGCTTCCACCACATAGCCCGGGACGAGGACCAGCAGCCGATGCCGGTCCACTGGCAGGGCTTCTCCATCGCCCCGCGCGACGTCACGGCTATGAATCCGCTCACTCCCGCCGCCCTCGCCGGTCAGAACGGCAACTGGAACGGCGGTAGTTGAGAAACGACCCTGTCCATCCGGCTGCACCGCCGACCGCTCCCGGAGTACCCTTCCTTGATCGTTGGGTGGGGCGAGACCCCCGGGAGTGCTCGGGGGAGCGGAAGGCGGTGCGCGGGTGGGCTCGGGAGGGCTGGAGTTGCCCCCTGGTGACGAGGGTCACGAGGGGAACTCCGCAGATGTCCCGCCCGGCACGGTGAGCCTGGCACGGCCCATGGACGCCGCCGGTTCCATCGGGCCGGAGCTGGACTGGGACGCCGACGCCTGGCGCGAGGTGCGTACGCGCGCCCAGCGAGCCGGCCGGGCCTACATCTGGCTGAACCTCGTCGAACAGCGGCTGCGCGCGGTCGTGGCCGCTGTTCTGCGTCCCATCTACGAACCCGTCCACGGCGACGACTGGGTGGTCGCCGCCGCAGGCCCGGCCGGGCAGGAGTGGGTGCAGCGCGCGGTCGCCGTACGCGAAGTCAGCCGCCGCAAGGGCTACTTGCTCGACCCGGCCGACGACAACGTCCTGAGTTTCCTCACGTTGCCGCAGCTGCGCGAGCTGATGGTGCAGCACTGGCCGTGCTTCGAGCCCTACTTCGACGAGCGCCGGGACGTCGAACTCGCCCTGGACGAGCTGGAAGTGACCCGGAACGTCGTCTCGCGCAACCGGGCCCTGTCCGAGGCCGTCCTGGGCCAGGCCGAGCGGGCCTCGGCGAAACTGCTGGAGATACTCGCCGGCGGCGATGTGCCCTCCGCGCGCCGGCTCCCCGTGGACGCGGTCGAGGACCTGGTCGGCGACCGGTACGCGGACGTGGTCGCCGTGCACCCCGACCGGGTGCGGCTGCTGCGCCAGTTCCCCGCCGAGGACATCTTCGGCGGCGCCCGCCGTCTCGACGCCGTCGGCATCGGCCTCAACCTGCTCGTGCAGAACTTCTCCGGCCGCCGTCTGGTGCGCCTGGCCGAGGCCGGCTGCCGGGTGCGGCTGCTGTTCCTGAACCCGGCCTCCAGCTCGGTCAAGCGGCGCGAGCGTGAACTCGGCATCAAGCGCGGTGAGTTGAGCCGGGCCGTGGAGATGAACATCCTGCACATGCGCCGGGTGCGGTCCCGGCTGCGCGACCCGGGCGCCTTCGAGATCCAGGTCTACGACGAGACACCGCGCTTCACCGCCTATCTCGTCGACGGGGACGGCGCCGACGGGGTCGCGGTCGTGCAGTCCTATCTGCGGCGGTCGCGGGGCATGGAGGCGCCGGTACTGGTGCTGCGCAACGGGAACAAGGTCGTCAAGCCGGGCGAAATAGATGAGAGCGGTCTCTTCCCGACCTATCGCGAAGAGTTCGAGACGTCTTGGGCGGATTCACGTCCGGTGTCCTGAAAGTTCCTGGTGCGGAGGGCAAGCGGAACGCGGTCCTCTGATTGTCAGTGGCGCATGGGATCGTGGAGACCACTGGGGGAAAGCACCACCAAGAAGGGGGGCCGCCGCATGGGCTGGCACCAGGAGCTGCTGATCGGCTTCGACCTGGAGACGACCGGTACCGATCCGCGCGAGGCGCGCATCGTCACCGGCGCCGTGATCGAGGTCAGGGCGGGACAGCCCATAGGGCACCGCGAATGGCTGGCGGACCCGGGCGTGGAGATCCCGGCGGACGCGGTGGCGGTCCACGGGATCAGCAATGAACGCGCGGCCGCGGAGGGCCGCCCGGCCGACCAGGTCGCCGACGCCATCGCCGACGTCCTGACGACGTACTGGAGGACGGGCGTCCCGGTCGTCGCCTACAACGCGGCCTTCGACCTGACCCTGCTCTCGGCGGAGCTGCGCCGCCACGGCCTGCCCTCGCTGCGCGACCGCCTGGGCGGCGTCGACCCGGCCCCGGTCGTCGACCCGTACACGATCGACCGCTCCGTCGACCGCTACCGCCGCGGCAAGCGCAACCTCGAAGCGGTCTGCGGGGAGTACGGCGTCCCGCTCGACGCCGCTCACAACGCCTCGGCGGACGCCCTCGCCGCGGCCCGGCTCGCCCACGCGATAGCCGACCGCCACCCCAAGATCGCCGCCCTCGGCCCGGCGGAACTGCACCGCCGCCAGATCGAGTGGTATGCGGAATGGGCGGCGGACTTCCAGAGTTTCCTGCGCGGCAAGGGCGAGACGGACGCGGTGGTCGACGGGACCTGGCCGCTCAGGGAGCCGGCGGACGAACCGGTCTGACCCCGCGGGTCCAACGGCTCAGAACGGATACCACCGCACCGTCTCGTCCCCGTCCCGCAAGGACGCCACCCGACGCTCGAACTCCACCAGCGCCTCCGGGTTGACGGGCGCGTGCTGGGCCACCCAGGCGCAGCTCGCCGTCTCCCGGGCGCCCCGCAGCACCGAGCAGCCCGCCCACTCGCGCACATCCCAGCCATAGGCCTCGGTGAAGCTGTCGTAGGCCGCGGCGGGCAGCCCGTAGCGGTCACGGGACAGGGCCATGACCACCAGGTCGTGCTCGCGCAGATCGGCGGAGAAGGTCTCCAGGTCCACCAGGACCGGGCCGTCGGGGCCGATGTGCACATTGCGGGGGAGGGCGTCGCCGTGGATGGGGCCGGGCCGCAGCCGCGGGGTGAGCGCGGCCGCGGCCGCCGCGAAACCGTCCCGGCGTTCCCGGAGGTACGTCGCGTCCGCGGGGTCGATCGCGTCGCCGGCGAGGCGCAGCCAGCGTTCCACACCGCCCAGCAGCTCGCGGGGCGGAAGCGTGAAGGAGGGGGAGGGGAGCGCGTGGACCACCCGTAGGAGTTCGGCCAAATCCCGCGGCTCGGCGGGCCGTACGGGATCGGGCAGCCGGTGCCACACCGTCACCGGGTGACCCTCCACGAGCAGCGCCTTCGGCTCGGCCGCCCGCACCGCCGGTACGCCCGCCTCGGCGAGCCATGCCGCGATGTCCAGCTCCCGGCGGGCCCGGTCCAGGAGCTCGGCGTCCCGGCCCACCTTGACGGCCAGGTCACCGGCGGCGAACACCGCGTTCTCGCCCAGCGCGAGCAGCCGCGCCCCGGCGGCCGGCCCGGGCAGCACTCCCGCCGCGGCCAGTACGTCCCGCGCCCGTGCCTCGTCCATCGTCCGCCTCCCAGTCCCCGTATGCCGTCATGTTGCCGCCGCGAACAACGACATGATCGCGCCAACCACCGGCCAGTCTCGCATCGCCACAGGTCGACGTGGGCGTGCGCCGCCTTGACGCCGTTCACCCGCTTCACGACCATGACGGAGGCCCGTCGGGTCCAGAACGTCACGATCAGCACGAGGGAGCCGATCACGTGACCACGGTGACCGCGACGAGGCGGCCCCGGGACCACGGTGCCTGGTTCCTGGTGCTGCCCGCGCTGATCCCGATCCTGGTGCTGAGCGTCGGCCCGCTGCTGTACGGCATCCTGCTGGCGTTCACCGACGCCCAGTCCGGCCGGACCCGCTCCACGCAGTGGATCGGCACGCTCAACTTCCAGGACCTGCTGCACGACACACTGTTCTGGGAGTCGTTCCGGATCGGCCTGGTGTGGGCCGTCGGCGTGACCGTGCCGCAGTTCCTGCTCGCCCTCGGTCTCGCCCTGCTGCTCAACCAGGACCTGCGCCTGCGCTGGCTGGCCCGCGCGCTGGCGATCATCCCCTGGGCCATGCCCGAGGTCGTCGTCGGTGTGATGTGGCGCCTCGTCTACAACCCGGACGCCGGCGTCCTCAACGAGACCCTGCGCGATCTCGGCCTCGGCGACGGCCGGGACTGGCTCAGCGGTCTGGCCACCGCCCTGCCCGCCGTGATCGTCGTCGGCATCTGGGCCGGCATGCCGACCACCACCGTCGCCCTGCTCGCCGGTCTCCAGAGCACCCCACGTGAACTGCACGAGGCGGCGGCGGTCGACGGAGCCGGTGCCTGGCGGCGCTTTCGGACGGTCACCTGGCCCGCGCTGCGGCCGGTCGCCCTCGCGATGGTCGCCCTCAACCTGATCTGGAACTTCAACTCCTTCGCCCTCGTGTACGTGCTCACCAGCGGCGGACCCGGCGGCCGCACCCGGCTGCCCATGCTCTTCGCCTACGAAGAGGCCTTCCGCTACGGGCAGTTCGGGTACGCGGCGGCCATGGGATGCGTGATGGTCGCGGTGATCTCGATCCTCCTCGCCGTCTTCCTGGTGGGCCGGATCAGGGGAGGTGACGAGGCATGAGGACCAGCACCACGGGCCGCGTCGGACAGTACGCCGCCCTGCTCGCGTACCTCGTCTTCCTCGCGTTCCCGTTCCTCTGGCTGATCTCCACCGCGTTCAAGTCCCCCCGGGAACTGGGCAGTCTGCACCCGACCTGGATCCCCGAGGACCCCACCCTCGACAACTTCCGGCAGGCCTTCGACGAACAGCCCCTGCTGCGCGCTGCGGGCAACTCCCTGCTCGCCGCGCTCGGCGCCGCCCTGATCGCCGCCCTGATCGCGACCCCGCTGGCCTACGTCATGGCCCGCCGCCGCACCCCGCTCGCGCGGGCGGCGACCGGCTGGGTGGTGGTCAGCCAGGCGTTCCCCCTGGTGCTGGTGATCATCCCGCTGTTCCTGGTGCTGAAGAACCTGCGACTGATCAACTCGCTGTTCGGACTGGTGCTGGTGTACGTGGTGTGGGCGCTGCCGTTCGCGCTGTGGATGCTCGTCGGATACGTCCGGGCGGTGCCCGTCGAACTGGAGGAGGCGGCGGCCGTCGACGGGGCCGGGAAGCTGCGGACGCTGGTGTCGGTGACCGCGCCGCTGCTGGCGCCGGGGATCGTGGCGACGGCACTGTTCGCGTTCATCACCGCGTGGAACGAGTTCTTCTTCGCGCTGGTCCTGCTGAAGACCCCGGAGAAACAGACCCTGCCGGTCGTGCTGACCCACTTCATCGGCGCGGAGGGCGTCGCCGACCTGGGCCCGCTGGCGGCGGCCGCGTTCCTGGCGACCCTGCCCTCCCTGGTCGTCTTCGCGGTCATCCAGCGGCGGATCACGAGCGGCATGCTCGCCGGGGCGGTGAAGAGCTGATGCGGCGCCCGCGATGGATCCCGGCCCTGTGCCTGACGCTGCTGCTCACCTCGTGCACGGCAGGCGGCGGCACCGGCGACGACGGCACCGTCACCCTCCGCTTCCAGTCCCTGGCCTGGCAGGAGGAGTCCGTCGAGGCGAACCGGCAGCTGGTGAAGGAGTGGAACGCGACCCACCCGGACGTCAAGGTCGAGTACGTCCAGGGGAGTTGGGACAGCGTCCACGACCAGCTCCTCACCTCCTTCGAGGGCGGCGAGGCGCCGGACATCATCCATGACGCCTCCGACGACCTGGCGGACTTCGCGTACGGCGGCTATCTCGCCGACCTGACCGACCTGCTGCCCGCCCGCCTCACGTCGGACATCCCGCGGCGGAGTTGGGAGACGACGACCTTCGGCGACGGTGTCTACGGCGTGCCCTTCCTCCAGGAACCGCGGGTGCTGATCGCCAACGCGACATGGCTGAAGGAGTCCGGCGTACGGATCCCGACCCCCGACGACCCCTGGAGCTGGACGGAGTTCCGGCGGATCACCGACGAGCTGAGCGGCGACGGGAAGTACGGCGTCGCCTGGCCGCTCAAGGAGCCCGTCTCGGCCACGCTCAACCTGTCCCTGTCGGCGGGCGGACAGCTCTTCCACCGCGGCTCCGACGGCAAGGTGACGATCCGGTTCGAGGAGGGCGACGAGGTCGTGCCGCGCACCGTCCACGACCAGGCGAACACCGACCACAGCGCCTCACCCACCACCCTGGGCAGCGGCGGCTCGGACACCCTGCCCGGGTTCTTCGGCGGCAAGTACGCGATGGTCCCGCTCGGCTTCTCCTACCGCCAGCAGATCGTCCAGCAGGCCCCCGAGGGCTTCGACTGGCAGGTGCTGCCCGCCCCGGCCGGTGCCGACGGACTCAGCCAGGGCGTCAGCCCGCAGACGCTCTCCGTCGCCGAGGACAGCCCCCACAAGAAGGAGGCCGCCGAGTTCGTCGACTTCCTGCTCCGGCCGAAGAACATGGTCCGCCTCGCCCTGGGCGACTGGATGCTGCCCACCGGCACCGAGGCGCTGAAGGACCCGGCCCTGCGCACGAGCAAGGACGACTGGGCCACCGGGACCGCCCTCGCCGCCCACCTCCGCTCGGCACCCGCGCAGTCGGTGCGCGGCTATCCCGAGTGGAAGGACAAGGTCGCCACGCCCGCCTTCCAGGAGTACTACAGCGGGGCGATCGGACTCGACGAGCTGCGCGAGCGGCTGGAGAAGGACGGCAATCTGGTGCTCGCCCGCTATCAGCGCTGACGTAATTCGGTTGTCGGCGCCCACGGTCCGCGCCTAACGTGCCGCCCGTGGGAGCCTGTAACGCGATCAACATCTCCGGTCACGGCCGGGGCTGCACGTACTCCATCCGGATGCGGGCCGGCCTCGGTGCCCTGACCGGCCCGGGGAGCAGCATCCTCTGACGCCCGCGCGCGTCCGAGCTCCTCCTTCTCTTCCCCTGTCTTCCGGTCGGGGCCTTCGTCTGCCCGTTTCCCGTCACGGAAGACAAGGACCACTGGCCATGGGCCGCCCCACCCGCGTTTCCCGCGCGCTCTCGCAGAACTTCCTCACCGACCGCGCCGCCACCGCACGTCTCGCCGAACTCGCCGTCCCACGAGGGCAGCAGAGCCCTCTGCTGCTCGAAGTCGGCGCGGGCAAAGGCGCGTTGACCGAGCTGCTCGCCCCGCGCTGCCGGGCCCTGCACGCGTACGAGATCGACCTGCGACTCGTCCCCGCCCTCCGGGCCCGGTTCGCCCAAGCACCCCAGGTACGGGTCGTGGCCGAGGACTTCCTCGCCGCCCGCCCGCCCCGTACACCCTTCCGCGTCGCCGGCAATGTGCCCTTCTCGCGCACCGCGGCCATCGTCGACTGGTGTCTGCGAGCGCCCGCCCTCACCGACGCCACGCTCCTCACACAGCTGGAGTACGCCCGCAAACGCACCGGGGACTACGGGAGCTGGACCCGGCTGACGATCCTGACCTGGCCCCGCCACGAGTGGCGGTTCGTCGGACGGGTCGGCCGCGGCAGCTTCCGGCCGGTGCCGCGGGTGGACGCCGGGATCGTACGGATCGAACGGCGGCGCACGGCGTTGCTCGACGCGGGCGCGTACGACAGCTGGCGGCGGATGGTGGCGCTGGGCTTCTCCGGGGTCGGCGGTTCGCTGTACGCGTCGCTGTGCCGGGCGCACCCGCGGCGGCGGGTCGACGCGGCGTTCCGAGAGGCGTGTCTCGATACGAGAACCCTGGTCGGCGAGGTCCCTCCGGCTGCCTGGCTGAGGCTGCACGAGGTGCTGGCCCCGTGAGGACCCCGAACCCCACCGAAACAAGTTGCACGAGACGTATCGTCTCGTTTACTGTCGATGGCATGACCACTCCCGCACACATCGCCATGTTCTCCATCGCCGCCCACGGCCACGTGAACCCGAGCCTGGAAGTGATCCGGGAGCTCGTCGCGCGCGGCCACCGCGTCACCTACGCCATCCCGCCGGCCTTCGCGGAGAAGGTCGCCGCGACCGGCGCCGAGCCCAGACTCTGGAACTCCACCCTGCCCGGCCCCGGCGCCGACCCGGAGGAGTGGGGCAGCACCCTGCTGGACAACGTGGAGCCGTTCCTCGCCGACGCCGTCCAGGCGCTCCCGCAGCTGATCGAGGCGTACGACGGGGACGAGCCGGATCTCGTCGTGCACGACATCACCTCCTACCCGGCCCGCGTCCTCGCCCACCGCTGGGGCGTGCCCGCCGTCTCGCTCTCGCCGAACCTCGTCGCCTGGGAGGGCTACGAGGAGGAGGTCGCCGAGCCGATGTGGGCGGAGCCGAAGAAGACCGAACGCGGGCAGGCCTACTACGCCCGCTTCCACGCCTGGCTGGAGGAGAACGGGATCACCCTGCACCCCGACGACTTCGCCGGCCGGCCCCCGCGCTCCCTCGCCCTGATCCCCAAGGCGCTGCAACCGAACGCCGACCGCGTCGACGAGAGCGTGTACAGCTTCGTCGGCGCATGCCAGGGCGACCGCGGCGCGGAGGGCGACTGGCAGCGGCCCGCGGACGCCGAGAAGGTGGCACTCGTGTCGCTCGGCTCGTCCTTCACCAAGCAGCCCGGCTTCTACCGGGAGTGCCTGAAGGCCTTCGGTGACCTGCCGGGCTGGCATCTGGTGCTCCAGATCGGCGGCAACGTGGATCCGGCCGAACTGGGCGACATCCCCGCGAACGTCGAAGTGCGCTCGTGGGTACCGCAGTTGGCGATCCTGCGCCAGGCCGACCTGTTCGTCACCCACGCCGGCGCCGGCGGCAGCCAGGAAGGACTGGCCACCGCCACCCCGATGATCGCCGTACCCCAGGCCGTGGACCAGTTCGGCAACGCCGACATGCTCCAGGCCCTCGGCGTCGCCCGGCACATCCCCACCGAGGAGGCCACCGCCGGGACCCTGCGGACCATCGCCCTCGCCCTCGTGGACGACCCCGAGGTCGCGCGGAAGCTGAAGGAGATCCAGGCCAGGATGGCCGACGAGGGCGGCACCCGGCGGGCAGCCGACCTCATCGAGGCCGAACTGCCCGCCCGCTGACCGGACAGGCGAAAGCCCGTTGGTTCCCCCGGGACACCAACGGGCCTTCGGTCAACGGGCGGAATCAGACCGGGACACGGTCGCTCTCGTCGTCCCGCGACGACTCCAGCACGGCCTCCGGCGCCTCGTCGTGCGTGAGGTCCGGCAGCCGGTTCAGCCACTTGGGCAGATACCAGTTGCGCTCACCGAGCAGTGCCATGACCGCCGGGAGCAGCACACCCCGGATGATCGTCGCGTCGATGAGCACCGCGGCCGCCAGGCCCACGCCCATCTGCTTCATGGACTGCATGGACAGCGTGCCGAAGATCCCGAACACGGCGACCATGATGACCGCGGCACTGGTGACGACACCGGCGGTGGTGACCACACCGTGCTGGATCGCGTCGTTCGTGCTGCGGCCGCGCAGCCGGGCCTCGCGGATCCGGGAGACCACGAACACGTGGTAGTCCATCGACAGGCCGAACAGGATCACGAAGAGGAACAGCGGCAGCCAGCTGATGATGGCGCCCACACCCTCCGCGCCCACCAGGGACGCGCCCCAGCCGTGCTGGAAGACGGCGACGAGGATGCCGTACGCCGCACCCACCGACAGCAGGTTCAGCACGATCGAGGTGATCGCGATCGTCAGCGAGCGGAACGACAGCAGCATCAGCAGGAAGGCGAAGACCACGACGAACGCGAAGACCGGGACGACCGCGCCGGTCAGCTGATCGTTGAAGTCCTTCGAACCGGCCACCTGCCCGGTGATCGGCGCCTCAAGGCCGTCCACCTTGCCGAGCGTCGCGGGCCGCACCTCGTCCCGCAGCTTCACCAGGCTCTCGCCCGCCTTGTCGAGGTCGGAGCCGCCGACCAGCGGGACGTACACGAAGGCGAGGTTCTGCGCCTCGTGCAGCTTGATCTCCACCGGGCCGCGCGAGGCGCCCGAGGCGATCGCCTCCTGCTTGAAGGCGGCCAGCGCGTTCGTCACCTCCGGGGCGCCGATGTCGTCCGCCTTGACGATCACCTCGGCGGGCTCGGAACCGCCGGGGAAGGCCTCGTTGACCCGGTCGTAGGTCTGCACGATCGGCAGCGAGTCGCCGAACTCCTGGTCCAGGGTGAGGTTCTGGGTCTTCATGCCGACCGCGGGCGCCGCTATCGCGAGCAGCACACCGGCCGCGACCACGACCGAGACCATCGGCCGCTTCAGCACACCGCCGAGGACGGCCGTCCAGAACCGGCTCTCCCGGTTGGCGCGTCCACGGTTGCGGCGCAGCCGGCTCTCCGGGTGCAGGAAGGGGATCTTGCCCTTCTCGACCCGGTGGCCGAGGAGCGACAGCACCGCCGGCAGCACGGTCACCGAGCCGACCATGGCGACGGCGACGACGATCAGCGAAGCCAGGCCCATCGCCTCGAAGTCGGCGATCCCGGTGAACAGCATGCCCGCCATCGCCACGCACACCGTGACACCGGAGACGATGATCGCGCGGCCACTGGTGGCGGCGGCGATCCGCAGGGCCGTCTGGGCGTCCCGGCCGGCCTCGCGCTCCTCACGCTCACGGCGCAGATAGAACAGGCAGTAGTCGACGCCGACGGCCAGACCGACCAGCAGCATCACCGAGTTGGCGACATCACCCATCGGCATCACATGGCTGACGATGCCCATCAGGCCCATCGTCGCCATGATCGCGGTGATCGCCAGCAGCACCGGCACCAGCGCCGCCACCAGCGCGCCGAAGGCCACGAGCAGAATGCCGAGGGCCACGGGCAGCGCCGAGTACTCGGCCTTCTGGAAGTCGTCGCCGAACGCGTCGTCGAACGTCTTCTGCATGCTGGCGCTGCCGATCTCCTCGATCCGCACCGAGGAGTGGTCCCGCTGGACCTTCTCGACCGCGTTCAGCACCGGCTCGACCCGCTCGGACGCGGTCTCCGCGTCGCCGCGCATGTCGAACTGCACCAGCGCGCTGCGGCCGTCCTTCGAGATCGTGTCGGCGGTGTACGGCGACTGCACGTCCGTGACCTCGCCGGTCGCCTCGACGGCCTTGACGACCGCGTCCACGGCGGCCCGGAACTCGGCGTCCGTCGCCTTCAGCCCACCGTCCTTGGCCTGGACGAGGACCGTCTCACCGGCCGGCTCGTCGATGTCGGCGTCCTTGATGATCGTCGCGGCCGTGTGCGTCTCGCCCTTCAGGCCTTCGCTCTCGTCGACGTCGACGCGGCCCGCCGCCGAACCGAGTCCCATCGCCAGGACCACGAACAGCACCCAGATGCCGACCGCCGCCCAGCGATGCCGGGCGCTCCAGCCGCCGGCCCGGGCCGCGAGGCCCCGCACGCGTGTTTCTCCGTTCCCCATGACGGGCTTGCCCCCTTGAAAGTGGTGGCGGCCCCCTGCCGCACACCGTTCGATTCGAAGGTATGGGGCGGATAAAGTCATCTCGTCGTTCTGCCTGGTGAAGTGCGGTGGGCGGAATCGTCCGCTCGGACCCCCCGCACCCTCCTCACTGAGGAGGAGGATGACCCTTACACCTAACGGCGGCTCTGCGGGGAGGCCGTCGGGGGCGGGCCGCCCTAGGGTGTGCCCATGACGACGTATGCGGCGCTGTTGCGCGGGATCAACGTGGGCGGCGCCAAGAAGGTCCCGATGGCGGAGCTGCGCACGCTGATGGAGGGCCTGGGCCACGACCGTGTGCGCACCTACCTCCAGAGCGGCCAGGCCGCCTTCGACGCCGGCCGCGGTGACGAGGAGTCCCTCGCCGCAGAGCTCGGCGCGGCGATCGAGAAGCAGTTCGGCTTCCCGGTCGACGTGATCGTCCGCGACCACTCCTACCTGGCCGCGATCGTCGACGACTGCCCCTACCCGGCGGCGGAGTTGGAGGCCAAACAGCTCCACGTGACCTACTTCTCCGGCCAGGTCGACACGGACCGCTTCACCGCTATCGACCAAGACGCCTTCCTCCCCGAGGAGTTCAGGCTCGGCGACCGCGCCCTCTACCTCTACGCGCCGAACGGCCTGGGCCGCTCCAAGCTGGCCGAACAGCTCGCCAAGCCGCGCGTGAACAAGGGCCTGACCGCCACCACCCGCAACTGGAACACCGTCGTCAAGCTGGTGGAGATGACCGCCGCGGAGTGACCTGCCGTACGAGGACGCCGAGTCACGGGGCGGCACCGGGACCCTGTCGCCGCGCTCCTCCCGCCGCCTCGATCCTTTGCCCAAGGACAAGGTCGAGCGTGCGAGGCTCGTCCCATGCGCTACGTCATCATCGGAGCAGGGGCGGTCGGCGGCACGATCGGCGGACGGCTCGCGGGCTCGGGGCACGAGGTCGTCCTGGTCGCGCGCGGCGCCCATCGCGCGGCCCTGGCGGACGGCGGGCTACGGCTCAGGGTTCCGGAGGGCGAACTGACGTACCGGCTGCCGGTCGTCGAGGGACCCGCCGGGCTCGGCGAGCTGCGCGCCGACGACGTCCTCGTCCTCGCCGTGAAGACCCAGGACAGCGAGACAGCCCTCAAGGCATGGGGCCCGGCAGCGGTCGCGGGCGGCGGTACGGCGGCCGAGCGGCTGCCGCTCCTGTGCGCCCAGAACGGTGTGGAGAGCCAGCGGCTCGCCCTGCGGATCTTCCGGCACGTGTACGGCGTCTGCGTATGGCTGCCCTGCACCTACATCGAACCGGGTGTCGTCAGCGCCGTCGGCAGCCCCCTCACCGGCATCCTCCACCTCGGCCGGTACCCGCACGGCACCGACGGGACCGCCACGCTGATCGCCGCCGACCTGGAGGCGTCGCACTTCGAGGCGCCGGTCACACCGGACGTGGCGCGCTGGCAGTACGCCAAGCTGCTGGCCAACCTCGGGAACGCGCTGGAGGCCGTCACCGGGCCGATGGAGAGCACGGCGGCGGTGGCACTCTTCGAGCGCGCCAAGGCCGAGGGCACGGCCGTCCTCGAAGCCGCCGGGATCCCGTACGCGGACGCCGAGGAGCAGAAGGCGGTCCGCGGCGACAAGGTCTTCCTCGCCCCGCTGCACGGCACTCCGCGCGGCGGCGGCTCCTCCTGGCAGTCCCTCACCCGCGGCACCGGCACCATCGAGGCCGACTACCTCAACGGCGAGATCGCCCTCCTCGGCCGCCTCCACGGCGTACCGACCCCGCTCAACGACCTGCTCCAGCGCCTCGCCAACACCTTCGCCCGCGAGCGCCGGGCGGCGGGGTCGATGCCGGTGGCCGAACTGGTACGGCTGGCCGACGGAACGGAGTACTGAAGGGGAGGCGCGTACGGTACGCGCGCACACGGCTAGGACAGGAGCTGCGCCGATAGCGCCCCCCAGGGGCGCGGGGCTGTATCCATGTGCGGCCACCGCCGCGTGGGCGCGACCAGCCCCCACCGTCCCGCGGACGGCTACGCGCCGACAACCGCCAGCGCCGGCACCCGTGCCTCGTCGTACCGCTCCAGCAGCACCCGTGCCACCTCGGACGACGAACCGAGCACGTCCGCGAGGACATCCGCCTCAGCCGCGCCCCGCGCGATACGGTCCGGCAGGAAGCCGGGAGCGAGGACGTACGGCGCGACGGCCACCTTTTCGCAGCCCAGGGAACGGAGTTCGCGCACCGCGTCCTCGGTGCGGGGCAACGCGGCGGAGGCGAACGCAGGCCGCACGGCACACCAACCGGTGCGCCGCCACTCCCGCGCGATTTCTGCGATCACTGCGATCGCCTCCGGGTCCGTGGACCCCGCCGAGGCCAGCACGACCCCGGTCGAGGACTTGTCGGCGGGCGTCAACCCCGCCTCGTACAACCGCCGTTCCAGCGCCGACAGCAGGAGCGGGGACGGGCCCAGCACCTCCGCCTGACGGATCCGCAGCTGCGGCGGAGCGTCCCTGAGGACCGCGGGGATGTCCGCCTTCGCGTGGAACGCGCGGGTCAGCAGCAAGGGGAGGGCGACCACATCACGGACGCCCTCCGCCGCGAGCGACTCCAACACCCCCTGGACAGAGGGGATGTTGAAGTCCAGGAAGCCGGTCTCCACCCGCACCCCGGGGCGCAGCGAGCGCACCCGGCGGACGAGAGCGTGCACCGTCGCGGCATGCCGTGGATCACGGCTGCCGTGGGCGATGACGAGCAGGACGGGCTTCCTGTGCACGGGACCTACCCCTTCACCAGCAGACCGCGACTGCGCAGCACCCACCGCTCCAGCGGGCTGAAGATCAGCAGGTCGATCGCGATACCGACGAACAGGATGAGCAGGATCGCCTCGAACACCATCGCCATGTCGCTGGCCGTACGGGCGTTCTCCAGCAACTGGCCCAGACCCACGCCCAGGTCGGGGAACTGGGCGATGATCTCCGCGGCCATCAGCGAGCGCCACGAGAACGCCCAGCCCTGCTTCATGCCCGCCACATAGCCGGGCAGCGCCGCCGGCAGGGTGATGTGCCAGGTGCCCTTCAGACCGGTCGCGCCCATCGTGCGGCCGGCCCGCAGGAACAGCGGCGGGATCTGGTCGACGCCGGAGACCAGACCGTTGGCGATCGACGGGACCGCGCCGAGCAGGATCACCGCGTACATCATCGAGTTGTTCAGACCCAGCCAGATTACGGCCGGCGGCACCCACGCCACCGACGGCAGGGACTGGAGACCGGACAGGATCGGACCGATCGCCGCGCGCACGAACTTCACCCGCGCCACCAGCAGACCCAGCGGGGTACCGATCGCCAGCGCCATCAGGAAGCCGAGCAGACCGCGCGAGACGCTGGTCCAGATGTAGCCGAGCAGATCGCCCTTCAGCCAGGCGTCCTGGAACGCCGAGCCCACGGCCGCCGGAGAGGGCAGCTTGGTGGGGTTGTCGACGACCGGGTACAGCAGGGTCCACACCGCGAGCAGCACACCGACGGCGATGATCGGCGGCAGGATCTTGTTGACGAAGGTCTGCCGGAACGTCGGGCGTCCGGTGTCGTGGGTCTCCAGTGCGTCGAGACCCGCCTCTACGCTCCCGGTGTCCTGGACCGGTGTCGTGTCAGTGCTGGCCATGACGGCGGATCTCCCCACGCAGTACATCGGTGATCTCAAGGGACAGTTCGGCGACCGGCGCGTCCTCGATACGGCGCGGCTGCGGGATGTCGACCGCCCACTCGCGGGCGATCCGGCCCGGACGCGAGGACAGCAGGATGACGCGCTGCGCGAGCCGCACCGCCTCGCGCACGTTGTGCGTGACGAACAGGACGGAGAGCCCGGTCTCCTCCCAGATACGGGTCAGCTCGTCGTGCAGCACGTCCCGGGTGATGGCGTCGAGCGCCGAGAACGGCTCGTCCATCAGCAGCAGGTTGCTCTCCTGGGCGAGCGCCCGCGCCAGCGCCGCACGCTGGCGCATACCGCCCGACAGCTCGTGCACCCGCTTGTCGTACGCGCCCTTCAGCCGCACCAGTTCGAGCAGTTCCTCGGCCCGGGGCCGGCGATCGGGCTTGGGAACACCCCTGAGCTTCAGGGCGAGTTCGATGTTCTTGCCCGCGGTCAGCCACGGGAACAGGGCGTGCTCCTGGAACATCAGGGCCGGGCGCCCGTCCGTCGTGATGGAGCCCGCGCTGGGCTGGTCGAGGCCCGCCACCAGGTTCAGCAGCGTGGACTTGCCGCAGCCCGAAGCCCCCAGGAGGGTGACGAACTCACCCGGCGCGACATCGATGGTGATGTCGTCCAGGACGAGCTGCTGCCCGCCCGGTGTCGCGAAGGACTTCGAGACGTGGTCGAGACGTGCCGCGTACTCGACCGTCTCGGTGGCCTTGGCGAGAGTCGTGGTCGTGGCCATGGTCGTCACCTCCTGGGAACTCGTGGGGATCTACGTCAGCTGGTGCCGAGACCGGCGGCGCTGACCGTGCTCTCGCCCGCGGCCTTGAGGACCTTGTTGAGGATCGTCAGGTCGTAGATGTCCTTCAGGTTCGGCTGCTCCAGCAGACCGGCCTTGACCGCGTGCTCCGCCTCGGTGTTGAGGGTGGCGGCCAGCGGGTCGTTGGTGAACTGGATCGACTTCCACGCCGGGTCCAGGACGTCGGCCGGCAGCTCCTTGCCCGAGTCGATGCCCAGCTGCTTGTTGGCCGCCGCCTTCGCCTCGTCAGGGTTGGCGTTGATCCACTTGTTGGTCTCCACCGCGGCCTTCAGGACCGCCTCGACGACCTTCGGGTGCTCCTTGAGGAAGTCCTGGCGCACGATGATGTTCGTGATCACGAACTTCTTGTCGGGCCACAGCGACGCCTCGTCCAGCAGCACCTTGCCGCCCTCGGCGACCAGCTTCGACGCGGTCGGCTCCGGCACCCAGGCACCGTCGATGGAACCGGCCTTGTAGGCGTCCGGGGTGATCTTGTTGTCGGTACGGACGACGGTGACGTCACCCTTGCCGCTCTGCGCGTCGACGTCCCAGCCCTGGTCCGCGATCCAGTTGAGGAACGCCACGTCCTGCGTGTTGCCCAGCTGCGGGGTCGCGATCTTCTTGCCCTTGACGTCCTTCAGGGACTTGATCTTGTCCGGGTTGACCACGAGCTTCACACCGCCGGACGCCGAACCGCCGATGATCTTCAGGTTCTTGCCGTCGGACTTGGTGTAGCCGTTGATCGCCGGGGAGGGGCCGATCCAGCCGATGTCGATCGACTTGGAGTTGAGGGCCTCGATCTCGGACGGGCCCGCGTTGAAGGTCGCGTACGAAGCCTTCGTGGCGCCGAGCTCCTTCTGGAAGAAGCCCTTCTGGTTGGCGACCAGCGCGGTGCCGTGCGTCAGGTTGCCGAAGTAACCGATCTTGACGGAGTCGAGTCCTTCGATCTTCTCGGCCCCGGCAGCGACCTTGGCGGTGTCGTCGTCCTTCGCCTCGGAGCCGTAACCGCAGGCGGCGAGGGTGAGAAGGGGGAGCGCGGCTATGACCGCGAAGGTGCGGCGAAGAGCGGATTTTGCAGGCACGGGAGGTGTTCCTCTCGGAGGCCCGGCGGTCACGGTCTCTCAGGTCGTGGCCGGGAGGTCGGCAGGTCTGCGTCTACGGCGGTGGGGGGTGAGGGCGCGCAAGCGGTGCGCGTACGTCAGCGCACACATCGCGCCACCCCGCCCTGCCCGCTGCCGAGCGCACCGCTGCCGACGCGGCCGCCCTCCTTCGCGAACGTGGAGAAGTAGTCGGTGGAGTTCATGTCAGAAGTCCCACCCGTCGTCCTCGGCCGCGTCCTTGACGGGCTCCGGGGACGCGAACGACTCGCCGACCATGCCCGCGGTGAGCGTGGTGCCGTCGTTCGGGTCGATGAGGATGAACGAGCCGGTGCGCCGGGAGTCGGCGTAGGAGTCCACCGGCAGCGGCTCCGCGGTGCGGACCTTCACGCGGCCGATGTCGTTGGCGACGAGCTGTCCCGGGTGCGGGTGCAGGGACAGGTCGTCGAGCGTGAGACGGGACGGGATGTCCTTGACGATCGCCTTCACCGTGCGGGTGCCGTGCTTGAGCAGCACCCGGTGACCGACGGTCAGCGGCGCGTCGGCCACATGGCAGACGGTCGCCTCGATGTCCTGGGTGGTCGGCGGGGCGTCCTTGCTGGGCACGATCAGGTCGCCGCGCGAGATGTCGATGTCGTCCTCCAGGAGGACCGTCACCGACTGGGTCGTCCACGCGACGTCGACCGGCTCACCCAGCAGGTCGATACCGGCGATCCGCGAGCCGCGACCCGAGGGCAGCACGGTCACGGCCTCGCCGACACGGAAGGAACCGGCGGCGATCTGGCCCGCGTAGCCCCGGTAGTCCGGGTGCTCGGCGGTCTGCGGACGGATCACGAACTGCACGGGCAGCCGCGCGTGGCAGTGGCTCAGGTCGTGGGTGACCGGGACCGTCTCCAGGTGCTCCAGGACGGTCGGACCGCCGTACCAGTCCATGTTCGCGGACGGCTCCACCACGTTGTCACCGGCGAGCGCCGAGATCGGGATCGCGGTGACCTCCGGGACGCCCAGCTCGGTCGCGTACGCCGTGAACTCCTCGGCGATCGCGGCGAACACGGACTCCTGGTAGTCGACCAGGTCCATCTTGTTCACCGCGAGGACCACGTGCGGCACCCGCAGCAGCGCCGCGAGGGCCGCGTGCCGGCGGGTCTGCTCGACGACGCCGTTGCGGGCGTCGATCAGGATCACCGTCAGCTCGGCCGTGGAGGCACCCGTCACCATGTTGCGGGTGTACTGCACATGGCCGGGCGTGTCGGCGAGGATGAACCGGCGCCGGGCGGTGGCGAAGTAGCGGTACGCCACGTCGATGGTGATGCCCTGCTCGCGCTCGGCCCGCAGACCGTCCGTGAGCAGCGCGAGGTCGGGACCTTCCTGCCCGCGCGCGGTCGAGGCCCGCTCCACGGCCTCCAGCTGGTCGGTGAGCACCGACTTGGAGTCGTGCAGCAGCCGGCCCACCAGGGTGGACTTGCCGTCGTCGACGGAGCCGGCGGTGGCGAACCGCAGGAGCGTGGTCTCGGAGAGTTCCGTGGTCGTGCTCATGCTTAGAAGTACCCCTCGCGCTTACGGTCTTCCATCGCGGCCTCGGACATCTTGTCGTCGGCGCGGGTCGCGCCCCGCTCGGTCAGCCGGGAGGCCGCGATCTCGACGATGACGTCGTCCAGCGTCACCGCGTCCGAGTCGACGGCCCCGGTGCAGGACATGTCACCGACGGTCCGGTAGCGCACGAGGCGCTTCTCGACACTCTCGCCGTCCTTGGGCCCGCCCCACTCGCCGGCGGTCAGCCACATACCGCTGCGCGCGAACACCTCACGCTCGTGCGCGAAGTAGATCTCCGGCAGCTCGATGCCCTCGCGGGCGATGTACTGCCAGACGTCCAGTTCGGTCCAGTTGGACAGGGGGAAGACGCGGACGTGTTCGCCGGGGGCGTGCCGGCCGTTGTAGAGGTTCCACAGTTCGGGGCGCTGGCGGCGCGGGTCCCACTGCGAGAACTCGTCGCGCAGGGAGAAGACACGCTCCTTGGCGCGGGCCTTCTCCTCGTCGCGCCGGCCACCGCCGAAGACCGCGTCGAACTTCTCCGACTGGATCTTCTCGGTCAGCGGCAGCGTCTGCAACGGGTTACGGGTCCCGTCCGGACGCTCCTTGAGCACCCCGCGGTCGATGTAGTCCTGCACGGAGGCGACATGCAGCCGCAGACCGTGCCGCTCGACCGTACGGTCCCGGTACTCCAGCACCTCGGGGAAGTTGTGCCCGGTGTCCACGTGCAGCAGGGAGAAGGGGATCGCGGCGGGCGCGAAGGCCTTGAGCGCCAGATGCAGCATGACGATGGAGTCCTTGCCGCCGGAGAAGAGGATCACCGGCCGCTCGAACTCACCCGCCACCTCGCGGAAGATGTGGACCGCCTCGGATTCGAGAGCGTCCAGGTGGGAGAGGGCGTACGGAGCGTCCGTACCCTCCGCCACCGCGGCGACGGTCGTCGTCATGCCAGTCCCCTCTCGGTGAGCAGCGCGTGCACAGCCGCCGCGGACTCCTGGACGGTCTGGTCCTGCGACTCGATCCGCAGGTCGGGCGACTCGGGCTCCTCGTACGGGTCGTCGACGCCGGTGAGCCCGGACAGCTCGCCCGCGGCCTGCTTGGCGTACAGACCCTTCACATCGCGTACGGAGCACACCTCGACCGGAGTCGCCACATGCACCTCGATGTAGGCCGCCCCGCCCTCCTGGTGGCGCTTGCGCACCGCCTCACGGCTGTCCGCGTACGGCGCGATCACCGGGACGAGCGCCTTGACGCCGTTGCGGGCGAGCAGTTCGGCGAGGAAGCCGATGCGCTGCACGTTCGTGTGCCGGTCCTCGCGGCTGAAGCCGAGGCCCGCCGAGATGAACTCGCGGATCTCGTCGCCGTCGAGCACCTCGACGAGATGGCCCTCCTCGCGCAGCCGGCCAGCCAGCTCGTACGCGATGGTGGTCTTGCCGGCACTCGGCAGACCCGTGAGCCAGACGGTGGCTCCGGTCGTCACGTGCAACTCCTTCTCGGTGATGGTCATTCGTGCAGCCCGCACTCGGTCTTCCCGCGGCCCGCCCAGCGGCCGGCGCGCGCGTCCTCGCCCTCAAGGACCCGGCGGGTGCAGGGGGCGCAGCCGACGGAGGCGTAGCCGTCCATCAGCAGCGGGTTGGTGAGGACGCCGTGTTCGGCGACGTAGGCGTCCACGTCGTCCTGGGTCCAGCGGGCGATCGGGGAGACCTTGACCTTCCGGCGCTTCTCGTCCCAGCCGACGACCGGGGTGTTCGCCCGGGTCGGGGACTCGTCGCGGCGCAGCCCGGTCGCCCAGGCCAGATACCGGGTGAGGCCCTGCTCCAGGGGCTGCACCTTGCGCAGCTTGCAGCACAGGTCGGGGTCGCGGTCGTGCAGTCGGGGCCCGTACTCCGCGTCCTGCTCGGCGACGCTCTGACGCGGGGTGAGCGTGATGACGTTGACGTCCATCACGGCCTCGACCGCGTCCCGGGTGCCGATGGTCTCCGGGAAGTGGTAGCCGGTGTCGAGGAACACCACGTCCACACCCTTGCGGGCCCGGGACGCGAGGTGCGCGACGACCGCGTCCTCCATGGAGGAGGTCACACAGAAGCTCTTGCCGAACGTGTCGACGGCCCACTGGAGGATCTCCAGCGCGGAGGCGTCCTCCAGGTCACGGCCCGCCTGCTCGGCGAGCGCCTTGAGATCGTCGGTCGTACGTTCTTCCTGAACGGCGGTCATATGTGCTCTCCCCCTGCTTCGGACTGCTGAAGACCCCGGGCGAGGAGCCCGAGGAACTTCAACTGGAAAGCGCGGTTGCACGCCGCGCATTCCCACGCGCCGTGGCCCTGTTCGGACGGACGGAGGTCCTCGTCGCCGCAGTAGGGGCAGTAGAAGGGGGCGGCCCGCTCGCTCATGAGAGGGCCTCCTCGGACGCCCGCGAGGCCCAGGCGGCGAACCGCTCGCCGTCCTCGCGCTGCTCCTGGAAGCGCGTCAGGACCCGCTCGACGTAGTCGGGGAGTTCGTCGGAGGTGACCTTCAGACCACGGACCTTGCGGCCGAAGCCGGCCTCCAGACCGAGGGCGCCGCCCAGGTGCACCTGGTAGCCCTCGACCTGCTCGCCCTGGTCGTTGAGCACGAGCTGGCCCTTGAGACCGATGTCCGCCACCTGGATACGGGCGCAGGCGTTCGGGCAGCCGTTGATGTTGATGGTGAGCGGCTCGTCGAACTCCGGGATCCGGCGCTCCAGTTCGTCGATCAGCGAGGAGCCGCGCTGCTTGGTCTCGACGATGGCGAGCTTGCAGTACTCGATACCGGTGCAGGCCATGGTGCCGCGCCGGAACGGGGACGGCTTGGCGGTCAGGTCAAGGGCCTGAAGGGCCTCGACCAGCGGCTCGACCTGCGCCTCCTCCACATCGAGGACGATCATCTTCTGCTCGACGGTGGTGCGCAGCCGGCCCGAGCCGTGCGCCTCGGCCACCTCGGCGATCTTCGTCAGCGTGGCGCCGTCGACGCGGCCGACGCGCGGGGCGAAGCCCACGTAGTAACGGCCGTCCTTCTGCCGGTGCACACCGACGTGGTCGCGCCAGCGGCCCGCCGGGTCGGCGGGCGCGGGGCCGTCGACCAGCTTGCGCGCCAGGTAGTCGTCCTCCAGGACCTGGCGGAACTTCTCCGCGCCCCAGTCGGCGACGAGGAACTTCAGACGGGCACGCGTGCGCAGCCGCCGGTAGCCCCAGTCACGGAAGATGCCGATCACACCGGCCCAGACGTCCGGGACCTCCTCCAGCGGCACCCAGGCGCCGAGCCGGACGCCGAGCTTCGGGTTGGTGGACAGACCGCCGCCCACCCACACGTCGAAGCCGGGGCCGTGCTCGGGGTGCTCGACGCCGACGAAGGCCACGTCGTTGATCTCGTGGACGACGTCGAGCAGCGGGGAGCCGGAGATCGCCGTCTTGAACTTGCGCGGCAGGTTGGAGAACTCCTTGCTGCCGATGTACCGCTCGTGGATCTCGTCGATCGCCCAGGTGCCGTCGATGATCTCGTCCTCGGCGATACCGGCGACCGGCGAGCCGATGACGACACGCGGGCAGTCGCCGCAGGCCTCGGTCGTGGACAGACCGACCGCCTCCAGGCGGTTCCAGATCTCCGGGACGTCCTCGATACGGATCCAGTGCAGCTGGATGTTCTGCCGGTCGGTGATGTCGGCGCTGCCGCGCGCGAACTCCTCGGAGATCTCACCGATCACCCGCAGCTGCTGGGTGGTGAGGCGTCCGCCGTCGATCCGCACCCGCAGCATGAAGTACTTGTCGTCCAGCTCCTCCGGCTCCAGGATCGCGGTCTTGCCGCCGTCGATCCCGGGCTTGCGCTGGGTGTAGAGGCCCCACCAGCGCATCCGGCCGCGCAGGTCGTTGGGGTCGATCGAGTCGAAGCCCCGCTTGGAGTAGATCGTCTCAATGCGTGTCCGCACGTTGAGACCGTCGTCGTCCTTCTTGAACTGCTCGTTGCCGTTCAGCGGGGTGTGGTGTCCCGCGGCCCACTGACCCTCACCGCGGTGACGGCTCACCTTGCGGCGCGGAGTCGTGGCAGCAGGGTTCTGCGGGGTGGCGGCCATGGTTTTTTCGTCCTTCGGGACAGGCGGAAAGCGGCTCTTACCTGCTCGTACGGGCGCATGGGTGTACGCGCGCGTCTTCGTGCAGGCTGAAGAGGGGTACGAGAGATGTCGGCGGTGCTGCGGCTCGTCAGCGCGCCGGACAGATGGCGCTGGACATGCGGCCGAGGTCGACGTGCCGCCGACTCACCAAGGCAATTCCAGTTCCAGACATGACGGAAGCGTGTCACGGCGTTCTGGACACAGTCCAGCTTCGTCCATCATGCGGACACCCTTGTCCCGTAGAGTGAGACAAGGGTGTCCTCGATCACATACGTTGCGCGACGTCTTGTCCGCGCAGGTCAGGCCGGGTAAGCGCCCGGCCAGGGCCCCGGTGCGGCCACGTCGGGCTCCTCCTCGACCTTGGTGTCGAAGAGCTTGAAGCCCCGGCGCAGATAGTTGTCCATGGCGTGCTCCCCGTCCAGGCTGCATGTATGCAGCCAGACCCGCTTCGTCGGCGCCAGCCCCGGCCAGCGGTCCGCGAGGTCCCAGGCGCGGGCGGCGCCGTACGACAGCAGGTGGCCGCCGATCCGGCGGCCCCGGAAGGCCGGGATCAGCCCGAAGTAGACGATCTCCACGATCCCGTCGTCCTGCGGCTCCAGCTCCACGTACCCCGCGGGCGTGCCCCGGTCGTACGCCACCCAGGTCTCCACACCGGGCCGGCCCAGATGCTCCTCCCACCGCGGGTACGTCCAGCCGAGCCGGTCCGTCCAGAGGATGTCGCCGCCGACGGAGGCGTACAGGAAGCGGCTGAACTCGGGGGAGGGGACCTCGGAGCGCACGATCCTGACGTCGCCCTCCGGCCCGGCGGCCGGGAGGACGTCGGTCGGGGCGGTCTGTTCCAGGGACCAGGTGGTCACGGGGATGTTGGCCATGCCTGCCAGGGAACCATCCGGCCCGATGATCTGTCGAACGGCGCCGTGATCCGCCCGCCGGGCCCTAGCCCAGCGCTCTGTCGACCGAGGCCAGCGGCATGGCGAACAGCATCCGGCCCGACTGCGACCAGACCTCGCCGGTCGCCTCCCAGTAGGACAGGGAATCCGACTCGGTGCTCCAGCACTGGCGGCTCTCGTCGGTGCCGCACCGGGTGGCCCGCGCGCCGGTCGCGCTCTGCCGCCACAGCGTCCCGTGGTCGCCGTCCGCGTCCGCGGCACGGCCGAGGTACCAGTCGGAGCCGTACGACAGCACGGCGCCGACGCCGGCCGCCTCCGTCTCGTACGCCTCGTCGACCCGGGTGTACCCGGCGGGGTCCGTGGTGAGGAGTCCGGCGCGGTCGGAGGCGCTGCTGAAGTCGTAGCGCCACAGCCGCACGTCCCGGTCGTCGTCCGTGGAGACCCACTCGCTCGCGACCAGACTGTCGGGGGAGGTGCTGCGGTCCAGGGAGAGATAGTCGGGCTGCGCGGCGGCCTTCCCGCCGGCCAGGCTGTAGGTGCCGACCGCGGGCAGCACCCAGCGGTTGCCGTGCGCCGCCCAGCCGCCGTCCACGCGGCCGACGGCGGGGCTGTCCACCGTGGTGCGCTGGACGCGGTCCATGTCGTACACGTACAGGCCCTCGGCGGCGGTCACCAGCAGCTTGTCCTGGTACCAGACCATGCCGGAGATCCGGGAGTCGAGGGCGCGGTAGTCACGGCCGCCGTCGACCGGGACGGCGAGCAGGACCCAGGAGTAGGTGGGGCGGTCCAGGTCGCCCGCGTCGATGAACGCCACCTTGGCCAGATCATGGGCGCCCTGCGACCAGGCCGACAGGATCACCCGGTTCTGCCCCCACATGCCGTCGTCGTCCGCGTCGCCCGAGGTGGTGACCGCGCCGGCCTGCCAGGACCGGGTGTCGGCGGCGTCCCAGCAGTACGCGCGGGTGGCGGCCGGCTCGACGGGCAGCGCCTCGCGGTCGGTGGCGGAACAGTCGTCGGCGCTGCGCAGGGTGTGGTCGGCGCTGTCGAGGACGGCGCTCACGCCGACCGGCCGGCCCATCGCGGAGGCGAGCCGGTCGAGATCGCGCTGCGGCTCCAGGTGTTCGCGCAGGCGCAGTACGTCCGTCTCGGCGGACGTGGCGAGCGGCTTCAGGGCCCCCGGATCGTCGGCGACCGTGGCCTGCGAGGCACTGATCATCGTGGCGGCGGCGGTGAGCGCGAGGGCGGTCCCGGCCAGGAAGGCTCGCGCCGCTCTGCCTCGCTTCTGCCTGCGGTGTCTGCCGCGCTGCGTCATGTCGTCCTCCCGAGGCGGGCCAACTGCGCCTGGTGATCCGTACGTTGACCAAGGAGCAGGTGGGGTGGCCCGTACAGGGATGCTACGGCAGTCGGGCCCCGCCGGTGACGAAGACCCTGCAAATATGCGAAAGATGCCGCCTGTTGGGTGCTTCAGGGCGAGTGTGTGGACAACCGTTTGCCGGTCACCGCGGGTGCCGTCGAGTGCGGCAGCAGGTCGTGCGGGTCGGCGGGGCGGCGGACCTCGACCTCCGCACCTTCGCAGAAACGATACGGCCGGTGTTCCAGAAGTCCCCCGAGATACCGGCGTACCCGGGACATCTCCGCCCGCACCGTCACCCGGCGCTCCGGGTCCCCGAACATGTCCTCGGCCAGGCCCGCCGCACTGCGACCGCTCCGGTGCACGGCCAGCAGATACAGCAACTCGGCGTGCCGCGGACTCAGTTCATGGCTCCACGACCCGGCGATCCCGGACACCGTCACCGACCAGCGGCGCGGCTGCGACAGATCCAGCACGATACGGGTGGCGCCCTCCGGCACCGGCTCGGCCGCCGCCCGCACCAGCCAGCCGCCCGCGAGCGGCTCCACCGAGCACAGACCCAGCGTCGGCAGCCACCGCCGCCCCGCCGTCAGCGACTTGGGCAGCCCGATCCGGTTCTGGTACGGCATCCCGGTCACCGCGGCCGTCCAGCCGTCCCCGTCCACCACCAGGGCCCGGCCGCCGAGCCGCGCCAGCACCGGCGCCCCCACCGCGCGCAGTTGCTCCAGCGAGGCCTGGTGCAGCTCCCGCAGCCGGGCCTCGGCGAGCTTGGCCACCGAGTCGACCCACGCGAGCGTGGCCGGATGCATCGTGTCCAGCGGCCCGCTCACGTCCACCACACCGATCAGCCGACCGTCCCGCGGGTCAGTGATCGGCGCCCCGGTGCAGGTCCAGGAGGTCTGCGAGCGCACGAAGTGCTCGGAGGCGAAGACCTGCACCGGCCGGCGGGCCACCACCGGGGTGCCGATGCCGTTGGTGCCCACGACGCTCTCCCGCCAGTCCGCGCCGAGTTCGAAGCCGGTCCCGTCGGCCTTGCGCAGCACCGGGGAACTGCCCTCCCGCCACAGCACCCGGCCCTCCTCGTCGGCGACCACCATGATGTGGTGGGCGACGTCCGCGACCGACAGCAGCCCCTGCCGCAGCACCGGCAGGACGTGCCGCAGCACCGAGGTCTCGCGCCGCCGCTGCACCTCCTCCAGGGACAGCAGCCCGGTCCGGAAGTCGTGGTCGGGATCGACCCCGCCGCGCAGCATCCGTCCCCAGGACTCCTCGATCACCGGACGGGGTGCGAGCGCGGCCCGCTGCCCGGAGAGGGTGGCGGAGCGCATGTCGCTGAGCACCCGTGCCGCACGCGCCGCGTCCACGGCGGCGAGCTGGGTGACGTCCGTCGGCGATTGCGCCACGGGATCCTCCCGGATGAGGGAATGTTGAAGGACTGATGAAGGGCTGCGGACAACCGGTTTCTCATCGCCTTTCGGCCACGCGAGCGACGTCCGTCCTGACTGTTCGTCTCATAGTGCCTTTCGCCCCTCGTGGACGGGCTCAGTCCGGCCACAGTCAGCAGCAAGTTGCAACCCCCTGCAACCCTGGTGGACCGCCGAGCCTTGTTTGAAACTTGAGCGACGCCGTCCCGAGCGGCGTTCGCGGCCTCGAACGGGCCACGGTGGGGGTGGTGCCGTGTCGGCGCAGCACCACCCCCTACCACTTGCCTCCGGCGGTCGGGCGGGTTTCGCGGTAGGGGGTGCCTGGTCGATGTGTGGTGGCCTCCGCGGGTGGTTCGTGGTTGCTCGCGCCCGCGCGGCGGTAGCCGCACATTGATACGGTCCCGCGCCCCTGGACGGTCAGGCCTGCGGCCCGGACCGGTCCACCACTGACGCCAGGTCCAAGGTCGGCGGCAGGGTGCCGAACGCCGTGCCTGCGTCGCCGCCGAGGCGGGAGGCGCAGAACGCGTCGGCCACCTCCGGTGGTGCGAAGCGGACCAGCAGCGAGCCCTGGAGGACGAGCGCGAGTCGCTCGGTGAGCCGTCGGGCTCGGGCCTCGATGCCCTCCAGGTCGGCCAGTTCCGTCAGCAGGTTCTTGATCGCGCCGTCCAGGCGGTGGTCGGCGCCGCGGGCCCTGCCGACCTCCTGGAGGTAGGCGTTGAGGGCCAGGGGCTCCCGTCGCAGGACCCGCACCACGTCCAGGGCCTGGACATTGCCCGCGCCCTCCCAGATCGAGTTCAGCGGGGACTCGCGCACCAGCCGGGGCATGCCGGAGTCCTCGACATAGCCGTTGCCACCCAGGCACTCGGCGGCCTCCAGCGTCACCGGGGCGCAGCGCTTGGTCACCCAGTACTTGGCGGCGGGCACCGCGATCCGCAGGAAGGCACGCTCCTGCTCGCCGCCGTCGTCGCAGGCCGCCGCGAGCCGCAGCGCCAGCGTGGTCGCCGCCTCGGACTCCAGGGCGAGATCGGCCAGAACGTTGCGCATCAGCGGCTTGTCGACGAGCCTGCCGCCGAACGCCTCGCGGTACGTGCAGTGGTGGACGGCCTGGGCGACGGCCTGCCGCATCAGCCCCGCCGAACCGAGGACGCAGTCGAGCCGGGTCGCCGCGACCATCTCGATGATGGTCCGCACACCCCGGTCCTCCTCGCCGACCCTGCGTGCCCAGGTGCCGTCGAACTCGACCTCGGCGGAGGCGTTGGAGCGGTTGCCCAGCTTGTCCTTGAGGCGCTGGAGACGGAACGGGTTGCGGGTGCCGTCGTCCAGGACGCGCGGGACGAGGAAGCAGGTCAGCCCGTCGGGAGCCTGGGCGAGGACGAGGAAGCCGTCGGACATGGGGGCCGAACAGAACCACTTGTGGCCGGTCAGCTCATAGGTGCCGTCCTCGGCCAGCGGGGTGGCCCGGGTGGTGCCCGCCCGTACGTCGCTGCCGCCCTGCTTCTCCGTCATCCCCATGCCGAACAGGGCGCCGGCCTTGCGGTGCGCGGGGCGCAGCCCACGGTCGTAGACCATCGACGTCAGTCGGGGCTCCCACTCCTCGGCGAGGACCGGGTCCGTGCGCAGCGCGGGGACGGCGGCGTGGGTCATCGACAGGGGGCAGAGGTTGCCGGCGTCGACCTGGGTCCAGACCAGGAACGCGGCGGCTCGGCGGACGTGGCCGGCGGGGCGGGTCCAGGCCGCGGTGAGACCGGCGGAGACGCCCTTGCCGAGGAGGCGGTGCCAGGCCGGGTGGAAGTCGACCTCGTCGATGCGGTGGCCGTAACGGTCGTGGGTGCGCAGGGTCGGGGGGTGCTCGTTGGCCTGTGCGCCCCATTCCTGGACCTGGGCGGAGCCGGACGTCTTGCCCAGGGCCGAGAGTTCGCCGTGCACCTCGTCCAAGAGGTCGGGGTCCGTGTGGCGTTCCACGGCCGCGACCAGGGCTTTGTCGGCTGTGTAGAGGTCGTGGCCGATCAGGGGCGGGGGCTGGTTGGTCACGGTGTGCGTGCTGCCTGCCATGAGGGGGAACCTACCCGCCGTGGGGGTGTGATGTCGTTCGGCGGGTGCGGGTCGTTCGTGGCTGGTCGCGCCCACGCGGCGGTGGCCGCAGATCGATACAGCCCCGCGCCCCTACAGCCTCGCGCCGCTACAGGGGCGCTGCCCTCAGGTGGTTCCTTTCAGGCGGTTCGGTCGAGCAGGCCCGCGAGGTCGGCGAGGACCGGGTGGCGGGTGACGTCCTTGAGGGTGATCGCCCGGTCCAGGGCGATCGCCAGCTTCACGGCGGCCAGTGAGGTGCCGCCGCGGTCGAAGAAGTGATCATGGCGGCCGATCCGGTCGGCCGGGATCCCCAGCACCTCGGCCCAGGCGGCGGCGAGCCGCAGCTCGACCGGCGTACTGGGACCGTCCGTCCGCGTGTCGAGGTCCTCGGCGAGCGCGGTGAGCGTGCGCCGGTCGGTCTTGCCGTTGGCGGTCAGCGGCAGCCGCCGACGCCAGTGCACGACCGACGGGACCATGTACGCGGGCAGCGAGGCGGCCAGCCTCCGCCGCACGGCACCCGCGTCGACCGGCGTCGCCCCGGTGCAGAACGCGACCAGCCGCGTACCCCGCACGACGACCACCGCCGCGTCCCGGACGCCGGGCACCCGCAGCAGCGTGTTCTCGATCTCGCCGATCTCGACGCGGACACCCCGGATCTTCACCTGGGTGTCCCGGCGCCCGAGGAACTCCAGCTTCCCGTCGGGCAGCCAGCGCCCGTGGTCCCCGCTGCGGTACAGCCGCTCCCCGGGCCGGTACGGGTCCTCGGTGAACGCCGCCTTCGTGCGCTCGGGATCGTTGACGTACCCGCGGCCCACGCACACCCCGGAGAAGACGATCTCGCCGGGCGCGCCCAGCGGCACCGGCACCAACCGCTCGTCGACGACGTAGATCCGCACATTGGCGATCGGCCGCCCGAGCGGGACCCGGGCCTCGTCCGGTACCCGGTCCATGACCTCGTGGTTGGTGTCGTCCGACGTCTCCGTCAGACCGTAGGCGTTGACGAGCGGGATTCCGGGCCGGGCCGCGAACCAGCGCTCCACCAGCTCCTTCCTCACCGTCTCCCCGGTCACCGACACCCTGCGCAGATCGGGGAGTTCACGCGGCCGCTGCTCCAACTCGGCCAGCACCGCCTCCAGACACGACGGCACCACCTGGAGCACACTGACCCGGCCGCGCTCGATGGTGTCCACGAACCGCGGCACGTCCAGGGTCGTGTCCTGCCCGACCAGCAGCGTCCGCCCGCCCACCAGCAGCGCGGCCAGCAGCTGCCACAGGGAGATGCCGAAGGACTGCGGCGCGGTCTGCGCGACCACCTGACCGGGGCCGATGTCCAGGTCCTCCACCTTGGCGAGGACGTGGTTGGCGAAACCGGCGTGCTCGCACATCGCACCCTTGGGTTCCCCTGTGGAACCCGACGTGAAGCAGATGTAGGCCAGTTGGTCCGCCGCGACGGGGACACCGAGGTCGGTCTCGGCATGGTCCTCTTCATAGGCGGCCGAGACCGAGTCCTTGGTGAGGACGAGGTCGTAGTCCGCGCGGGCGAGGATCGCCCTGACCCGTCCGGCCGGGAAGTGCGGATCGATGGGCAGATACACCCCGCCCGCCTTGAGGACGCCGAGCACGGCGGCCAGCCAGTCGAGGTTGCGCTCCATGAGCACGGCGACGACGCCCTCGGTGCGCAGTCCGTGCCCCAGCAGGGCCCGGCCGATGCGGTTGGCCCGGGAGTTGAGTTCGCCGTACGTCCACTGCCTGTCCCCTTCCACGGCGGCCACGGCGTCGGGGTGGGCCGCCGCCCGCTCCTCGAACAGCTCGTGCACCCGCCGGTCCGGCAGAACGCGTCGCGGACCCGCCAACTCCTCCAGCTGGAAGTGGAGTTCGGCCTCGGACAGCAGGCTGCGCCGTACCGGTGTGGTGAGGGCGGCCAGGTGGTAGCCGGCGATCCGGGCGGCGGCCTCGCGGTCGAGGACGTCGGTGCGGTACCGCAGGCGCAGGGTGTGGCCGACGACGGCGACCCGGAGCACGGTGTCGTCGCGGTCGGCGCGGAAGCTCGCGAGCACCCTGTCGTGTGCGGCCCGGACGGCCCGTGCGTCGACCGACAGGCCGTCCGGCAGCGGGACCTCGTACACCGCCGTGCCGGGCCTCGGGTCGAGGGTCCAGTGCGGGATCGTGTTCATGGCCCTACCTCCCCACCGCGGGACTTCCGCCCCGGTGCGCCCGCCGTCCTGTCCGGCGGTGGGGGCGGCTCCTCGGCCCTGGCCACGGCGGATTCCGGGGCCCGTTCGAGCGCGGCGGCCGGGCTGCGGACGGTCGGACGGCCGTAGTCGTCCCGTATCGACACGGACGGCAGGTCCGGGAGTTTCCTGACCCGGGCGCAGAAGTGGCTGTCGGGCGGTACACGGTCCACTCGGACGACACCGGCCAGGATTTCTGCGAGAACACGTTCAGTGCCGTTCGGCACAAGAGCTCCTCGGTGATTGGTGCAGTTCCCCGGGGGCAGTGAGAAATGCGGTGCGACATGTTCTGGAGGTGATGGGAGTGGCCGTGGGAAAGGCCACGTCACAGGCGACGCGGCTGGAAAAGGCCATGGTCAGTGACCCGTGAATTCCCCCGTGTCGTGTGCGCCCGAGTGATCCTCGGCATACGCGACGAATGCAATCAGGATTGTTTCGGCAGATTCATGAACACTTCAAGAGATTTTCGGTCATTGGCCCGTTTCCGGGCCCCGATGATTTCCGGATCAGGGTGTTCACATCAGTGACCGAACATTTCGGCCAACGCGGACATGACAGGAAAACGGTTCGAATCGCCTACGCGCTCACACGGGCCCGACGACCACCCGGGGGATGAGTGCAGCCTCCCGCGACGGATACCTTTAGGGCGTGCAGCCAGCAAGTGAATCCCCCCAGCGGCCCCCCTCCGGCCGCCTCCACCGGGCGCGTGCCCTCTATCGGGACGTCTCCAAGCGCAGGACCGCCTGGCTGCTGCTCAAGGACACCGTCAACTCGTGCATGGAGTACCGCATCCTGGGCCTCGCCGCCGAGGCCGCGTTCTTCACCCTGCTGTCCGTGCCGCCGCTGCTGCTCAGCATGATCGGCCTGCTCGGCTACGTCGACGACTGGACCGGTACCGACAGCATCAGCAGCCTGGAGGCCAACCTCCTGGAAGCCTCCCGCACCGTCCTGTCCGACAAGGGCGTACGGCAGATCGCGCAGCCGATCCTCGACGACGTGATGAACGGCGGCCGCCCCGACGTCATCTCCATAGGCTTCCTCTTCGCCCTGTGGTCCGGCTCCCGCGCGGTCAACGTCTTCATCGACACCATCACTGTCATGTACGGCCTCGACGGCGTCCGGGGGATCGTCAAGACCCGTCTGGTGGCGTTCCTGCTCTTCCTCGCGGCCCTGCTCATCGGCTCCATCGCGCTGCCGCTGATGGTCGCGGGGCCGGACGCCGTGGTACGGATCGTGCCGTGGTCGGGGACCCTCGTACAGATCCTGTACTGGCCGGTGGTGATCATCCTGTCGATCGCCTTCCTGACCACGCTGTACCACGTGTCGGTCCCCGTCCGCTCCCCCTGGATCGAGGACGTGCCCGGCGCACTGGTCGCCCTCGCCATGTGGGTGCTCGGCAGCTTCCTGCTGCGCATCTACCTCACGAACACCATCGAGGGCGCGTCGATCTACGGCTCCCTCGCCGCCGCCGTCGCCGTGATGCTGTGGATCGGTGTCTCCGCCTTCGCCGTCCTCGTCGGCGCCGCGGTCAACGCCGCGATCGACCGGGTCTGGCCGGCCGCCGCGACGGCAGCGGCCCGCGCCGCGAACGACCGGGTCCGCGAGGCGCAGGTCGCCGAGTACGTCGCACGAGCCGCGGCCCACCACAGCGTCGACCCGGAAGACCCCGACATGCCCTCGGAGTTCCCGGAGCGGTGGTCGCGGTTCCTGCCGCCGGAGGACGTGACGTCGAGACTGCGGACGCATGTGAGGAGCACACACCCCCCGCACAAGGAGGACGGTTCTTAGAGGGGTCGGGGTGGCCTGAGGAACCTCAGGGGCGCGGCGCCGCATCGATGTGCGGCTCCGCCGCGCGCTATCCCTTCCACACCCCCGCCGCCGCAGCCTCCCGAACGAACTCCCCGAACTCCCGAGGCGCACGTCCCAGCACCTCCCGGACCCCGTCCGTGAGACGCGCGTTCCGCCCGTCGAGCAGCCCCTCGAACACCTCCACCAGGAACTCCGCCTCCTCCGGCGGCACCCCGAACCCCACCAGCGCGTCCCCGTAGTCCCGCGCCGGAACCGGGATGTACGCCAGTTCCCGCCCGGACGCCGCCGCGATCTCCGCGACCGCCTCCCGGAACGACAGCAACCGAGGCCCCGTCAGCTCCAGCGTCCGCCCCACATACGCCTCGCCGGACGTCAACGCCACCGCCACCACGTCCGCGATGTCCCGCACATCGAGGAACGGCTCCGGAACCTCACCCGCCGGAAACGCCAGCTCCCCCCGCCGCAACTCCTCCACCAGCGGCCCCTCACTGAAGTTCTGCGAGAACCACGACGCCCGTACGACCGTCCAGTCCGCCCCCGACGACCTCAACGCCTCCTCCGTCGCCAGCGCCTGCGTCTCACCCCGCGCCGACAGCAGCACCAGCCGCCGTACGCCGAGCCCCACCGCCTCCCGGGCGAGCGCCCCGATCCCCTCGGCCGCCGCCGGGGAGCCGACGTCGGACGGGTACATCAGATACGCCGCGTCCGCGTCCCGCAGTGTCTCCGCCCAGGTCGTCGGGTTCTCCCAGTCGAAGCCCTGGGCCCGGGACGCCGCCCGCACCTCGAACCCGGCCGCCCGCACCGCCTGCGCCACCCGGCTGCCCGTACGACCCGAGGCGCCGGTCACCACCACTGTCTTCTTCGCCGTGTTGTCTGCCATGCCCCCAGTCAACGGCCGCACGCCCCAAGACCCCATCGCTGAACGGCTCATTCCCATACGCGGCCGTCTACGCTGACGGAATGGACGCACTCGCAGGCCTTCTCGAAGGACCCCGCGCGCGGGGCGCCTTCATGATCCGAGCGTGTTTCGAACCCCCCTGGTGCGTACGCATCGAGGACCGCGCACCCCTCACCGTCATGCTCATGATCCGCGGCGAGGCGTGGATCACGCCGGACACGGGCGAGCGAAGCGAGATGGGGGTCCCCCCGGCCGAAGGCTGGGGGAAGGTCCGGCTGCGCGCAGGCGACCTCGCCATCGCCCGCGGCCCCGACCCCTACACCTGCGCCGACGACCCCGGCACCGCACCGCAGGCGGTGATCCTGCCGGGCGCCGAGTGCCACTACCCGGACGGGCGCGCCCTGAACGGCTCCATGGACCTGGGCGTGCGGACCTGGGGCGACCGCCTCGACGGATCGGCCGTGATGCTCATCGGCACGTATCTGTGGCAGGGCGAGGTCAGCGGGCGCCTCCTGGACGCGCTGCCGCCCCTGCTCACACTCACCTCCGATGTGTGGGACTGCCCGCTCACACCGTTCCTCATGGAGGAGATCGTGCGCGACGAGCCCGGCCAGGAGGTCGTCCTCGACCGGCTGCTCGACCTGCTGGTCATCGCGGCACTGCGGGCGTGGTTCTCCAGGCCCGAGGCGGCGGCACCGGCCTGGTACCGGGCGATGGCGGACCCGGTCGTCGGGCGGGTGCTGCGACTCGTCCAGGACGATCCGGCCCACCCCTGGACGGTGGCGTCCCTCGCGGCGAAGGCCGGGGTGTCCCGGGCGGCCCTCGCCCGGCGCTTCACGGAGCTGGTGGGGGAGCCGCCGATGACCTATCTGACCGGCTGGCGGCTGGCCCTGGCCGCGGACCGTCTTCGGGACAGCGACGCGACACTCGACGCGATCGCCCGGCAGGTGGGGTACGGGAGCGCGTTCGCGCTGTCGAGTGCCTTCAAGCGGGTCTACGGGGTGAGTCCGCAGGAGCATCGGGGGAGGGTGGCGTAGGGGCGTAGGGGCGTAGGGGCGTAGGGGCGTAGAGGCGTCGGCGGTCGCGGGGAGCGTAGCGTGGTCTTCATGTACGCGGAGCGGGCTTCCCGACTCGACGGTGCCGTCGTCTGGACCAATCAGCCGTCCTCCGACGGGCCCGGGCGCGTCCTGCCCGACGGGTGCATGGATCTGCTCTGGCACGAAGGACGGCTGCTCGTCGCCGGGCCCGACACGCGCGCGTACGTCACCGAAGGCGCGCCGAGCGCGTGGGCCGGGGTTCGCTTCGCGCCCGGTACCGCGCCCGCGCTGCTCGGCGTTCCCGCCCGCGAGCTGCTCGACCGGCGCGTCGACCTCGCCGACCTCTGGCCGGCCGCCGAGGTCCGCAGGCTCACCGCGCGCGTGAACGCGGCCGCTGATCCGGCGAGCGGGCTCGAAGAGGTGGCGTTGGGGCGGGCGGCCGATGCCGAACCCGGCGATCCTCTGCTACGACATGTCGTGGACGCCCTCGACGCGGGCCGGCCGGTCGCCGCCACCGCCGACGAACTCGCTCTCGGCGCCCGCCAGTTGCACCGCAGATGCCTCGCCGCGTTCGGGTACGGCCCCAAGACCCTGGCCCGAGTGCTGCGATTGCAGCGGGCGCTAGGCCTGGCCCGGGGCGGGGTGTCGTACGCGGAGACGGCGATCCGCGCCGGCTTCGCCGACCAGGCTCATCTGGCCCGGGACGTCCGCGAGTTGGCCGGTGTGCCGCTGACCGAGCTACTGGGCCGCCGGTAGCGGCGCGAACAGGTCGACGCCGTTGCCGTCCGGATCGAGCAGGCTCGCGTACCGCTGGCCCCAGACCGCGTCCCACGGCTTCAGCTCGCCGTGGTGACCGGCGCCCACCAGCTCCTCGTACACCGAATCCACCTCGCCGGGACTGTCGCAGCGCAGGGCCAGCGCCGTGCGACCGCCGCCGGCCGGTGCCTGCCAGCCCGTGTGGAAGGACCGCACCACCTCCTCGGTGTCCAGCAACAGCCGCAGTCCGCCCGGGAGTTGTGCCTCGACATGCCCCTCCTGCTCGGAGCCCTCGGGGAACTCGAACCCCAGGCGGCGGTAGAAGGCGAGGGAGGCGGCCATGTCGGAGACGATCAGGCCGATGGCATCGAATCGTGGAGTCATGCGGCCACCGTAGGCAGGGCGGGGGCGCCAGGTCTTGAAGGAATCGGACGTGTCCTCGACCACGGACGGTGCCCGTGGTCAGTCGAAGCGGACCGGCCCCAGCGCGGTGTCCACCGTGAAGGAGAGCCCCACCGGCCCCTCGGTGACCGTGAGTTCGGTGTCCAGGGCCGCGAGCAGACCGCGGATCTCGTCCGGGTCGGGCGCGGTCGCGGACAGCGCCAGCAGGGGAGTGGCGGGCAGCCCCGACGCGGAGGGATGGACCGCGGTGCCCCAGTCGATGAGGAACGGCACCAGACCGGAGGGGTGCTGGGTCTCGCCGTCCGTCAGCCGCCACTCCAGCAGGGTGCCGTCCGGTCTGCGACGGCTCATCGGATGCACCGCGCCCGGGTCGTACCCCCGGGCCCGGGCGGCCGCGACCGCCGCGTCCAGGTCCGGCGGACTGATCGCCCAGGTCACCGTGCGGGGCGCGGCCAGCGTGTCCACGTCGAAGGGGCGCGGACCCTGCGGCTCGGGCTGCTCCGGGTCCGGCCCGATGATCTCCAGATAACCGGTACCACCCAGCGACACCAGGTAGTTGCGGGTGCCGAACCCGATGTGCACCCCGCCGGGAGCGGGCGCCACCCCGGTCCGCCGGGTGAAGTCGGCAACTGTCGCCGCCAGATCGGGAGTTGCGAGCACAAGATGGTCAAGTCGTGCGGGAATGGTGTTCATCGTGCAGCCGAGGCTACGCAGACCGGCCTCCGTGAAGGAACAGTTGCGCGACGGCGTGTCGTCTCACGCGCGGGCCGGCGTGCCGTCGTCCGCGAAATTTTCGGGCTTGATCACTTGGCCGGGACCCGGACCGCGCGCGGCATAGGGTCGAAGCCATGACGCCCCGACTGCTCGTCTACACCCGCACCACCGGCTACCGGCACGACTCCATCCCGGCCGCCATCGCCGCCGTACGCACCCTCGGTGGCTTCGAGGTCGACGCGAGCGAGGACCCGACGGCAGTGGAGCAGCCCCTGGAGCGGTACGCCGCGATCCTCTTCCTCTCCACCAGCGGCGAGGTCCTCACCCCGGCCGGCCGCGAACGGCTCGCCTCCTACGTCGAGTCGGGCGGCGGCTTCGTAGGCGTACACGCGGCGGCCTGCACCGAATACGACTGGCCGTACTACGGCGAACTGCTGGGCGCCCGCTTCGACCGGCACCCCGACCACCAGCCCGGCAAGGCCGTCGTCGAGGACCACGACCACCCGGCCACCCGACATCTGCCCGCCGTATGGGACTTCACCGACGAGTGGTACGACTTCCGCACCAACCCCCGTGGCACGGTACGGGTGTTGGCCCGCGCCGACGAGTCGTCGTACGGCGGGGGTGGCATGGGTGACGACCACCCGCTGGTCTGGTGCCGCGAGCAGGGCAGGGGCCGGGTCTTCTACACGGCGCTCGGCCACGCCGCCGAGGCGTACGAGGACCCCGACTTCCGGGCGCATCTGCTGGGCGGGATCAGGTGGGCGGCCGGGCTGGACGGTTTCGGTCCCGACCGTGGTCAGCGGGCACAGAAAACCGTTCCTGATCAGTGAGCAGGAGTGGGTATTGGGCCCAGCCCTGGTCAACTGGCGCATCCCGAACGGTTGTGGATGCGCTGGTCACCCGCGTTCGCGCCGCGTCCGGCGACACGGATCGTGTCCGTGGTCCGGGGATGCGGGGGCGGGTTTCCTCGCGCCCGCGCGAGCCGTGTCCGGCCTGGACGGTCCGATGCCCCACACGATCACTCTGGTCGTGTGGGGGCGGTGCCGTCCGTCGCCGGACACGGTGCCCGAGAGCGCGTCGCCCGATCGCGACGCCGGCGGCGTCGTGGCGGGTGGTCTTGCGGTTCTTGCTGCTGAGGGGCTTCTGCCAGTGCTCGGCGCCCCAGCGGGAGGTGTAGGCGGGGTCGACGACGATGATGGTGATGCTGAGTTCGGCGGCCATGGATACCAGCCGTGCCCGCAGTTTGGCGACGGGCATGCCCGAGATCAGCTTACGGAACCGCTTCCTGCGGCCGTGCTTCTCCCGCGTCTTCTCCGCGCCGAAGTCCAGGTCCTCGATCGCGATGGAGACGCCTTCGCGCCGCGCCCAGCGAAGGAGGCGGGTGAGGGCGTGCCTCACCTGGGCGTCCCGGTAGGTGGCCGGTCCGTCGAAGTCGTAGAAGAATCGGCGGGGCTCACCCGTCGGGTTGCCGTGCTCATCCAGACGCCACGCTGCAATGTGGTCGGCGTTGGTGTCCACACCGATGAGCCCGTGCGCCCTGGCTACGGTCAAGGCAACGGTCCGGACCGGCGGGATCGTCCACGACGCGGTCAGGTACCAGCGGCCCCGGTCCACATCCAGGTGGATGCGGTAGGCGACAGCACGGTTCGCCGATACGCGGTCGGCCCACTCTTCGCCGCGGTGCCGGAAACCAATCCGGCCGTCAAGCACGTACCGGCCGCGAGCGGCGTTGGCCAGGTGCGCCAGCGGAGCCGGGAGCTTGATGCTGACCTCGCCGTCGCAGCTGACACGGATGGTCTCGTTCCCCAAACGCTTACCCGACTCCCCGTCTGCGTGCAGGAACCAGCGTCCGGCATCCCAGCGTCTGCGCCACTCGTCCTTGGTGAGCTGGGCGGCTTCCAGATTGTGCCGGGCTCGGGCCAGGCGCTTTCCTCCCCGCGCCACGTGCACGACACCGGCCTCACGGTCGGACCGCTCGCGTTCCAGCCGGTCTTCCAGAACATGCAGTCGCCGGGTCTTTTGGAACCACTCCTGCTTCGTGCAGTAGCCGCCTGGCGTCCGCCTCGTACCCTTTGCCCCGACAGGCTGGGACAGGCGGTGCGCAATCGTGCGCACTCCGTCCTCAAGGCTGTGAATGTGGGCGAGTTGGGCACGGCGCGCCAGGCCCCACTGGTCGTGGGTGGCCTTGGTGATGCTCCCGGCCCAGCGCGAGGATGACTCCTTGGTCAGGGCCCGTTTACGCTCTGCCCACTCGTCGCTGTTGTGATCGGTGCCCGCCCGGCAACGTGTCTTGAAGTCGGCGGAAGCAAGCGAACCCAGGTGTGCGCCCACCAGGGGCAGCACCTCATGGTCCCGCTGGGACATGCCTTTGATGCTGGTGCGGATCGCCACCCCGGACGGGCCCGGCGCAACGAACGGCGCCTCAATCGTGCGCAGTGCGGAGTCAGCCATGCTCGGCGGCCTCCAAAGCCATGCGGGCCCGGTTCTTCGCCGACCGGCGACCGTACAGGCGAGCACAGAACGAGGTCAGCACCTCCACCATGTCGCGCACCAGGTCGTCCTCGACCTCGCCGTCCTCAAGGACCACGAGGCGGCGCCCATGTGCGGACAGGGTGGCTTCGACAAGTTCGGTGCTCACCCGGCCCAGTCGGTCCTTGTGCTCGACCACCACCGTGGTCACGTCCGGATCGGCCAACAGGCGCTTGGCTTTGGGTCGCGCCCCGTTCATACCGGATGCGATCTCCGCCTCCACCCGCACCACTCGGTGGCCGGCCTGCTCCGCCCACCGGGACAGCCGGGCGACCTGCCGTTCCAGGTCGGTCTTCTGGTCCTGGGAGGAGACACGGGCGTACAGGCCCAGCCCGCCAATCGCCTCGGGCGCGGCATTGAGGCCTACGTTCACGAGGATCGTGCGTGGTCCGACCCGCTGAGCCGGTACCGGCAGCGTCCCCTCACGGAACCAGCGATACGCGGTCTGCGGATGCACGCCCTGCGCCTTCGCCCATTCCGTGAGATTCATGCTCAGACAACGACACTCACTCACGCATGGTTACGCTCACTCATCCAACCTTGACGACCAGCACTTGAAGACCCTTTAAGCTGCCGCTGTCGCACGGATGATCGGATCGTCGCGACAGGGGATCAGGGGATCAGGGGGACAGGTGAACAACGCGGCTGACGTGTTCCAGCCACTTCAGGTGGACGATCCACCCGTGGTGGCCGGTTACCGTCTCGCCGCCCGGCTCGGCGCGGGTGGCATGGGTCGGGTCTATCTGTCGCACACGGCGGGCGGCCGACCCGTGGCGATCAAGGTGGTACGCCCGGAGCTGGCCGACGACCCGGACTTCCGGCGGCGTTTCGGCCGGGAGATCAAGGCGGCCCGGCGGGTGCGGGGCGCCTACACCGCCGAGCTCATCGACGCCGACGCGGACGCCCGTCCGCCCTGGCTGGCCACGGTCTACGTCCCCGGACCCTCCCTCGCGGAAGCCGTCCACCGGCGCGGCCCGCTGCCGGTGCCTGCCGTGCTGTGGCTGATGGCGGGCGTGGCCGAGGCGCTCCAGGCCATCCACGGCGAGGGCATAGTCCACCGCGACCTGAAGCCGTCCAACGTCCTCCTGGCCGCCGACGGCCCCCGGGTCATCGACTTCGGTATCTCCCTCGCCGCCGACACCACGGCGTACACGGCCACGGGCGCCGCCGTCGGCACGCCGCAGTTCATGGCCCCCGAGCAGGCGGTCGCCGGCGACATCACACCGGCGACGGACGTCTTCGCGCTGGGCCAGACCGCGGCCTTCGCGGCTCTTGGCTCACCCCTGTACGGGGACGGCCCCTCGGCCACGATCCTCTACCGGATCGTCCACTCCGAACCCGACCTGTCCCGCCTCCCCGACTCGCTCCGGCCCCTCATCGAGCGATGCCTCGCCAGAGCCCCCCAGGAACGCGCCACCCTCGCCGAGGTCGTCGAGTGGTGCCGACAGCGACTGGGCCGCGACGCGGACGCGGGTGGCGGACCGGCGGTGTGGCAGGAGATCACAGGCCCCGAGGTGACGGTCCCGGCCCCGGTACCCGACCCGACACCGGTGCACACCATGCCGCTGATCGCCCCGCCCCCCGCTCCCGCCCCCACAGCACCGTCGCCAGTCACCGCGCGCTCAGCGGCACGGTGTGCGCCGCCGCCGGGGCGCCCCCCGCGCCCGGGACGACCACCGCGGGCCATGTGCTCACCTTCCACCCCAGCGGAGCGCAGCCCCCGTCCCGCACCCGGCGGTGCCGCCGACCGGACCCGCCGCCGCCCCCCCCGCCCGCGCCCCGAGCCG
>NZ_JABERD010000045.1 GCF_013044505.1 Streptomyces sp. S3(2020) | reverse complement strand
GTGAGGGGGGGGGGCGGGAGGCAGGCGACAAAGGTGGAGGGGGGGGAGGGGGCCGGACGGGCGGTGGGCTGGGAGGTGGAGGTGGGGGCGGGGTGGCGGGCGTGGGGGGTGGGGGGGGGCGCCAGGGCGGCCCGGGGGGCGGGGGGCGGCGGGGCGGGGGTTCTGCCACGCGGCGACGCCACCCGGTCGGGCCAACTCCAACTCGCTTGACTTCGCCGTCCATTGACACGATAGAGTGAGGTTTAGACCACTAGACAACGTTGTCCGAGGACGCGGTGTCTGTCGCCACGGACCAACCGACACCCGGGCAGGGACTCCCCCCGTTCTCCTGCCCGGCCGGCGGACCCGGTGGAGCTGTCCACCGGGTCCGCACAGGCCACCCCGCCTTCACGGGTCCGGACCCCTAGGTGCGCCCGCGCCCCTACCCTGTGCGGGTGACTTCCACCGGCCTCCTCCTCCGCGCCCTCGGCGACCCCGGCCGTCCACCGCTGCGCCCGCTGCCGGACCGGGCGGCGGAGCTGCTGCGGAAGGTCGACGCGCCGCCGCGACTGGCCGCCCATCTGAGGGCGGTGCACGACGTGGCGTACGAGATCGTCGAGTGGGTGTCGCCACGGCATCCGGCGCTTCCCCTCGACCGCGACGCGGTGCTGTTCGGCGCGGCCACGCACGACATCGGCAAGACGCTCCACGCCGCCGAGCTCTCCGGCCCGGGCTCGGCCCACGAGGAGGCCGGCCGCGAGCTGCTCCTGTCCCACGGCATCGCCCCTCACCTGGCCCGCTTCGCCGCCACCCACGCCTCCTGGACCCTGCCGGACCTCGACACCGAGGACCTGTTGGTGAGCCTCGCCGACAAGATCTGGAAGAACAAGCGGGTCCCGGAACTGGAGGACCTGCTCGTCAGAAAGCTGGCCGAGGTGAGTGGCCGGACGGTGTGGGAGGAGTTCCTGGAGCTCGACGACCTGCTGACGTCGGTGGGCGAGGGGGCGGATGCGCGACTGGCGTTCCAGGCGTCCTATCCGGTGTGAGACCGGTCGCCGACCTCGGGCGGCCGGTGGCAGCCGATCCCCCGGATCGGGCCGCTGATCGCGCGGGGTTCCGGCCCGGTCAACTCCCGTAGCCCGCGCGGGGACGTTTCTCAGTGGTCCGTCACCAATAGTCGGTAACCGACGTCGATGGCCTCGCGGTTGAGGAGGTCGGTGTGGTGGGTGTGCCAGTGGCCGGTGGTCAGGTCGTCGGCGAGGCGGGCCAGGCCGGGGGCGAGGGTGTCCTCGCCGGGTTGGGACAACAGGGAGATGCCCGCGCGCACTTGGGGGTCGAGATAGGCGTCGGGGCGGCGCCAGTACGCGGCGGCGAATCCGTCCACGCAGTCGTGGGGCACCGGCACCGGCAACTCGCGGGCCCCGCCGAGCAGTTCGGACAGCCGGTCGATCGGGATCGCGCGGTCGTCGTCGAACGCGGCGGCCTCGGGGAGGTACTCCCGGACGAGCCAGAACCGTTCCCGGAACACACGCTGGTCCCAGGTCAGTACGAGGACGCGTCGGCGGGCGACCCTGCGCAGTTCGGCGATCCCGGCCACCGGGTCGGTCCAGTGGTGGACCGTGAGCAGAGCCATGACCGCGTCGGCGGCGCCGTCCCGCAGCGGCAGGTGTTCGGCGACGGCCCGCACGACGGGGGCGGCACCCGGCGGACGTTGGGCAATCATGACCTGGCTGGGCTCGACCGCGAGGACGGTCCGTGACGGTTCGTAGGATCCGGTGCCCGCACCGACGTTGACCACGTCCGTGGCGTCGCCGAGGGCGGCGTGGATCCGTGCGGCGATGCGCGGATCGGGGCGCCGGGTGCGGGCGTAGGTCGTGCCGAGGGTGTCGTAGGTGGCCATGCCGGTCCTTGTCCGCTGAGCAATAAAGCGACAACACACCGCCGTTAGGCTCTGGCAGTGATTTTTCCCCCACGAAGAACAGACGATGCGTCAAGCATCTCCCCCTGGCGCCGGCATGCTCGAACCGGCCGAATACTGACCCTCGTCGCGACCCTCACGACCGCCGCCCTGCTGCTCGGCGGCATCGATCCGCCTCCGGCTCGGGCAGAGACGACGGCCACCGAGCAGGTCATCACCTTTGACGTCGAGGACACGGAACTGGCCGACGCGGTCCGCGAGAAGTTCACCGAGATCGACACGTCGGGAGACACCCTCAGCGATGTGCTGGAGGCACAGACCGAGGGTCGGCTGCACGACGTCCTGCCCGATCTGAGGTACGTCGACTTCGAGCACGACTGGACGGTCGAGGGCACGGTCGTGACCATCACCGCCAAGGCGCCCGAAGTCGAGGCGGACGCGTCGTTCTGGCAGGGTGTGGGCATCGTCGCGGGTGCCATCGTGATCGGTGTCGCCGCGGGCAAGCTCTGCTCGCGGATGGGCGGTCCGGTCCCCGCGTGTGCCGGTGTCGGCGCGTTCATGGCGGAGTTCTCGAACGGCTTCTTCAACCAATGGGCCGACGGCAAGCTGAACGACTCCGAAGAGTGGAGCAAGAACATCGGGAAGTCCATCACCGCGGGCATGACGGTGTTCCTGATCACTTGGGCCGGCACGGACCAGGCTCTGGTGTGGTTCAGAACGGTCAAGAACTTCATCGTCAAGGTGGCTCGGACCATTGAGGCCCTGATCGGTCGTTCGGGAGGAGCCGACAAGGTCGAGGAGGTCCTCAACAAGATCGAGGGATACCTTCCGGAATGGCTGCGCTCCGGCGTCGACGCCACCGGCATCTGCCGTGACCCGGCAGGCGAAGGATCGGCGAGTGAGTGGACCTCGCTGGGGCAGATCGTGGACAGCGCGGACAGTTCGCAGACCCGGTTCATGGATCTCGACGGTGACGGTGACGGCGACCGCACCATGAGCGGAGCGGACGGCCGGCTCTACACCTGGGTGAACGCCGGATGCGGGTCGGGGGGCGAGCGGGTGTGGCATCCGCTCGGCGACACCGCACCGACCGCCGCCACCGAGCTGCCGAAGACGGCGTACTTCGGCGACCTCGACCGCGACGGCCGCGACGACCTCGTCAACTTCCTGAGCGCGAGCGAGTCCGGCACGGGCTTCGCCGCCATGCGCGTCTGGCGCAACGAGTCCACCAGCACCGACATCAAGTGGGCCGCCCCGGTCATCGTCGCCAACGACCTCGGTGTGGGCGAGCCGATCTTCGCCGACATGGACGGCGACAAGGACGACGACCTCCTCCTCGTGGACCGGAACAACTTCGTCACCGCCTGGGAGAACACGGCGACCGGGATCCCGAGCCCCGGCGACTGGGACGAGATCTCCGGCTTCACACACCCGGCCGAGGGCCCGGTCGGGCAGCTCTACTTCACCGACATCACCGGCGACGGCCTCGCCGACACGGTCGTCGTCCAGTACATGACCGGCGACGTGCTCGCGTGGAAGAACACCGGCGACGGCTCCTGGAGCTCCACGTCCTCGGTGTCGACCCAGCTGGTCCGTACGGCGGACACGGCGGACACGGCCGAGACGGCCGCCGCGGCCGACATCGCCGGCTGGGAGTCGCTCGGCACCGTGCGCTCCGGCGACGCGTTCGGCGGTTCCGTCGGCGCTTTCGCCGACCTCGACGTCGACAAGGTCTCCGACTTCCTGCTGTTCAACAGCACCAGCAACGGTGTCGACGCCTGGCGGCTGCCCAACGTCGGTGACACCAGCACCGAGGCCCTCGACTGGGACGAGTCCGGCTCCGAGGCGGGTGTGCCGGGTGAGCGGGTGGCGTACTTCAACTCCTGGTCGATCTACGCCAACAACTACACCCTGAAGACGATGGACCAGAACGGCACCGCCGCCAAGCTGACCAAGCTCAACTACGCCTTCCAGAACATCGATCCGGTCAACCTGACCTGCATGGCGGCGAACAAGGCCGGTTCGAGCGACGAGAGCAACGGCGACGCCAACGACGGCGCGGGCGACGCCTGGGCCGACTACCAGAAGGGCTTCACCGCCGAGGAGAGCGTCGACGGCGTCGCCGACTCGTGGGGCGACTCGCTGAAGGGCAACTTCAACCAGATCAAGAAGCTCAAGGCGAAGCACCCGAACCTCAAGGTGCTGGTCTCGCTCGGTGGCTGGACGTACTCGAAGTACTTCTCGGACGCCGCCGCGACCGACGCCTCGCGCAAGAAGTTCGTCAAGTCCTGCGTCGACATGTTCATCAAGGGCGACCTGCCCAAGCTCGGTGACGACCCGGCCGGTGGCGACGGCGCCGCCGCGGGTGTCTTCGACGGCATCGACGTCGACTGGGAGTTCCCGGCCAGCGCCGACGGCCACACCGGCAACCACTACAGCGCCGCGGACACGGCCAACTTCACCGCCCTGCTCGCCGAGTTCCGCCCGCAGCTCGGTTCCGGCAAGCTGCTCACCGCGGCGCTGCCGGCCGGTCCGAGCAAGATCAGCAAGGTCGAGGTGGGGCAGATCGCCTCGTACCTGGACCTGGGCAACATCATGACCTACGACATGCACGGCGCCTGGGAGGGAGCGGGACCGACCAACTTCAACGCCCCGCTGTACCGCTCCTCGGCGGACCCGGCCGACGGGACCGGCATGACCTCGGACGACGCCATCACGACGTACCTCGGCAAGGGCTTCCCGGCGAGCAAGATCACCCTCGGGGTGCCCTTCTACGCCCGTGGCTGGGCCGGGGTGGCGAACGGCGGCAAGAACGGGCTCTACCAGCCGGCGACCGCATCTCCGGCGGCGTATCCGTACTCGCAGGCGCCGGGCGTCGCCTTCTACAAGGAGCTCAAGACGGCGGGCAAGCTGACCGACAGCACCGTCTTCTGGGACAGCAGGACCAAGACGACCTGGATGTACGACGGCAGCACGTTCTTCAGCATCGAGACCCCGAAGTCGATGACGGCCAAGCGGCAGTACATCAAGAACAAGGGTCTGGCCGGCGTGATGATCTACTCCCTTGAGGGAGATGACGCCGAGACCACCCTGCTCGAGTCGTCGACCGGCCTGAACTGAGCCGACTCCGCGCTGACTTGAGGTCACCTGAAGCGCCGGAACCGTCACCACGGTTCCGGCGCTTCTGTGCTGGGGCGTTCAGCCGACCCGGCAGGGCAGGGCCGTCGCCGTATCACCGCCGGTGCCGGAGACGACGTAGCCGAACGTCGTACTCTGCCCCGGACTCAACGAGCCGTTCCAGTCGGCGTTGTGGACCATCACCGCCTGGCCGTTGTACGTCGGGTTGCCGTTCCAGAGGCTGTTCACCGTCTGGCCCGCGGGAAGGGTCCAGTCGACCATCCAGCCCAGCATCGGGACGTCACCGGAGTTGGTGACGGTCACCTCGGACTGGTAGCCGCCGTTCCAACTGCCGGTCGTCCTACGGGTGGCGGTGCAGGTGCCCGGTACGGGCTCGGTCGGGTTTCCGGGCTCGTGGATCCCCGTCACCTCGCCGTTGCCGCCGTCGAAGACCACGTCGGAGCAGGAGTAGAAGGTCTCCGCGCTGTCCGAGCGCTGCCACACCATGTAGATGATGTGACGGCCCGACTTGTTCGCCGGAAGCTGCCCGGACCAGGAGTAGTTGGCCTCGACCGTGCCCGGGCTGCCGTTGAGCGGCGGGTGGTCGACGGAGAGGAAGGGCTGGGCCTCCATGTCGTTCCAGGTGAGGGTCCGGGTCGCGTCGAAGCCGTCCTTGGTGACGTAGACGTAGAACCAACCCGGGTGCGCGGCCCAGGCGTTGTAGGAGAAGTCGACGGTCGCGCCCGAGGTGAGGTGGGTCAACGGCCAGTCGTTGCGGGCGGCGTTGAAGCCGGTGAAGTTGGTGTTGCCGCCGCTGCACAGCTCGCCGTCCGGCACGAAGCCGCGGGTGCGGCCGGCGCCGTCCGAGCGCAGTACGGAGAACCAGTTGTAGAACGGCGTGGTGCCGCTGACCGCCTGCGCGTTCTTGCAGGCCGGGTTGACCGGTTTGATCTCACCGGTGTCGGTCAGCCCGTCCTGCCAGCACAGGAAGGTACGGCTGCCGGGCTTCATGGGGGTGCCGTGGGCCTCCGCCTCGCCACCGGTCGACATCACCAGCGTGATGGCCGGGATCGTGGCGAGCAGCGAGACCAGGACGAGGAAGAGGGCTCTGGCGCGGGTGGGGAGCGCTAATCGGCGCCGCGGGGACGCCGCTGACTTTGTCAGGATCATGACAGTCCAGTCCGTTCCTTGAGGTACGGGCCGTGCGGATGCGTGTGTGCGGATGAGCGGGGTGGGGATTCCTTGGGGGTGGGTTCCGGTCCATCCGCATGGGAGCGCTCCCACCCCGCCTGTTGCGGAAGTTAGCGCGGATGGGGGCGGCTGTAAACGGGTGGCGCGTGAGGGTGGACTGTCGATAGCGCGCCCCCGCACGTTCGGGTGACTGTGTCTCCGTGCGGACAATCACGTCATGTGTCGGCGTCCGGGCCGGCTCCTTGAACAGCGGTCGCCTTCCGTCTCGATGGCCTCACCGGAAGTGCGCGAACCCCTCGGTCTCAGGTCGTACACCTCGAGCGCCGTTTTCGTGCGCCTAGCGCAACTCGGCGCACCTGGAGGGGATTTCGTGCGCCCTTCGAGCCCCCACGCTTCGACACCTCGGAACCGGAGTACGCCTCTTCGGAGCACACACACCCGTTCCGACGTTCTCTCCTACGCGGAGTCCGGATCGCACGGCCGCAGCTCAAAGGTCCTCATGGAGCCGACGCCGCCTCATCGGCACCACCCCGCGAACGCGCCAGGGGCTTTCAGCTCTATCCTCTTTGCTAGAGGCATAATGGGAGGAGCCAAGAGCTAGGAACTTTCTGTGCATGGCCGATCAGGTTCAGGGTACGTGCACGGGCGAAGGAGCGGCGATGACCCCCGTGGACCCCAGTCTGAACCGGCGCAAACTACGTCTCGCACTGCGACAGGCGCGCGAGCGCGCCGGTCTGACTCAGCGCGAGGCAGCCGAACAGGTGGAGTGGTCCCAGTCGAAACTGATCCGGGTGGAGACGGGTACGGTCAGCGTGTCTGTCAGCGATCTGCGCGCGTTGGTGACGCTCTATCACATCACCGACCCTGGCGAGGTGGACGAACTCGAGCAGGCGGCCCGGGGCAGCAAAGGGGCGAGTTGGTGGTCGAAGTACCACGACGTGGTCACCCCGCAGTTCGCCCAGTACCTGGGCTACGAGAGCGCCGCCGTGTCCCTGCACACGTACCACCCCATCGTCGTCCCCGGCCATCTGCAGACCCGTTCGTACGCTGAGGCGCTCCTGGCCCCCCGCGGCCTCGCGCCCGAGCGGGCCGAGCGGGTCGTGGACCTGAGGATGGAACGGCAGGAGCGGATGTTCGACGCCTCCGGCGGCCCGGTCACCACGTTCGTCCTGGACGAGGCCGCGGTGCGACGACAGATCGGCGGAAAGGAAGTCCTGGATGGGCAGTTGGATCAGTTGCTCGACTTCGGCACCCGTGACGGCATCACGCTCCGCGTCCTGCCGTTCGAGGCCGGGGCGCACTACAGCACTCTGGGCAGCTTCGTTCTGCTGAGCTTCCCCGACGACGACGATCTGCTGTATCTGGAGCATGCCGCCGGCAGCATGACCGGCGGCGAGGACCTGGAACTGCTGGCCCGTTACCAGGAGTGTTTCCACACGATCGCGGAACTGGCGCTCGGCGACGCCGAGTCCCGTGACCTGATCGATCGCATCAAGCAAGACCTCGGGGCCCGCTAGATCTGCGGCGCCCATGGCTGGCGGTGAAGCCAGGGGAGGACCGACGTGGTCGTCAGGTCGATATCTCAGGGCCTACAGCAGTGGGTCACCACTCTGCTCGGCGGAGCGGCAGGACTGAACGACGAGGAGCTCAAAGCACAGGCCATCAAGAACCAGTCCGAGACGGACCGCCTGGTCCAGATCGAGAACGCCCGCGGCGCCGTGAAGCTGAGGCTCATGACGCGGCTCGGCATACTCGCACTGGTCGCCCTCGCGATCGTGGTCGGGGCGATGGTGGTGATCATCCAGGCGGCCGGAGACCTGGAACTGCCGTGGTCGCGAATAGGCACAGCCGTGCTCACGTTCCTCTGCGCGTCCGGACTCACCGGCCTGGCGACACGGTGGTTCAAGCGCCGCCGCGCGGCCGGCACACCTACCGCGGCGTCCGCGTCCCAGACCCCTCCGGGAGGCGACCCGAACCAGATGACGTCACCATGACGTGACCGGCCTTCCACACTCCCGCCCCCACGGACACGCCGACTGCCACGGTCACCCACAGGATCCGCTTGGCGAGCAGGCTGTCGACGAGCAGGGAGGCGAGGGCGGCAGCCAGCGTCGCCAGCGCACCGGCAGCGAGCGCGAAGGCCAGGGCGCCACCGATGAGCGCCTCCCGTTTCCCCCTCTTCTTCCCCGAATGTTGCACCGCAGATGCCTCGGCTCCCATACAGGCCCCCTACCTAATGCCGATGGCTGTTCAACAACATCACGAACCCTCTAACGCCCCTTGGTTCACCGCACGAAGGAACCGCGTCCAGACGGGAGCGGTGAATCGCAGAGGCGAACGACGGGGTTCCTTGGAGTCACGGGCGAGCACTCGGTCCTCACACACAGCGACCTCCACGCACTCCGACTCATTGCCACACCTGCTGCTCCTGCGCCACAAGGGTTTCCCCCTATGCACCACCTCAGCCCTCCCGCTCCCCCGATACGCCTGGGCAGTGCCCATCCATGCTAGTAGGCGGTCGAGCACCACCGCAGGCAAGTGCCCCCGAACGTCAAGCCAAAGAACCACACATGGCACCCGCAAGACTACGCACAGCTACTAATTGTTCAGCGTAAGTGATCCCAGCCCGCCACAGCCATACCCGAACCTGTCGATATGCCATACGTCATTGCGACCGCCACGTCTCACATCAAGTGGCCGCTTCGTCGGCGTTCCCAACTACCCTCCCCACAAACCATCTTGAGTATCTGTTGGCTCAAGTGCTCACAGTTCTTGGCGAGTTGACATGGCTCAGCACCCCCACGCTCTCGCCCGCGAGCGGCAGCTCGATGCGGAACTCCGTACGCCCCGGCTCGCTCCGCACATCGATCCGCCCCCCGTGCGCCGCCGTGATCGCCGCCACGATGGCCAGCCCCAGACCCGAACCGCCCTCCAGCCCTCCGCTGCGGGTCCGGGAGACGTCCGCTCGGGTGAAGCGTTCGAAGACTGTCGGCAGGAGGGTGGGCGGAATGCCCGGGCCGTCGTCGCGGACGCGAACGACGCAGGTGTCGCCGCTCGCCTCGACGACCGCCACCACCCGCGTCCCCGCCGGTGTGTGCACCCGCGCGTTGGCCAGCAGATTGGCGATCACCTGGTGGAGGCGGCCCTCGTCGCCGACGATCAGGGGCGGGGCGTCGAGGCACAGTTCCAGCTGCCAGTCATGGTCACCGCCCGCGGCCCGCGCGTCCCAGACCGCCTCGGCGACCAGCGCGGCCACATCGACCTCGGCGGACTGCAGGGGGCGGCCCTCGTCCAGCCGGGCCAGCAGGAGCAGGTCCTCGACCAGCCCCGTCATCCGCGCCGACTCGGCGGAGACCCGGCGCCAGGCCAGTACCGGTTCGATCCGGTCCGTGCCGCGGTTCATCAGTTCGGCGTAGCCCGCGATGGAGGCCAGGGGCGTACGCAGCTCATGGCTGGCGTCGGACAGGAAGCGGCGCATGCGTTCCTCGGTGCGCTGGCGTTCCGAGAGGGAGGACTCGACGTGGTCGATCATGCGGTTCAGCGCGGCACCGACCTGGCCCGCCTCGCTCCCGGGGTCCGTGTCCCCGGCCGGGACCCGGGTGAGCGCGGCGACCTCGCCGCGGTCCAGGGGCGCCCGGGAGACCTCGACCGCGGTGGCGGCGACCCGGCCGAGGGGGCGCAGCTGGCGGCGGATCACCACGGCGCAGACGCAGCCCGCGACAGCGAGGCCCGCCGCCGCCACGACCGCTTCGACCACGACCAGGCCGTTGATCATCTGCTGGACGTCGTCCATGGGGAGGCCGGCCAGGACCCGTACCCCGTCGCTGTCGACCGCCGTGATCCGGTAGGTGCCGAGGCCCGGAACGTTCACGGTGTGCATCGAGCCGTCCGCCGCGATGCCGTCGAGGGCGGTGCGCTGGGTGTCGCTCAGGGCCGTCGGCGCGGCGTCCTGGCCGACCACCTCGGCGGTGAGGACGCCGCCGCCGTCGTCGAGGCGGGCGGCGAGCATGCCGGAGGGGTGGCCGCTCTCCATGAGGAAGGCGAGGCTGCTCTCCTGGTCGGGGTGGAGCCGGGCGCCGCCGAGGCTGCGCTGGGCGGCGTTGTCGACCCGGTCGTCCAAGTTGCCGAGCAGGTAGGAACGTTGGACGAAGACCGTGGTCAGCGCCATCGCGACGCACACCACCGCCAGGGTGACGCCGATGAAGACGAGCAGGCGGGTGCGCAGGGAGCGCAGGCGCCGGCGGGCGGTCATCTGCCGTCCTCCACCGGGCGGATGGTGTAGCCGAGGCCGCGCACGGTGTGGATCATCGGGGCCCGACCCTTGTCGATCTTCCGGCGGAGGCTGGAGATGTAGACCTCGACGAGGTTGCCGCCGCCGTCGAAGGAGGTGCTCCAGACGTGGTCGAGGATCTGCGCCTTGCTGAGCACCTGGCGCGGGTGGCCCAGCATCAGGCTGAGCAGGTCGAACTCCTTGGCGGTGAGCCGGACCGGCGTACCGGCGCGGTGCACCTCGCGGGTCTCCTCGGTCAGCACGAGGTCGCCCAGGACGCGCACCGAGTCGTCTGCGCGGGCGTGTTCGGCCCCGGCCCGGCGCAGCAGTCCGCGCAGCCGCACGACGACCTCCTCCAGGGAGAAGGGCTTGGTGACGTAGTCGTCGGCGCCCGCCTCCAGGCCGTCGAGCCGGTGTTCCAGGGCGTCGCGGGCGGTGAGCATCAGGACGGGGAGCTTGGGGTTCTCGTAGCGCAGGCGGCGCAGCACCTGGAGGCCGTCCAGGTCGGGCAGCATCCCGTCGAGGACGACGGCGTGCGGGGCGCAGCCGCGCGCGGTCCGCAGCGCGCTCTGTCCGTCGAGCGCCGGATAGGCACGCCAGCCCGCCTCCTCGACGGCCACGGAGAGCACGTCGGTGAGCGCGGGCTCGTCGTCGACGATGAGCACGCGGACGCGGCCGTTTCGGTACCCAGCGGTGCCAGTCATGTCCCGATCGTGTCCCGGTGGGCTGAGGGAATCCTGTGCTCCACCTGAGGATGGGTGATGACCTGGGGCTTTCGCGGGCGGGTACGGCGAAGGGCCGTGCCCCCGTCACCGGGTGCACGGCCCTCACAGGCCCCTTGGGACTACTTGGGGCTACTGGGACTACTTGCGGATCAGGCTGCGCAGCACGTACTGCATGATGCCGCCGTTGCGGTAGTAGTCGGCCTCACCGGGGGTGTCGATGCGGACGACCGCGTCGAACTCGACGCCCGTGTCGGTGGTGACCTTGACCGTGCGCGGCGTGGTGCCGTTGTTGAGCTCCTCGACGCCGGTGAAGGAGAAGGTCTCCTCGCCGGTCAGACCGAGGGACTCGGCGTTCTGGCCCTCCGGGAACTGGAGCGGCAGGACGCCCATGCCGATGAGGTTCGAGCGGTGGATGCGCTCGTACGACTCGGTGATGACGGCCTTGACGCCGAGGAGCGCGGTGCCCTTGGCGGCCCAGTCGCGGGACGAGCCGGAGCCGTACTCCTTGCCGCCCAGGATGACCAGCGGGATGCCCTGGTCGATGTAGTTGCGCGAGGCGTCGTAGATGAAGGAGACCGGAGCACCCTCGACCGTGAAGTCGCGGGTGTAGCCGCCCTCGGTGCCCGGCGCGAGCTGGTTGCGCAGGCGGATGTTGGCGAAGGTGCCGCGGATCATGACCTCGTGGTTGCCTCGGCGGGAGCCGTAGGAGTTGAAGTCACGACGCTCCACACCGTGCTCGGTGAGGTACTTGCCGGCCGGGGTGTCGGCCTTGATCGCACCGGCCGGGGAGATGTGGTCGGTGGTGACCGAGTCGCCCAGCTTGGCGAGGACGCGCGCGCCGGTGATGTCGGAGACCGGGGTGGTCTCCATCGTCATGCCCTCGAAGTACGGGGGCTTGCGGACGTACGTCGACTGCGGGTCCCACTCGAAGGTGTTGCCAGTCGGGATCGACAGCGCCTGCCACTGGGCGTCGCCCGCGAAGACGTCCTGGTAGGACTTGTTGAACATGTCCTCGCCGATGGCGTTGGCCACGACGTCGTTGACCTCGGCCTCGGTCGGCCAGATGTCGGTCAGGTAGACCGGCTTGCCGTCCTGGTCGACACCGAGCGCGTCGCGCGTGATGTCCACCTTCATGGAGCCGGCGAGGGCGTAGGCGACGACCAGCGGCGGGGAGGCCAGGTAGTTCATCTTGACGTCGGGGTTGATACGGCCCTCGAAGTTCCGGTTGCCGGAGAGGACCGAGGTCACGGCGAGGTCGTGGTCGTTGACGGCCTTGGAGACCTCCTCCGGCAGCGGGCCGGAGTTGCCGATGCAGGTGGTGCAGCCGTAGCCGACGAGGTTGAAGCCGACCTTGTCGAGGTAGGGGGTGAGGCCCGCCTTGTCGAAGTAGTCGGTGACGACCTTCGAGCCCGGGGCGAGGGTGGTCTTGACCCACGGCTTGCGGGTCAGGCCCTTCTCCACGGCCTTCTTCGCGACGAGCGCGGCGGCGACCATGACGTACGGGTTCGAGGTGTTGGTGCAGGAGGTGATGGCCGCGACCGTCACCGCGCCGTGGTCGATCTCGTAGGTCGAGCCGTCGGGGGCGGTCACGGTGACCGGGTTGGACGGGACGCCGTTGCCGGCGGCCGGGGCGTCGGAGGCGGGGAAGGACTCCTTGCCGGCCTCGTCGGCGGTGTCGACGTAGTTGCGTACGTCGGACTTGAACTGCTCGGCGGCGTTCGCGAGGACGATACGGTCCTGCGGGCGCTTCGGGCCGGCGATCGACGGGACGACCGTCGACAGGTCGAGCTCCAGCTTCTCGGAGAAGTCCGGCTCGGCCTGCGGGTCCAGCCAGAGGCCCTGCTCCTTGGCGTACGCCTCGACGAGCGCGAGCTGCTGCTCGGAGCGGCCGGTGAGCTTGAGGTACTTGATGGTCTCGCCGTCGATCGGGAAGACCGCGGCGGTGGAGCCGAACTCCGGCGACATGTTGCCGATGGTGGCGCGGTTCGCGAGGGAGGTGGCGGCGACGCCCTCACCGTAGAACTCGACGAACTTGCCGACCACGCCGTGCTTGCGGAGCATCTCGGTGATGGTGAGCACGAGGTCGGTGGCGGTGGTGCCGGGGGTGAGCTCACCGGTCAGCTTGAAGCCGACGACGCGCGGGATGAGCATGGAGACCGGCTGGCCGAGCATCGCGGCCTCGGCCTCGATGCCGCCGACGCCCCAGCCCAGCACACCGAGGCCGTTGACCATGGTGGTGTGCGAGTCGGTGCCGACGAGGGTGTCGGGGTACGCCTGGCCGTTGCGGACCATGACCGTACGGGCGAGGTGCTCGATGTTGACCTGGTGGACGATGCCGGTGCCCGGGGGGACGACCTTGAAGTCGTCGAAGGCGGTCTGGCCCCAGCGCAGGAACTGGTAGCGCTCCTTGTTGCGGCCGTACTCCAGGTCGACGTTCTGCTTGAAGGCGTCGTTGGTGCCGAACTTGTCGGCGATGACGGAGTGGTCGATGACCATCTCGGCCGGGGAGAGCGGGTTGACCTTCGCCGGGTCGCCGCCGAGCGCCTTGACGGCCTCACGCATGGTGGCGAGGTCCACGACACAGGGCACGCCGGTGAAGTCCTGCATGATCACGCGGGCGGGCGTGAACTGGATCTCCTGCGACGGCTGGGCCTGGGAGTCCCAGTCGCCGAGGGCGCGGATGTGGTCGGCGGTGATGTTCGCGCCGTCCTCGGTACGGAGCAGGTTCTCCAGCAGAACCTTGAGGCTGTACGGAAGGCGAGCCGAGCCTTCCACCTGGTCCAGCCGGAAGATCTCGTACGACTCGTCGCCCACGCTCAGCGTGGCACGGGCGTCGAAGCTGTTCGCCGACACGACAGTCTCCTTCATTGATGTGCGCGTACTCACCACGATCCTGCCGCTACGGCATCTTGGCCGATCCGCTAAGGTAAGGCTAAGTTAGGTAAGCCTTACCCCTGCGAGGGTGATGCGGGCGGCTGCGGTGCGCCAGGCAGATATCTCGATGTCGAGATAACTCTAGTACACGGGCGCGGAATGGTCATGCCCCGCCTCCGTTTGTGATGTCCCACACGGCTAGGCTCACTCGGTGATTATCTGGCCGAACGCGACCTTCGGCGCGGGCAGGGGCTCGGCGTGACCGGACCCGACTTCTCCTGGGACGAGGACGCGTACGCCTGGACGGCACGGATCACCCTGCCGCCGGAGGCCTGGGCGGCCCCGACGGAACCCGTCCCGCTCCACTACGCACCCGAGGGCCGGGAGGAGCACCCTCTGGACGACGCCGAGCTCGCGTCGGCGACCTGGGCGGTCGAGCGTCTCCCCGCCCTGCTGGGCGCCGCACGGCGGACGGTCCACGCCCACGCGGTCCGCACCCTGGAGCCGCAGGACCAGCCGCAGGACCTGGCTGCCGCCTCCGCACTCGACGACGGCGTGCGCGTCGACGCCGTGTACGTCCACCCGGTCTCCCGAGACCGCGTCCCCTATGTGGGCGTCGCGTTCTCGTGCCCGTGGGACGAGGAGCACGGCCTGGGAGTGCTTCTGCACGGCACCCGCGTCGTCGACATCGGCGGCGCCGACACCGCGTTCCTCCTCTGGATCGCCGAACGGGACGCCACGGATCCGCGCACCGGCCTGGACGAAGCGCTCCTCGGCCACTGGGACAGCTCCCCCTTCGAGTACGGGGTGATGGAGGCGTCCGAGTTCGAGCTGCGCGCCGACGGCAGGGGATGGAGCCTGCTGGCCAACCTCGCCGGGGAGTACGTCACCCGGTTCTCCTGGCGGTGCCCGGACGCGGGAGTGCTGGAGTTGCGGGACGAGGACGGTCTCGTGTCACGGCACCCGTACGTCGTCACCACCGCACCGGTGACGTCGGTCACCTTCGAAGAGCCCGTCGAGTTCGGCCATCAGTACGCCAAGTCGGGGTAACCGGGAGGTACGTTCCGCCACTCGGACAGGAGGCACAGATGCCCCTCACATTCCGCAAGAGCTTCCGGATCCTCCCGGGCGTCCGGCTGAACATCAACCGGCGCTCCTGGTCCCTCACCACCGGCGGCAGGCACGGGCCGAAGCACACCCACAGCAGCACAGGACGTCGTACGACATCGGTGGATTTGCCCGGACCTTTCGGATGGCGTCGCACCCGTAACGCCAGGCGGCGTTGACGCACCATCAGATCCGTCACCCGGACGGACCCCCCGGAATGCGCCATCTCATATCTGAGATAGCCTCAACCCCATGGCAGACGATTACCTCGTACGCATCGGCAAGCTCATCCGTGACGCCCGGCAACACCGGGGCTGGACACAGTCGCAGCTGGCGGAAGCTCTCGGCACCAGCCAGAGCGCTGTGAACCGCATCGAGCGTGGCAACCAGAACATCAGCCTTGAGATGATCGCTCGAATCGGTGAAGCCCTGGAGAGCGAGATCGTCTCCCTGGGCTACGCGGGCCCGATGCATCTGCGGGTGGTCGGCGGCCGCCGGCTCTCCGGCGCCATCGACGTCAAGACGAGCAAGAACGCGTGCGTGGCACTGCTGTGCGCCTCGCTGCTCAACAAGGGGCGCACGGTGCTGCGTCGCGTCGCCCGCATCGAGGAGGTCTACCGCCTTCTGGAGGTGCTCAACTCCATCGGGGTGCGCACCCGCTGGATCAACGACGGCGTCGACCTGGAGATCGTGCCGCCGGCCGAGCTGGACATGGGCGCCATCGACGCGGACGCGGCCCGCCGCACCCGCTCGATCATCATGTTCCTCGGCCCGCTGCTGCACCGCATGGACAGCTTCAAGCTGCCCTACGCCGGTGGCTGCGACCTCGGTACGAGGACCATCGAGCCGCACATGATCGCGCTGCGCCGGTTCGGTCTGGACATCGCCGCGACCGAGGGGCTCTACCACGCGCAGGTGGACCACTCGATCTCCCCCGACCGCCCGATCGTGCTGACCGAGCGCGGCGACACCGTGACCGAGAACGCGCTGCTCGCCGCCGCCCGCCACGACGGCGTCACCGTCATCCGCAACGCGTCCTCCAACTACATGGTCCAGGACCTGTGCTTCTTCCTGGAGGCGCTCGGCGTCAAGGTCGAGGGCGTCGGCACCACCACGCTCACCGTGCACGGAATGCCGACCATCGACGTCGACGTGGACTACTCCCCCTCCGAGGACCCGGTCGAGGCGATGAGCCTGCTGGCCGCGGCGGTGGTGACGGAGTCGGAGCTGACGGTGCGCCGGGTGCCGATCGAGTTCCTGGAGATCGAGCTGGCGGTCCTGGAGGAGATGGGCCTCGACCACGACCGTACGCCCGAGTACTTCGCGGACAACGGTCGTACGCGTCTGGTGGACCTGACGGTCCGCCCCAGCAAGCTCGAAGCCCCGATCGACAAGATCCACCCGATGCCGTTCCCGGGCCTCAACATCGACAACGTCCCGTTCTTCGCGGCCATCGCGGCCGCCGCGCAGGGCAAGACGCTGATCCACGACTGGGTCTACGACAACCGCGCGATCTATCTGACGGACCTCAACCGCCTCGGCGGCCGCCTCCAGTTGCTGGACCCGCACCGCGTCCTGGTCGAGGGCCCGACCCGCTGGCGCGCCGCCGAGATGATGTGCCCACCGGCCCTGCGCCCCGCCGTGGTCGTCCTCCTGGCGATGATGGCCGCGGAGGGCACGTCCGTGCTGCGCAACGTGTACGTCATCAACCGCGGCTACGAGGACCTCGCCGAGCGCCTCAACTCGGTCGGGGCGCAGATCGAGATCTTCCGGGACATCTGATACGGCGATGCCGCCGCACCCCGTCTGACCTGCTACTTAGCGGGTCAGGGAGGGGTGCGGCGGCTTCTCTGGGACTTCTCTGGGACTTTGGGCCTGCGGCGGGCTACGGGCCACACTCCACGGCCTCTGCCGAGCGGCCGTCGCTACGCGAAGATCGCGTCGATGGCGGCACTGCCTCGTGCGCCGGCTCGGGGCAGGAAGTGGGAGTACTTCCGCAGCGTGAACCCGGGGTCGGAGTGCCCCAGCCAGCGTGCCAGGGAGACGATCGATTCGCCAGCCTCCAGCTCCTCAGAGGCGAAGAAGTGACGCAGGGCATGGAAGCCGTGCTCCCGGGACGGCTCCCACACACGAACACCGTCAGCGCCGCCCTCGTCCAGCGGGGCGATCACGCCCGCTGCGGCCAGCGCGGGCTTCCACACGTAGGAGTTGAAGTAGTTCCGGTTGATGGCTTTCCTCTCGCGTCCGGTCACCAGGAGGTTGTAGGTCCTCGGCCGCCGGTGCTTGGCCTCCACCGGCGTCTCGGCCGGAGTCGGGTCGTCCCAGGGCAGCGTGACCGGCACCGGCGCGAACTCCTTCATGTGCTGCCGGATGGCCCGTGCCACGCTGGCCGGCAGCGGTACGTCCCGCACTTTGCGCCCCTTCGGAAGCGCGAAACACAGCTTCGCCCGCACCATCTTGACCTGCCGCCGGACGTGGACGACTTCCTTCTCGAAGTCGATGTCGTCCGCTGAGAGCCCGAGCGCCTCTCCTTGACGGAGCCCGAGACCTGCTCCGATCACGAGGAGGAGCCGGTAACGGTCCGGCAGGACCTCCCGTACCGCCAGGACCCGTTCGGGCGGCCACGCCTCGACCCTGCCAGGCGCCGCGGGCGGAGGCCCGACCGTGCTGGACCGGCATGGGTTACGTCCGAGGCGACGGTCCTCGACCGCGGCCTGGAGGATGCTGGAGAGCGTCGCCCAGACCAGACGGATCGAGGTCGGACCGAGGTCCTTCTCCAGCCGCTTCTTCCAGTGACGCAGGACTTCCGTACCGATAGCGTTGAGCGGCTGAGCCCCCAGGTGGGGAACGATGTGCCGGCGGACCCTCTGTTCGATTCGCTCGATGGTGGACGGGTCACCGCTCTGGGTAGGCCACCAGTGGGTCGCGATGTAGTCCTTGAGGGAGATGGCTCCGTCGCGGGGATCCACGAACTCGCCTCGGCGTGCGTCGGTCTGGGCCTGGGCGAGCCAGGTTTTGGCGTCCTGAAGGGCGTCGAAGGAACGGTCCTTGACACCGGGGATGCCCTTGACCCGGTAGCGGGTGCACTTGCCGTACATGGCGGTGCGGTCGCGCTTGCCTGTTTTCGGGTTCGGTCGCTTCTTCAGCCATCGGTCTTCTATGTAGCCGGCCAGGTGGAACTCCTTTGCAATGGGGGTGACGGCTGCGTTCTACGGCGCAGTGGGCCGTGTCAGGCAGTGGTGAAGCGGGCGGAACGCTCCTGAGGTCGGAGGCTGAGCGGGTTGAGGACGGGGTTGGAGCGGGAGTCGGCCTGCTCCTGTTCGCGGACCCAGGCGTCGAGGGCTTCCACCCGGTACATGACGCGACCGCGGGGTCCCATGCGGAAGCTCGGCGGTCCCTGACGGCGGTGGCGCCAGACGTAGAGGGTGTGGGGTGAGAGGCCGAGGTAATCGGCGGCGTCCTTCACGGTCAGGAATGCCGTGCGTACGGCCGTGGATGACGCAGTGGAGGCAGGCAAGGATCGTGCAGGCATCTGGGGTTCTCTGTGAGGGACGGGAGAGGGGAGCCCGGCTGGGCGGAAACGGGTACTCCGCCCAGCCGTTGCCTGCCGTGAGGCAGGAAAGAATCGCGGAGAAACCGCGACCCGGAGTACCGCTACGGACGCCGTGCGATTGGAGTCGGCTGGCTCGGTAGGTCAGGAAGGGCCAAGGCGGCTTCGAGTCGGTCCCACGGGATTTCGGTCCGTGTCGGCTTGCGAAAGCAGTATGCGAAGCGTTCTGCGAGGCGGGGAGCGCTCATTCCGGCGCATTCGGCCACCGCAAGGGTGTGCGCCGCTGTCTGGTCGCCGTTCTTCAGCCACGCCGCGATGCGTGCGTCACGGAGTGCCGAGACATGCCTGCCGAGCGGCGAGTCGAGTTCATGCGCTTGCAGAACCGCCGCCCGCGCTTGCCGCCAGACCTTCCGGTAGACCTCGGCGGTCAGCGGCCGTCCATCGTCAAGAACGAATATCGCGTCATCCGGGTGGAGATCGCGACGGATTGTCTCCTCCTTCAGGATCGCCGCCAACGCGCGGCAGACGGGAACACGCCGTACGGCGCCCGCGCGGTCCGAATCTTTCTCGCGGCGCTCTTGTGCCTGAGGGTGGACCAGGAGCCAGGTGGCGCCGTCTTCTGCGATTTCCACGTCTCGAACGCGCAGCGCCAGGGCTTCCCCCGGACGCAGTGCCGCGAGAGCGATGGAGGCCAGGAAGGCCCGCAGAACGAGGCCACTCTGCGGCCGTTCGGCGGCCCAGTCCAGGATCGCGAAGCTCTGCCGATCGGAAAGATGAAACGTTCCTTCACTAACAACTGCGGCCATGGGCAAGCTCCTTGGAGTGAGGGTGGGGATAGACACAGCCGTCCGGCCATCGCATGCAAATCGCACGGCGACCGGACTTCTCCAATGGTCCGGAGAATCGCCGGTTTGGCTAACCGGCGATCGTCGGCTATGTTGCCCCGCTCACGCACACACTCTTCCGCGAGCTGATCTAGGTTCGCTTGCTTCGCCGCACGATTCCAGTCCCTTCCGGGATCAATATGTCTGCCGTCGGCGAACTACACGACAAACCACCACGCCGGTACCGAAATCACCAGGATCGGCTCATCGACTACTCGGCCCTGAACGGGCGAAAACGTTGTGACAGAGCAGGTGCCTTCTAAGCGCCTGCTCCATTGCACACGCCCTGTCGCCACTTATGGGTGCCGTTGCACGTCGATTACGAGCAGGTGCTGTAGGCGACCGGAAAGGAGAACAGTGGCAGCACCAAGACACCCGCGTTCGGCGCACAAATCCTCCCTGGCCCTTTCCAGTCGAGGCAGGCTCCGCCGTTTCACCGATGACGGACCGAGCTATTGGACGCTGCGTTGTTCTACGCCGTTCGGCGACCGTCGCGCCCCGTCGTCCGTACAGTCACGCGGCCCCGTCGTCCGTACAGTCACGCGGCTCCGTCGTCCTGGACCGGATACGGCACGAACGTGCTGCTGTTCTGGTCGATGAGCAGGGGGCGGCCCAGCGGTGGCACGGCCCTCTGGGAACAGCCCAGGCGTTCGCAGACCCGGCAGCCCATGCCGATCGGTGTCGCGGCGGAGGCGTTGGCGAGGTCGAGGCCGTCGGAGTAGACGAGCCGGTGGGCGTGGCGGATCTCGCAGCCCAGGCCGATGGCGTAGGTCCGGCCGGGTTCGCCCCAGCCCCCGCGGTGCCGGGTGACGGCCCGGGCGGTCCACAAGTACCGCTGCCCGTCGGGCATTTCGGCGATCTGGACGTGGATGCGGCCGGGCGCGGCGAACGCCTCGTAGACGTTCCACAGCGGGCAGGTGCCGCCGGCCCGCGAGAAGTGGAAGCCGCTCGCCGACTGGCGCTTGGAGAGGTTGCCCGCCCGGTCGACGCGGACGAAGGAGAACGGGACGCCGCGCAGCCGGGGCCGTTGGAGGGTGCTGAGGCGGTGGCAGACGGTCTCGTAGCCGAGGCCGTAGTGGTCGCAGAGCCGTTCGATGTCGTAGCGGGCGTCCTCGGCCGCCGTGTGGAACGCGGTGTACGGCAGGATCAGCGCGGCGGCGAAGTAGTGCGCGATGCCGATGCGGGCCAACGCGTGGGTGGGTGAGCCGGGTTCGAAGTCCTCGGCGGCCTGGCGGTCGAGGTCGACGCCGTGCTCCAGCAGGGCGAGTTGGGTCGCCATGCGGAAGGCCCGCCGACCGGGTCGCAGGCGGGCGGAGAGGTGGAGGGTGCGGCTTCTCTCGTCGTAATGGTGCAGCCGATCGCCCGGTTCCGTGTCGAGCCGGATGCCGTGGGCGTCCGCGAGGCGTGCGGTGAGGGCCCCGATCACCTCACCGGGCCGGACGCCGATCCGCGCGGCCAGCCGCTCGGCCGCGAGGTCGGTGTCGTGGAGGTAGTTCTGCCTGCGGTAGAAGAAGTCCCGGATCTCCTCGTGGGGCGAGCGCGGCGGTTCCACACCGATGTCACGGCCGTCGGCCGCCCCCGCGAGCCGTTCGGCCAGCTGCTGGTTGCGGTTGCCGAGATCGAGGAGAACCTGCGCGACCTCGGGCATCCGTGAGGCCAGCTCGGCGAGGTCGGACGGGGAGACCCGGGCGGCGGCGATCTCTCCCGTCAGTGCCTCTCGCAGGTCGGCCACGAGCCGGGCCGTGTCGCGCTCGGAGAAGAAGCTCGCGTCGACGCCGAAGGTCTCCGTGAGCCTGAGCAGGACGGGCACGGTGAGCGGGCGGGAGTCGTGCTCCATCTGGTTCAGATAGCTCGGGGAGATGGCCAGGACCCGGGCGAGCTCCGCCTGGCTCATCCGGCGTTCCTCGCGCAGCCTCCGCAGCCGCACCCCCGCGTAGATCTTGCTCACCCTGTGCTCCTCCGGGCCCGGGACGCATGCGGGTCAGCGTACGGGAAACGGTCCCCGTCCAGCCCTTCGCAAGATTGGCAAACTCCGGCGAGAAGATTCGCAGGACTTGGCACGCGTCCACGCTTGATGGCACTCAGTGCCAATGCCACAGTTCTTGTGCGGCCCGCCGGACCCGGCGGGCACCACCCGCACCCGGGGCGCGATTCCTGCCCTGACGTCGGAGATCCCGGCAGTGGTGGCGCCTTCACGCCGGCAGCATTGCTCACCTTCACCCTCCGGGGCGGCGGCGGGCCGCATCCCATAAAGCGACACGCAGTGCCACCCCTGTCGAGAACGACCCGGGATTGGCAGACACAACAAGACCGAGGAGACGGTGACAGCCATGGCAGAGGCGAGCACGCAGGCGGCCGAGGAACTGACGCGGCGCTGGGCCACCGACCCCCGCTGGCAGGGCATCGAGCGCACCTACAGCGCCGAGGACGTCGTACGGCTCTCCGGCAGCGTCCGCGAGGAGTCCACCCTGGCCCGGCGCGGCGCCGAGCGGCTGTGGCGCCAGCTGCACGAGCAGGACTACATCCACGCGCTCGGCGCGCTCACCGGCGGCCAGGCCGTGCAGCAGGTCAAGGCCGGGCTCCAGGCCATCTACCTGTCCGGCTGGCAGGTCGCCGCCGACGCCAACCAGGCCGGACACACCTACCCCGACCAGAGCCTGTACCCGGCCAACTCCGTTCCCCAGGTGGTCCGTCGGATCAACAACGCCCTGCTGCGGGCCGATCAGATCGCCGTCAGCGAGGGCGACCGCACTGTCGACTGGCTCGCGCCGATCGTCGCCGACGCGGAGGCCGGGTTCGGCGGTCCGCTCAACGCCTTCGAGCTGACCAAGGCGATGATCACGGCGGGCGCGGCCGGCATCCACTACGAGGACCAGCTCGCCTCGGAGAAGAAGTGCGGGCACCTCGGCGGCAAGGTCCTGGTCCCGACCTCCCAGCACATCCGCACCCTCAACGCGGCCCGCCTCGCCGCCGACATCGCCGACGTGCCGACCGTGATCATCGCCCGCACCGACGCGCTCGCCGCCAACCTGCTCACCACCGACGTGGACGAGCGCGACGCCGAGTTCGTCACCGGCGAGCGCACGGCGGAGGGCTTCTACCGGGTGCGCAACGGCATGGCCCCCGTCATCTCGCGCGGCCTGGCCTACGCCCCGTACGCCGACCTGATCTGGGTGGAGACCGGTACGCCGGACCTGGCGCAGGCGCGCGAGTTCGCCGAGGCGATCCACGCTCAGTACCCGGACCAGATGCTCGCCTACAACTGCTCGCCGTCCTTCAACTGGAAGGCGGCTCTGGACGATGACCAGATCGCCAAGTTCCAGCGGGAGTTGGGGGCGATGGGCTACCGCTTCCAGTTCATCACGCTGGCCGGGTTCCACTCCCTCAACCACGGCATGTTCGACCTGGCCCGGGGTTACGCCGAGCACGGCATGACCGCGTATGTCGACCTTCAGGAGCGGGAGTTCGCGGCGCAGGCGCACGGCTTCACCGCCGTCAAGCACCAGCGTGAGGTCGGGACGGGGTACTTCGACCTGGTCTCCACGGCCGTCAACCCCGCCTCCTCGACCACGGCGCTGGCCGGGTCCACGGAGGAGGAGCAGTTCCACTAGGCCAGCCGCATGGCGGACGTCCGGTCCGCCGCCGGCCGAGCGGGGGTCGCACGAGCGTCTCCGTCCGCCCCCGCTCCCCTCCTCTTCCCTCGCGCAGGAGAAACCGATGTCCACCAGTGCCCTCACCCACCAGGTCCGCGTCCTCGCGGCTCCCGGCGACCGTCACGACGAGATCCTCACCCCCGCCGCCCTCGACTTCGTCGGGCACCTGGCCGCGGCCTTCGGTGAGCGTCGGCGGTGGCTGCTCAAGGAGCGCCGCCGCCGGGTCCTGCGGCTGGCGAGCGGTTCCCCGCTCGATTTCCCGATGGTCACGGCCGCCGTCCGCGCCGACTCCGACTGGCGGGTCGCCCCGCTCGCCCCCGGGCTGACGGACCGGCGAGTGGAGATCACCGGCCCGCCCGAGCGCCGTATGGCGGTCAACGCGCTCAACTCCGGCGCCAAGGTGTGGATGGCGGACTTCGAAGACGCCACCGCACCCACCTGGAACAACATCGTCGATGGCCAGCTCACCCTGCTGGATGCCATCGAGCGCCGGATCGACTTCACCACGCCCGAGGGCAAGGAGTACCGGCTCGGCGACAGCGCCAGGCTCGCCACCATCATGGTGCGCCCGCGGGGTCTGCATCTCGAAGAGGAGCACCTGGAGTACGACGGACGGCCGGTACCCGCCGCGCTCGTCGACTTCGGCCTGTACTTCTTCCACTGCGCGCAGCGGCAGATCAACGCCGGGCACGGCCCGTACTTCTACCTGCCCAAACTGGAGAACTGCTACGAGTCCCGGTTCTGGAACGACGTCTTCGTCACCGCACAGGAGCTGCTCGGCATCCCGCGCGGCACGATCCGCGCCACCGTCCTCATCGAGACGATCACCGCCGCGTTCGAGATGGAGGAGATCCTCCACGAACTGCGCGAGCATAGCGCCGGACTCAACGCGGGCCACTGGGACTACCTCTTCAGCCTGATCAAGACCTTCGGGCACCGCACCGACTTCCTGCTCCCCGATCGGGCGAAGGTCACGATGACCGCCCCCTTCATGCGCGCCTACACCGAACTCCTCGTCCGTACCTGCCACCGGCGCGGCGCCCACGCCATCGGCGGCATGGCCGCCCAGGTGCCCGGCAAGGACCCGGCCGCCAACGAGGCCGCCCTCGCCACGGTCCGCCTCGACAAGGAACGCGAGGCCGAGGACGGCTTCGACGGCTCCTGGGTCGCCCACCCCGCACTCGTGCCGGTCTGCCGTGAGGTCTTCGACGGCGTCCTCGGCGACCGGCCCCACCAGCTCGACCGCACCCGGGACGACGTCGAGGTGGCACCGGCCGACCTGCTGTCGGTGCGGCGGATCAGCGGCCCGCCCACAGCAGACGGGGTGCGGACCAACATCGCCGTCGCGCTGCGGTACTTCGCCGCCTGGTTGCGCGGCCAGGGCGCGGTCGCCGTCGACGGGCTGATGGAGGACGCCGCCACCGCCGAGATCGCCCGCGTGCAGATCTGGCAGTGGCTGCGGCACCGCGTGATCGACCGGGCGAGCGTGGAGCGGATACTCGACGACGAGGTCGTGGCGCTCGGTGCCGAGTGCCCGTGGGCGCCCGTCGACGACATCCGCGCCCTCTTCGAACGCACCGCGATGACAGGCGAGTTGCCGCTGTTCTTCACCCCGGACGCCTACACCCGACACCTCGTCAAGCGGGCGGAGGCCCAGGCATGAGCACCGTGATCGAGCGCGTCGGCGTGGTCGGCGGCGGGCAGATGGGCGCCGGTATCGCCGAGGTGTGCGCCCGGGCCGGCCTCGACACCGTGGTCTGCGAGGTGGACGCAATCGCGGCCCACGCGGCACGGGATCGCGTGGCCGCCTCGCTGGACCGTGCCGTACGACGCGGCAAGCTGGCCCCTGACGCCGCCCGCGACGCACTCGCCCGGCTCGCGTTCACCGGCATCCTGGACGACCTCGCCGACCGGCAGCTGGTCGTCGAGGCCGTCATCGAGAACCCGGATGCCAAGACCGAGATCTTCGCGGCCCTCGACAAGATCGTGGCGGACCCGGCCGCCGTCCTGGCCACCAACACCTCCTCCCTGCCGATCATGCGGCTCGGCATGGCCACCGGCCGCGCGGACCGGGTCGTGGGCCTGCACTTCTTCAACCCGGTCCCCGTCCTGCCGCTCGTCGAGGTGGTCACCTCGCTGCACACCTCGGTGGAGACGACCGAGACGGTCGAAGACTTCGCGACCCGTGCGCTCGGCAAGACCGTGATCCGCTCCCAGGACCGCGCGGGCTTCGTCGTCAACGCCCTGCTCATCCCCTACCTGTTGAGCGCCGTCCGGATGGCCGAGTCCGGCTTCGCCACCGCCACCGACATCGACGCCGGCATGGAACTCGGCTGCGCCCACCCCATGGGCCCGCTCAAGCTCGCCGACCTGATCGGCCTCGACACTGTGGCCTCCATCGCCGAGTCGCTCTACGACGAGTTCCGCGAACCCCTCTACGCCCCGCCGCCGCTGCTCCAGCGGATGGTGGAGGCCGGACTCCTCGGCCGTAAGACCGGCCGCGGATTCCACACCTACGGCCAGGACTGAGGGCCTGGCACGACACGGGCTGAGGGGCCCGCACCACCGCAGGGACGAGGGTCCTGGGCGGTGACACTGGGAAGGGCGGGAAGCGCGAGGGTGGCGCTTCCCGCCCCGTGTCGTTCCGGTCGCGCGCAACAGGTCTCTCGCCATCGCCGAGGAACAGTCGGGGGACAGCCCGTCGGCGAGCCGGAGCCGCCTCCCGAGGAGGAGCCGCGAACAGCCCCGGCCCTCGTCCCCACGGCCGGTTCGCGAGGATGTCGACCCGCCCTCCCCCAGCCGTAAGGACCGCCTCACGCGAGATCCGTGACCCTCGGGGGGCACGGACCTCCAAGCGCGCGATCGCCGTCGCCGACCCAGGGCAGCAGCGGCTCTTTCACTGTCCCAGCCTCCGGCCCCGCCGCACGCGCCCCTTCCTCAGAATGGCGCCTTCCCCTCGCCCACGAAGGACACCACCAGCCGACTCCGCCTGTCGAGGCGAGGTCTTCCAGCCATATGGATCCGCCGCTCCTGCCCGGAGGGAAGGCGGATCCGGGCACCGCTGCGACGCATCGCGGCCGCCAGACGCATCGGCACCCCCAGCAGGAGACCACCCCACCCAGGCTCTCCGGAGGGGATGAGAAGACCCAGATCGGCCTCGACCGCGACCTCGTCCACACCCACCACGAGCACCACAGGACCAACCACAGACGGGCACACGCCTCCAGGATCTCCCGCCCCGCGTGCCGTCGCGAACCGACACCCCCTCGCGGTGCCCCACGTCACCTTCCGGATCCTGGACGGCTCTCCTCCATCCGGAGCGACACCCCGTAGGGTGGAGACTGCAGATGGTTCGCCCTGTCCGCCAGACAGGGCGTCGCAAGAGGGAACCCGGTGGGAATCCGGGACTGCCCCGCAGCGGTGAGTGGGAACGACCGCCGTCATACGCACTGGGCCCGACGAACAGGGCCTGGGAAGCGACGGCCATTAGGTGTCCCGTACGGCTTCGTCCGTACGACAGGGACGCGCCCACGAGTCCGAAGACCTGCCAGCTGCCCGCGCGCGGACCACTCCGTGCGCGGACATCCCGGTGACCTCGTGGGCGGGTCGGCGTACATACCAGACGGAACGACCGCGCCTTTGCCGCGCGGGGTCGCTGCCGTCCGGTTCGTCATTCCCTTCGCGCCCTCGTCCCGTCGCCGGGATCTCAGGGATTCATCTCGCGAAGGAGATCTCCGTGACAGCGAAGTCCGCAGCCGCGGCAGCACGGGCCACCGTGTACGGCTACCCCCGCCAGGGCGCGAACCGCGAACTGAAGAAGGCCATCGAGGGCTACTGGAAGGGCCGCGTCACCGCCGACGCCCTCCGCTCCACCGCCGCCGAACTGCGCCGCGCCAACTGGCAGTCGCTGGCCGGGGCCGGCATCCACGAAGTGCCGACCGGCGACTTCTCGTACTACGACCACGTCCTCGACACCTCCGTCATGGTCGGCGCGATCCCGGAACGTCACCGAGCCGCCGTCGAGACGGACGTCCTGGACGGTTACTTCGCGATGGCCCGCGGCACCCAGGACGTGGCGCCGCTGGAGATGACGAAGTGGTTCGACACCAACTACCACTACCTGGTCCCGGAGTTGGGACCCGACACCCAATTCACCGCGAACTCCGCCAAGCAGGTCGCGGAACTCAAGGAAGCTCTGGCCCTCGGGCTCGCGGCCCGCCCGGTGCTGGTCGGTCCGGTCACCTACCTGCTCCTGTCCAAGCCGGCGCCCGGTGTAGCCCCCGACTTCGATCCGCTGACCCTGCTGGACCGGCTGCTGCCGGTGTACGCGTCCGTCCTCGCCGACCTTCGCGCGGCAGGCGCCGAGTGGGTGCAGCTCGACGAGCCCGCCCTCGTCCAGGACCGCACCCCGGCCGAGCTGAACGCCGCCGCCCGCACCTACCGCGACCTGGGCGCCCTCACCGACCGCCCGAAGCTGCTGGTCGCCTCCTACTTCGACCGGCTCGGCGACGCCCTGCCCGTGCTGGCCAAGGCCCCCGTCGAGGGGCTCGCCCTGGACTTCACCGAGTCCGCCGCCGCCAACCTGGACGCCATCGCGGCCGTGGGCGGACTGCCCGGCAAGCGCCTGGTCGCAGGGGTCGTCAACGGCCGCAACATCTGGATCAACGACCTCCAGAAGTCCCTCACCACCCTCGGCACCCTCCTCGGCCTCGCCGACCGGGTCGACGTCGCCGCCTCCTGCTCCCTGCTCCACGTGCCGCTGGACGCCGCCGCCGAGCGCGACATCGAACCGCAGATCCTGCGCTGGCTCGCCTTCGCGAAGCAGAAGACCGCCGAGATCGTCACCCTCGCCAAGGGCCTGACCCAGGGCACCGACACGATCACCGCCGAACTGGCCGCCAACCGGGCCGACCTCGCCTCCCGGGCCACCTCCCCCATCACCCGGGACCCGGCCGTACGCGCTCGCAGTGAGGCCGTCACCGACACCGACGGCCGCCGTTGCCAGCCGTACGGCGAGCGGGCCGCAGCCCAGCGCGCCCACCTCGGCCTGCCGCTGCTGCCGACCACCACGATCGGCTCGTTCCCGCAGACGAGTGAACTGCGCACCGCCCGCGCCGACTTGCGGGCAGGCCGGATCGACACGGCGGGCTACGAGGAGCGCATCAAGGCCGAGATCCAGGAAGTCATCTCCTTCCAGGAGAAGACCGGCATCGACGTCCTCGTCCACGGCGAGCCCGAACGCAACGACATGGTCCAGTACTTCGCCGAACAGCTCACCGGCTACCTCGCCACCCAGCACGGCTGGGTCCAGTCCTACGGCACCCGCTACGTCCGCCCGCCGATCCTGGCCGGCGACATCTCCCGCCCCGAGCCGATGACGGTCCGCTGGACGTCGTACGCCAACTCGCTGACGGAGAAGCCGGTCAAGGGCATGCTCACCGGACCGGTCACCATGCTCGCCTGGTCCTTCGTCCGCGACGACCAGCCCCTCGGCGACACCGCCCGCCAGGTCGCCCTCGCTCTCCGCGACGAGGTCAACGACCTTGAGGCGGCAGGAACTTCGGTCATCCAGGTCGACGAACCCGCGCTGCGCGAGACGCTCCCGCTGCGGGCGGCCGACCGTGCCGGGTATCTGGGGTGGGCGACCGAGGCGTTCCGGCTGACCACCGCGGGCGTGCGTCCGGACACGCAGATCCACACCCACATGTGCTACGCGGAGTTCGGCGACATCGTCCAGGCCATCGACGACCTCGACGCCGACGTCATCAGCCTCGAAGCCGCCCGCTCCCACATGCAGGTCGCCCGCGAACTCGCGGCCCACGGCTACCCGCGCGAAGCGGGGCCGGGCGTGTACGACATCCACTCCCCGCGGGTGCCGAGCACGACTGAGGCAGCGGCCCTGCTGCGCAAGGGACTTGAGGCGATCCCGGCCGAACGGTTGTGGGTCAACCCCGACTGCGGCCTGAAGACCCGCGGCTGGCCCGAGACCCGGGCCTCCCTGGAGAGCCTGGTCGCCGCGGCGCACCAGGTGCGTGGGGAACTGTCCGCCTCCTGATCTCAGGTCCCAGGGGCCAGGACGCCACAAGCGTCCCGGCCCCGCCGAGGAGCACGCCTTGACCCAGGCACGAAGGGGGACCATCAGTGCGGAGGAAACCGCAGCAGATCGTTGTGGACGGCACGCCCATGATCGCCGTGTCCACAAAGGAGTTCGAGAGCCTGCTCGCCACGCGCAGACAACTCGGCAGCCAGACCGCGAAGTCGCGGGTGCTGCGCGACACGCTCATCGACATGGCCGAGTTCCTGGACACCCTCGTCGAGGAATTGGCCGGCGAGGCGCTGACCGAACCGCCAAAGACCCCATCGCCTTCCGGCTCTCCACACCCCCGCCAGGCACTGGTCGCGGAGATACGGCAGCGCGTACACCACGTACGCGCCATCACCGGTGGAGGACGAGCCGGGCACGCTACCCGACCGAGCGAGACCGAGCTGAGGCAACCGGCGCTGATACCGGGCCACCGCGAGTCAAATCCGAATGTCCTGAATTCCTGACCGATATCACCAATCGGACATCCCCCATGTAGACTTGAAAGGACCGGTAGCCTTCCATCATGGCCCTCGGTATCCCCAGTACACGGGCGGACAGTGCGGCTTCCATTCACAACCTGCTGGCTCGGGGCGGCCGCTCCTACTCATTCGAATTCATGCCGCCCCGCAGCGAGGCGGCCGAGGCCGGACTGTGGACGGCTATCCGGAAACTGGAGGCGCTGTCACCGACTTTCGTCTCGGTGACCTACGGAGCAGGCGGCTCGACGCGCGGTCGGACCATCGATGTCACGGGTCGGATCGCCCAGGAGACGACCCTCACCCCCGTCGCCCATCTCACCGCGGTCGAACACAGCGTCGGCGAACTGCGCAACATCCTCGGCCACTACGCCGACCAGGGCGTACGCAACATCCTGGCGCTGCGCGGTGACCCGCCCGGCGACCCCCTCGGTCCGTGGACCGAGCATCCGCGGGGAGTCCGGTACGCGGCCGAACTGGTCAGCCTGATCAAGGAGTCCGGGAACTTCTGCGTGGGGGTGGCCGCTTTCCCCGAGATGCACCCGCGTTCGTCCGACTGGGACAGTGACATGCGGCATTTCGTGGACAAGTGCCGGGCCGGGGCGGATTATGCCATCACGCAGATGTTCTTCGACGTGGAGGATTACCTGCGTTATCGCGACCGGGTGACAGCCGCGGGCTGCGCCATACCCATCATCCCGGAAATCATGCCGGTCACCACGATTCGTTCACTTCGCCGTATTCCCTCCCTCTCCACAGCGGTCGTCCCCGAGCGGCTCGCCGAGCGAATGCTGGCCGTCGAGGACGACCCGAAAGCGGTCAGGTCCCTGGGAATCGACCACGCCACCGAGATGTGCCGCCGCCTGCTCGCCGAAGACGCACCCGGACTGCACTTCATGACCATGAACTTCTCCACGGTGACGACGGAGATCTACCAGAACCTCGGACTCCATGAATAAGCTTCCAGATACCTCCCCCGTGGGAATCCACCGCCCTGTGCTGGTCGGGATTGTCAACATCACCGCCGACTCGTTCTCGGACGGGAACAGATTCCTGGCCCCGCACGCCGCGGTGGACCACGCTCGCCGGCTGCGCTCGGCGGGGGCCGACGTCATCGAACTCGGGCCCGCCGCAAGCCATCCCGGAGCACAGCAGGTCAGCGCCGCCGAGGAGATCAGGCGGCTGACCGACGTGATCGAACCTCTGATCGACGAGGGCGTCCCGGTCTCGGTCGACTCCTATCAGCCCGCGACCCAGAGGTTCGCCGCCGCACACGGCGCCGCCTACCTCAACGACATCCAGGGCTTCGACGATCCCGCCCAGTACGAGGAACTCGCCGCCAACGCCTGCCGGCTCATCGTCATGCACTCCGTGCAGCGGCACGGCCCCGCCACCAAGGTGCACACCGACCCCACCGCGGTGTGCCGAGGAATCGAGGAGTTCTTCGCCGATCGGCTGGACGCTCTGGAGGCGGCCGGTATCGCTCACGACAGGCTGATCCTCGATCCGGGACTCGGGTACTTCCTGGGCAGCAGTCCCGAACCGTCGCTGAGAACCCTGGCCGGCCTGGAGCGGCTGAAAGCCCGCTTCGACGTACCGGTGCTCATCTCGCCCTCCCGTAAGTCGTTCCTGCGGACGCTCACCGGTAGCGGCGTCGCCGCGATCGGTCCGGCCACGCTGGCGGCGGAGCTGTACGCCGCGCGCAGTGGGGCGGACTTCATCCGCACCCACGACGTCGGCGCCCTCCGCGACGCGCTCACGGTCTTCGAAGCCCTGGAAGCCGCCAAGGAAAGGGGTTGGTGACACGACGATTGGCTGCTCGCATCCTGCCCGAGTGCTACCCGGCCGCCGGTACCGTCCGCTGGTCCGGTCCCGCGTAGGAGGCGAGGGGCCTGATCAGGGCGTTGTGGGCGAGCTGTTCGGTGATGTGGGCGGTCCAGCCGGTGATGCGACTCATCACGAAGATCGGGGTGAAGGTGGGGGTGTCGAAGCCCATCAGGTGGTAGGCGAGGCCGGCCGGGTAGTCCAGGTTGGGGTGGATGCCCTTGCGGGTGACCATCGCGTGCCGCAGAGCCGCGTGCAGCGTGGCCAGGCGGGTCACCTCGGGGTCGCCGGCGCGGGCGACCAGCCGGTCCAGCGCCTCCTGCATGATCGGGACACGGGAATCGCCGTTCTTGTAGACGCGGTGACCGAAGCCCATGATCTTCCGCTTGGACGCCAGGGCCTCGTCCAGCCACCCCTCCTCGCGCTGCGGGTCGCCGATCTCCAGCAGCATGTGCATCACCGCTTCGTTGGCGCCGCCGTGCAGCGGGCCCTTGAGCGCGCCGATGGCCGCGGTGACCGCGCTGTAGAGGTCGGAGAGGGTGGAGGTGACCACGCGGGCGGTGAACGTCGAGGCGTTGAAGCTGTGTTCGGCGTACAGGGTGAGGGAGATCTCGAAGCAGCGGACCACCTCCGGTGCCGGCACGGCGCCGAAGCACATGTGGAAGAAGTTCTCGGCATAGCCGAGTTCGGGGTTCGGGGGGATCGGGCCGAGGCCCCGGCGGCGGCGCTGGTCGGCGGCGACCACGGTGGGCAGCTTGGCGAACAGGGTCAGTGACTTGGCGAGGTTGGCGGCGGGGCTGCCGTCGTCCTCGGTGGGGTCCTCGGCACCGAAGAAGCTGACCGCGGTGCGCAGCACGTCCATCGGATGGCAGGTCTCGGGCAGCCGGGTCAGCAGTTCCAGGGTCGTGCGGTCGAGCGGGCGCAGCGCGCGCTCCCGGGCCTGAAAGTCCGCCAGTTGGCGGGCGTCGGGGAGTTCGCCGTGCCAGAGCAGGTACGCGACCTCCTCGAAGGAGCGCCGGGCTGCCAGGTCCTGGACCGGATAGCCGCGGTAGGTGAGGGAGTTGGTCTCCTGGATGACGGTGGAGATCTCGGTGGTGTCGACGACGACACCGGCGAGGCCGCGGTGGATCGCGGGTGCGGTGGTGGTCATGGGGTGCCTGCCTTCGGTGGGTCAGGTGCCGGGGGGAAGGGTGAAGTCGAAGACGGCCGAGTCGTAGGCCGAGTACTCCTCGTAGCCGAGGAGTTCGTAGAGGCGGGAACGGGTCTGCATGCGGGGCAGCAGGGACTCCTGCGTGCCCTCGGCGGCGATCGTGCGCAGGCCGTCCTCGACGGCGCCCATGGCGATCCGCAGGAGCGTGACCGGGTAGAGCGCGATGTTGTAGCCGAGGTTCTCCAGGGTGCGGGTGTCCAGCAGCGGGGTCTTGCCGAACTCCGTGAGGTTGGCGAGCAGCGGGACGTCGACAGCCTTGCGGAACGCCTCGTACTCGGCCTCATCGGCCAGTGCCTCGGGGAAGATCGCGTCGGCGCCCGCGCCGACGTATGCCTTCGCACGGTCGATCGCCGCGTCCAGGCCCTCGACCGAGCGGGCGTCGGTGCGGGCCATCAGCAGGAAGTCCGGGTCGCGGCGGGCGTCGACCGCGCCGCGCAGTCGGCGGACCATCTCCGTGCGGGAGGTCAGGGTCTTGCCGTCGAGGTGGCCGCACCGCTTGGGGTTGACCTGGTCCTCCAGGTGGAGTCCGGCCAGGCCCGCGTCCTCCAGCAGTTGCACGGTGCGGGCCGCGTTCATCGGTTCGCCGAACCCGGTGTCCGCGTCGATCAGGACGGGCAGGTCGGTCACCCGGGTGGTCTGCTGGGCGCGGGCCGCGATCTCGACGGAGGTGGTCAGGCCGATGTCGGGCAGCCCCAGGTCGGCGGCGAGCACCGCGCCCGACAGGTAGACGGCGTCGAAGCCGGTGTCCTGGATCAGCCGGGCGGAGAGTGGGTTGATCGCGCCCGGCATGCGCAGCAGCCGTCCGGAGGCGAGCTGTTCGCGGAAGGCGCGGCGGCGCTCGGCGGGGGTGGTGCGGGTGTGGAGCAGCATCAGAACAGGCCCTTCGGGAGCCGTGCGTCGTACGCGGCGACGGCCTCCGTGTCGACGGCCGGGAACAGGCCGTCGAGGTCGGCCGTGCCCAGTTCGGCGAGGTGCTCGGCGGCGGCCAGGAAGCGGTCCTGGTCGGCGGAGGTGACGACGCCCTCGGCCAGGGTGCGGAACTTGCCGATGTAGCCGGACCGGTCGAAGGGCCGCGCGCCGGCCGGGTGCGCGTCGGCGACGGCCAGTTCGTCCTCTACGACCGGCCCGTCCTCCAGGGTGATCACCGCCCGGCCGCCGAAGGCCCGGCGGTCCGGGTCGGGGTCGTGGTAGCGGCGGGTCCACTCCGGGTCCTCGACCGTGCTGATCTTCCGCCACAGCGCGACGGTCTCCGGGCGGCGGGCCCGCTCTGGGGCGTAGGACCGCTCGTGGTGCCAGGTGCCGTCCTCCAGGGCTACGGCGAAGATGTACGGCACCGAGTGGTCGAGGGTCTCCCGGCTGGCCGAAGGGTCGTACTTCTGCGGGTCGTTCGCGCCGGAACCGATGACGTGGTGGGTGTGGTGACTGGTGTGCAGGACCACCGAACGCACCTTCTCCAGCGGGCCGGTCTTCTCCCGCAGCCGCCGGGCCAGGTCGATGATCGCCTGGGCCTGGTACTCGGCGGAGTGCTCCTTGGTGTACGTGTCGAGGATCGCCCGGCGCGGCTCCCTCGGCTGCGGGAGCACGACCGTGTAGTCGGACTCCGGACCGTCCAGCATCCAGGCCAGGAACCCGTCCTCGCCCTCGTAGATCGGCGACGGCGAGGTCTCACCGCGCATCGCCCGGTCCACAGCCTCGATCGCGGCCTTGCCGGCGAAGGCCGGGGCGTACGCCTTCCAACTGGAGATCTCGCCCTTGCGGGACTGCCGGGTCGCGGTCGTGGTGTGCACCGCCTGCTGGACCGCCTGGTACACCGTCTCGGTCGGCAGCCGCAGCAGCGCGCCCAGACCGCACGCGGTGGCCGCGCTGAGGTGGGCCACGTGATCGATGCGGTGCTCGTGCAGACAGATGCCCTTGACCAGGGCGACATGGATCTCGTACGCCGCCACGACGGCCCGCAGCAGGTCGGCGCCGGTGCGGCCGGTGTGCTGGGCGACGGCGAGCAGGGGCGGGATGTTGTCGCCGGGGTGGGAGTAGTCGGCGGCCAAGTAGGTGTCGTGGAAGTCGAGTTCGCGTACGGCGGTTCCGTTCGCCCAGGCCGCCCACTCCGGGGAGACCCGGGCGCGGGTGCCGAAGACCGAAGCGCCCGGGGTGTCCGGGGTGCCCGTGCGGTGGGCGGTCGCCTGGGCGCGGGCGACCGCGACCGGGCGTCGCAGAAGGGAGGCTACGGCGACCGAGGCGTTGTCGATGACCCGGTTGACGGCCATGGCCGCGCTGTCGGGATCCAGCTCCTGTGTCGCGGTGGCGACGGCCGCGAGTTTCCAGGCGAGCTGGTCCTCGCGGGGCAGCCGGTCGGTGCTGGGATGGACTCGGACGCGGTGCTCGATCACGGGACTCCTCGCGGATGCGGTGCGGGACGGACGGACGGTCGGTCGGCCGGCGGTCGGTCTGATGTGATCGAGCCTGCCCGGCGCATGAGGGCTGGGCCACCGCTCCAATCTGCGGAATCCGTACAGGACAGGGCTACGAATCTGCGAATGTTGCGAATTCGGCGGATGCTATATTCGCAAGTATGTGCAGGTAGCGACCCGGATTCCGTGAGGAGGCGCCCGCCATGCCCCGACCGCCCGCCGACCGCAAGGTCTACGCCCACGCCAAACTGCGCCGACTGCGCCGCGAGCACGGCATGAACCAGGTCGACATGGCCCACGCCCTCGGCATCTCCACCAGCTACGCCAACCAGCTCGAACAAAGCCAGCGTCCTCTCACGGCGTCCGTGCTGCTGCGGATCGCGGAGGTGTTCGGCGTCGACGCGGAGTTCTTCTCCGAGGCGGCGGAGGACCGGCTCACCGCCGACCTGCGCGCGGCCCTCGCCGACGAGGCGTGCGGGGTGGAGTCGCCCGCCGCCGAGGAGATCGCCGAGGCCGCCCGCGACCATCCCGAGGTGGCCCGCGCCCTGGTCGCGCTGCACCGCCGCTACCGGGACGCGGCCGAGCAGACAGCCGTCCTCTCCTCCGGCGGCACACTGCCGGTTCCGGGAGATCCGCATGACGAGGTACGGGACTTCTTCTACGCCCACCACAACCACTTCGAGCCGCTGGACACCGAGGCCGAACGCACCGCTGAAAAACTGGAGTTGCGGCCCGGCCGCTGCGCCGACCCGCTGACCGTCCGCCTCGCCGACCGGCATGGCGTCCGAGTGGTACGGGCCGCGGCGGGCCGCTCCATCGACGCCCGCCGCTACGACCCCGACTCCGGACTGCTGTTCCTCTCCCCCTGGCTGAGCGACGGCCAACGCGCCTTCCAACTCGCGACCCAGCTCGCTCTGTTGGAGCACGCCCCGCTGCTGGACCAGCTCGCCGGAAGCGCCGCCGAGCTCACCCCCGCATCCCCGGCCCTGGCTCTGGCCCGCATCGGCCTGGCCAACTACTTCGCGGGCGCGGTCCTCATGCCGTACACCCTCTTCCACACCACGGCCGAAGAGGTGCGCTACGACATCGAGCTGCTCTCCGCCCGCTTCGGCGTCGGCTTCGAGACCGTCTGCCACCGTCTGAGCACCCTCCAGCGCACCGGGCGGCGCGGCGTGCCCTTCTCCTTCCTCCGCGTCGACCGGGCCGGGAACATCTCCAAGCGGCAGTCCGCGACCGACTTCCACTTCTCCCGGCTCGGCGGCACCTGCCCGCTGTGGACGGTGTACGAGGCGTTCTCCGCGCCCGGCCGGATACTCACCCAGGTCGCCGAAATGCCGGACGGGAAGCGGTACTTCTGGATCGCGCGGACCATCACCCGGGGCGGCTTCGGGCATCACGCGCCGCGCGCCGAGTTCGCCGTCGCGCTGGGCTGCGAACTGCGCCACGCCCACCGGCTCGTCTACGCCGAGGGCATCGCCCTGGACGACCCGCGCGCCGCCACCCCGATCGGTCTCGGCTGCCGGATCTGCGAACGCCGGGACTGCGCGCAACGGGCCAGACCTCCGGCCGGTGGGCGGCTCGCCGTCGACCCGGACCGGCGTACGTATGTGCCCTACCCGGTAGAGACAGGAGGCCCGGTCACGTGACCAGCCGCGTCATCCTCATTTCCCCCGCCATGAACCCGGCACTGCGCCAGGCCCGCTTCGACGACGGCACAACCTCGCTCGACGAGAGCGGGGCAGCGGCGGCCCGTGCGGCCGCCGGGGACCTGCGTCCGCCTACGCGGGTGTTCACCTCCCCGAGTGCGCGCTGTCAGGAGACGGCCGTGGCGCTCGACTTCGACGGCGTGGCGGTCCCGGACCTAGGTGGTCTGGACGCGGGTCGCTGGCGCGGGCTCACGCTCGACGAGGTGGCCGCCAACGAGCCGGAGGCCGTGGGAAGTTGGCTCGCCGACCCCGACGGCGCACCGCACGGCGGGGAGTCCGTACGGGACGTGTGCGAGCGGGTCGGGCGCTGGCTGGACATCGCACGGGACGCGGACGGCCGTACCCTCGCCGTGGTCGAGCCGGACGTCGTACGGGCCGCGGTCGTGCATGCGCTCGGTCTGCCGGTGTCCGTCTTCTGGCGGCTCGACGTGGCGCCGTTGACGGCGACGGAGCTCAGTGGCCGGGCCGGACGCTGGAATCTGCGGGTGGGCTCTGCCCTGACCGCGGGGGAACTCTGAGTCCGAAGGCCGCGTGCGCCGCGAAGGGCGACGCGGCCCTCAGGCCCGTCAGACCGCGCCAGCCGGCTGCGGCTGCTTCGGCGCGCGCTCGGCGGCGGCCCTGATCGCCGGGTCGAGCAGTCGCTCCGCCAGCGGGCCGAAGACTAGGGCCAGGGTGGTCCACAGCAGGGCCTGGGCAGCGACTGAGTAGAAGCGGAAGGAGAACAGAACGTCGGCGGGGAAACCCGGGTAGACGATCGTGCCCTTCGAGTTCTTCAGCGGCAGGGGCGTCTCAGTGGCGTGGTGGCCGTACTGCGCCACGTTGGAGGAGAGTTCGCCGAGCTGCGGGAGTACGGCCATCACGATGCCGATCGCGACGACGTAGGCGCCGGCGGCGAGCAGGGTGGCGTTCCAGTTGCCGAAGCGTGGCTGGAGGCGTTTGCCGAGCCACACGGCTGCGACGAGGAAGGCCACCGAGCACAGGACCATCAGGAGATAGAGGTTGCCGCGGTCCTTGATGGTGTCGGGGTGGCCGATCGAGGGCGGGTTGGCCGGGTACTTCACGAACGGCACGAGGTACATGCCGAGGAAGCCGCCGAGGGCGACCAGCAGGGCGAGGTTACGGGGGCGGAGGTTGCCGACCCGGCCGAGGCAGACGGCGTAGGCGACGGCGAAGAGAGCGCCCATGGCGATGCCGAAGAAGACCATGCCGACGCCGATGCCGACGTTGGCCTGGATGGTCCGGCTGAAGATGTCGGGGCCCGCCGCTTCGGGGGTGATTCCGGCGGCCTTGTCGAGGGCCGACTGGGCGGCGTCGCGCCCGCTCTCGTAGTCGATGGCCTTGGCGATCTGGGGCTCGGCGAAGATCCGCGCGAAGACGAACGCAAGCAGGCCGGCGACTGCGCCGGCGATGACGCCGCGCAGGATGAGTCTCTTTTCCATGTTCAGCTGTCCCGTGCTCGTGGTTGGTCAGTGGCAGGGGAAGCCGAGGAAGTGGCGGGCGTCGTGCACGAACTCGTGGACGTGCATGTCCTTGCCGAACACCGAGTAGGCGCCCTGGTCGACGCCGATGAAGTAGTAGATCGCCAGCGCGATCAGCGCGGTGCCGACCAGCCAGAGAACGGCTTTCGAGGCCGGCAGGACGACGGGGGTGGGCAGCGCGGTGGGTGTTGCGGACATACTGCTCATGGCGAGGCGCCTCCTTCAGGGATCGTGCGTCCCTTGCTTCAGTGGAGCGTCGCGATGGCCCGGTGTCTGACTTCAACCCCGCCTTCCGGAGGGGCTGTTCACAGTGGCGCGACCGTGCCGGATTCCCACCGGCTTCCTTAGGCCATCACTACATCCGGAGCGTATGGACACCTGCGACCTGCGATCAATCAAGCAATGTCCAAGGAACGGTATTTCTGAGGAACAGCATTTCCGACGCTCAGGAGTCCGCGTCCCGGTGCCGGCGCACCAACTCGGCGATCGCACGGCGAAGGCTGTCGACATCCGCGTCCGCCGCGATCAGGGTCTCCAGTTCCTCCAGGAACTGTTCGGTGCGCTTCGCCTGGAGCGCGAGTACCCGTACCCGAGCGCTCTGGCCGCCGATCTGGCGGCGGCTGGCGATCAGCTGCTCGTACTCCTCCATCGTGAGGGCGACGGCATCGCGGCCACCGAGGGTGATGTGCCGCGGCTGGGGTCGTCTGGCCACGCGGTTCCTCCGCTCCTCGCCCGGGTGGTCCCCGTCTAATCGATCCGTTCCGTGGGTCATGTCCATGGTCCGATGGCGTCGGTGTCCGATGAACGCGAGAGGGCCCCCGGATGGTTCCGCGGGCCCTCGTGCGTGTTGCGGGACATGTCAGTCAGTTCGGGGCGGCGACCGGCCGGCCCGCGACAGCGGCCTTCGCGGGCCGGGGGTTCAGCACCCGCTCGGCCAGCTCTCCGAAGGCGAGGCCGAATGCGGTCCACAGCGTGATCTGGATGGCCAGCGCGGAGAGCCGGAAGCGCCACAGCACGGTGGCCGGGAAGTCGCCCGGCACCTCGTTGATCACGGGCAGGAACTCATAGGCGAGCCCGATCACGACGGCGAAGGCGGCCACCGCTACGACAGTCGCCCACCAGTTCCCGAGGCTCGGCGCGAGGCGCTTGCCCAGGATGGTGGCGGCGACCGCGAGGAGGACGCTGAGCACCATCATCAGGAGGTACAGGGTGGTCCGCTTGCCGATGGTGTCGCCGTTGCCGACGGCGGGCGGGTTGGCCGGGTACTTCAGGAACGGGACGACATACACGGCGAGCAGGGCGCAGCCCGACAGCAGCAGCGCGGTGGCCCGGGGGCTGAAGCGGCCTACCCGGCCGAGCGCGAAGCAGAAGGCGAGCGCGGCGATGCCACCGAAGGCGACCCCGTAGATCAGGACACCGGTGGCCAGGCCCGCGGTCGACTGCAGGGAGCGCGAGACGAGTTCGACCTCGTGCTCGTGCGCGGCGGCGTGGGCCTCTTCGAAGGCGATCGCCTTGTCGACGTTGGGTTCACCGAGGACATAAGCGACGACGAGGGCGAGCAGGCCGGCGGCGAGGCCGGCGAGCATGCCCCGCACCAGGAGGTTTCTTACCGTTGCGGAATTCATGAGAGTGCTGGTTCCCCTCGGGTCAGTGGCAGGGGAAGCCGAGCAGGTGGCGGGCGTCGTGCACCCACTCGTGGACGTCCTCGCCGGCGACGACGGAGGTGGCCCCCTGCTCGGCGCCGACGAAGTACAGCAGGACCAGCATCAGGATGCCGAAGAAGACCGCCCACGGGACGATCGCGCCGATCGGCAGTTTGGCGGGGAGTGCGGGGGCGTTGGCGGTCGGCGGGGCGACATGCTGCGCCATGGCAGGGCCTCCTCTGGGAGTTCGCGTCCCATCTCGGTGGTGCACATGACGACGGCTACGGGTCTGACTCGCCCCCCTCTCGCCGAGGGGTGGCACACAGTGGCGCGACCGTTCCGGATTCTCACCGGCTTCCGTCCTGCCGTCGTCGACAACCCACCGAAGGTACCGCGTGGCGGGTACATGGCCAAGACCGCGCCACCTGGCGTGACCGATCTGTCATCGCAGGTGGCGGGTCCTGTGCGCAGTGGTTCAGCGGTGACGGAACGCGGGTGGGCGCTTCTCGACGAAGGCGCCCATGCCCTCCTTCTGGTCGGCGGTGGCGAACACCGCGTGGAAGAGCCGCCGTTCGAAACGGACGCCTTCGGCGAGCGTCGTCTCGAAGGCCCTTGCGACCGCTTCCTTGGCCATCATCGCCACCGGCAGCGACATCTCGGCCACGGTCCCGGCGACGGCGAGCGCCTCACCGAGCAGTTCGTCGGCGGGCACCACGCGGGAGACGAGTCCGGCGCGCTCGGCCTCGGCCGCGTCCATCGTGCGCCCGGTCAGGCACAGCTCCATGGCCTTGGCCTTGCCGACCGCCCGCGTCAGGCGCTGGGAGCCGCCGATGCCGGGGATCACTCCGAGCTTGATCTCGGGCTGGCCGAAGACCGCGGTGTCGGCGGCCAGCAGGATGTCGCAGAGCATGGCCAGCTCGCAGCCGCCGCCGAGCGCGTACCCGGCGACCGCGGCGACGGTCGGGGTGCGCAGCTGTGCCAGCCGGTCCCAGGCCGCGAACCAGTCGGCGAGGTACATGTCGAGGTAGCCCTGCGGCTGCATCTCCTTGATGTCGGCTCCGGCCGCGAACGCCTTCGCCGACCCGGTGATCACGATGCAGCCGCACTCCGGGTCCCGGTCGAACTCCTCGGTCGCCGCGACGACCTCCTCCATCACCTGGAGGTTGAGGGCGTTGAGCGCCCCCGGCCGGTTGAGGGTGAGCAGGGCGGTACGGCCCTTGCGCTCGACGAGGATCGTCTCGTACACGTCCGTGCTCATGCCTGCTCCCTGCTCTGGTCCCGGATGGTTCGTACGATGCCCGAGAAGTCCTCCACCGCTCCCACGCGCTCGGCGTAGGAGGCGTACAACTCGGCTGCGCGCAGGCCGAGTTCGGCGTGCACACCGCCGTCACGGACGGCGTTGGCGGCCAGCCCCAGGTCCTTGGCCATGAGGGAGGCGGCGAAGCCCGGACTGTAGTTGCGGTTGGCGGGGCTCGCCGGGACGGGCCCGGGGACCGGGCAGTTGACGCTGAGCGCCCAGCACTGTCCGGACGCGGTCGACGCCACGTCGTACAGGGCCTGGTGGGAGAGTCCGAGGCTCTCGGCGAGGACGAACGCCTCGCTCACGGCGATCATGGAGACGCCGAGGATCATGTTGTTGCAGATCTTCGCGGCCTGTCCGGCGCCCTCCGCACCGCAGTGGACAGCCCTCTTGCCCATGACCTCCAGCAGCGGTCGGGCCTCGGCGAACTCCGTCTCTCCCCCGCCCGCCATGAAGGTGAGCGTGGCCGCCTCGGCACCGACGACCCCACCGGAGACCGGAGCGTCCAGTGCCCTCATACCGGCCGCGACGGCGCGTTCGTGGACGGCCCGCGCGTCAGAGACGTCGATGGTGGAGCAGTCGACGAAAAGGGTGCCCGGGCGAGCGACGGGGAGGATCTCGTCGTAGAGACCGAGGACGTGACGGCCGGCGGGCAGCATGCTGAACACGATGTCCGCGCCCGCGACGGCCTCCGTGGCGGAGGCGGCGGGCTCCAGTCCGGGGCCTGGCGTGACGACGAGGTCGTAACCGCGCACCCGGTGACCGGCTTTGACGAGGTTGGCGGCCATCGGGCCGCCCATGTGTCCGAGTCCGATGAACGCGACGGTACGGCTCACCAGGCCACCTCCTCGGTGGTGTCGGGTCCGGCGAGCCCGAGTTCCTGCTCGCCGAGCGGGGCGAAGAAGTATGCGACGTCGGCGTCGGTGACCTCGGCGAGGGTGGCCGGGGACCAGCGGGGGTCGCGGTCCTTGTCGATGACCTGGGCTCGGATGCCCTCGACCAGGTCGGGAGCGGTCAGGGCCCGGCAGGAGACGCGGTACTCCTGATCCAGGACCCGCTCCAGCGGACCGAGTCGGCGGGCGCGGCGCAGGGCGGCGAGGGTGACTTTGAGGGCGGTGGGCGACTTGGTGAGCAGGGTCTCCGCCGTCTCCTTCGCGGCCGGATCGCCGTCCGACAGCAGCCGGTCGACGATCTCCTCGACCGAGCCGGCCGAGTAACAGACGTCGATCCACCACCGCTGCGCCGCCAACCGCCCGTCCGGCGGCTCCTGCACGAACCGTTCGAGGGCTTCGCGTACGGGCATGGCGGCCAAGTCGGCGAGCAGGCACGGGAGTTCGGCGGAGGGGACGTAGTGGTCGGCCAGACCGCACAACAGGGCGTCCTCTGCCCCGAGTTGGGCGCCTGCGAGGGCGAGGTGGGTGCCCAGTTCACCAGGGGCCAGGGCGAGCAGGTAGGTGCCGCCGACGTCGGGGACGAAGCCGATGCCTGTCTCCGGCATGGCGATCCGCGACCGCTCGGTGACGATCCGGACGCTGCCGTGCGCGGAGACGCCGACCCCTCCGCCCATCACGATGCCGTCCATGACGGCGACGTACGGCTTCGGGTAGCGGGCGATGCGGGCGTTGAGGTGGTACTCGTCGCGCCAGAAGGCGGCCGAGGCGGTGCCGTCGCCGTCGCGGGCGTCGTCGTGGATGGCGCGGATGTCGCCGCCCGCGCACAGGCCGCGCTCGCCCGCACCGGTGATGACGACGGTCTCGACGGAGGGGTCGTGCTCGTACTCCGTCAGCGCCTCGGCGATCCGCAGCACCATGGCGTGGGTGAGGGAGTTGAGGGCCCCCGGCCGGTTGAGCGTGATGTGGGCGGCCCGGCCCTCCGTGCGGAACAGGACGTCGTCGTTCATCGGAACGCCTCCGTCAGGCCGCGGGCCACGATGACGCGCATGATCTCGTTGGTTCCTTCCAGGATCTGGTGGACCCGCAGGTCGCGGACGATCTTCTCGATGCCGTACTCGCTCAAATAGCCGTATCCGCCGTGCAGTTGCAGGGCTCGGTCGGCGACGGAGAAGCCCGTGTCGGTGGCGAACCGCTTGGCCATCGCGCACAGGTACGGCGCCTGCGGGTCACCCTGGTCCAGGGCCTGGGCGGCCTGCTGGACCAGGGCGCGGGCCGCGGCGAGTTCGGTGGCCATGTCCGCCAGCCGGAAGCGCAGCGCCTGCGCGTCGAGGAGCCGGGCGCCGAACGCCTCCCGGTCGGCGAGGTGGGCGAGGCTGCGGTCCAGGGCGCTGCGGGCGCCGCCCAGGGAGCAGGCCGCGATGCCGAGCCGACCGCCGTTGAGGCCGTTCATGGCGATCCGGAAGCCCTGGCCCTCGCGCCCGAGCAGCCGGTCGGCGGGCAGGCGTACGCCGTCCAGGATCACTTGGCGGGTGGGCTGGGCGTTCCAGCCCATCTTCCGTTCGTTCGGGCCGAAGGAGAGTCCGGGGTCTTCCTTGTCGACGACGAACGCGGAGACGCCGCCGGGTCCGTCGTCGCCGGTGCGGGCCATGACGACGTAGAGCTGTGAAGCGCCCGCGCCGGAGATGAACTGCTTGACTCCGGTGAGGATCCAGCCGTCGCCGTCCCGTACGGCCTGGGAGGTCAGGGCGGCCGCGTCCGATCCGGCGCCGGGCTCGGTCAGGCAGTAGCTGGCGAGGTCCTCCATGGCGCACAGCCGGGGCAGCCATCGCTCGCGCTGGGCGGGGTCGCCGTAGCGGTCGATCATCCAGGTGACCATGTTGTGGATGGAGAGGTATCCGGCGATGGACGGGCAGCCGGAGGCGAGGGTCTCGAAGACGAGGACGCCGTCGGCGCGACTGAGACCGGAGCCGCCGGCCTCCTCACGGACGTAGACACCGCCGAGTCCGAGCCCGGCGGCCTTGCGCAGGACGTCGACGGGGAAGTGCTTGTCGCGGTCCCAGTCGAGGGCGTGCGGGGCGAGGTGGTCCTGGGCGAAGTCGAGGGTGGTCTCGACGAGGGCCTGCTGGTCCTGGGTCATGAGCATGGCTCAGCCCATCGTCGGGATCGTGAAGCTCGCGCCCTCGCGCAGGCCGGCGGGCCAGCGTGAAGTGACCGTCTTCGTACGGGTGTAGAAACGGATCGCGTCCGGGCCGTGCTGGTTGAGGTCGCCGAATCCGGACCGCTTCCAGCCGCCGAAGGTGTGATAGGCCACCGGTACCGGGATGGGCACGTTGACGCCGACCATTCCGGTGTTCACGCGGCGCGTGAAATCGCGGGCGGTGTCGCCGTCCCGGGTGAAGATCGCCACGCCGTTGCCGTAGAGGTGCTCGCTGGGCAGGCGCAGGGCTTCCTCGTAGTCGGCGGCCCGTACGACGGACAGCACCGGGCCGAAGATCTCCTCCTGGTAGATGCGCATCGCCGGGGTGACCCGGTCGAAGAGGGAAGCGCCGGCGAAGAAGCCGTTCTCGTGGCCGGGGAGCGTGAAGCCCCGTCCGTCCACGACTAGTTCGGCGCCTTCCTCGACGCCGAGGTCGACGTAGGAGCGAACTCGGTCGAGGGCGTCCTTGCCTACCAGGGGGCCGAAGTCGGCGTCGGGGTCGTCGCTGCGACCGATCCGCAGCGTTCCGATGCGCTCCTTCAACCGCGCCACCAGGGCGTCGGCGGTGTCCTCGCCGACCGGGACGGCCACCGAGATCGCCATGCACCGCTCGCCCGCCGAGCCGTAACCTGCGCCGATCAGGGCGTCAACAGCCTGATCGAGATCGGCGTCCGGCATCACGATCATGTGGTTCTTGGCGCCGCCGAAGCACTGAGCGCGCTTGCCGTGGGCGGCGGCGGTGGCGTAGACGTGCGCGGCGATCGGGGTGGAGCCTACGAAGCCGAGGGCCGCGACTCGCGGGTCTTCGAGGAGGGTGTCGACGGCGTCCCGGCCGCCGTTGACGACATTGAGGACGCCGGGCGGCAGGCCCGCTTCCAGGAAGAGTTCCGCGAGCCGCAGCGGGAGGGAGGGGTCCCGCTCGGAGGGCTTGAGGATGAATGCGTTGCCGCAGGCCAGAGCCGGTGCGACCTTCCACAGGGGAATCATCGCGGGGAAGTTGAAGGGCGTGATCCCGGCGACCACACCGAGCGGCGCGCGCAGCGAGTGCACGTCGATGCCGGTGCTGGCGTTGTCGGTGAACTCGCCCTTGAGCAGATGCGGGATTCCCGCGGCGAACTCGACGACCTCCAGGCCGCGTTGCAGGTCACCGTGGGCGTCGGCGACCGTCTTGCCGTGCTCGGACGACAGGAGCCGGGCCAGGGACTCCTTCTCGCCTTCGACGAGTTGGAGGAACCGCAGCAGAACACGGGCCCGGCGCTGCGGGTTCCACTCCCCCCACTCACGCTGCGCGTGTACGGCGTCGGCGATCGCCGCCTCCGTCTCGGCGCGGCTCGCGAGGGGCACGCGGGCCTGGACCTCTCCGGTGTTGGGGTCGTACACATCGCCGAAGGCCCCCGAGGTTCCCGGGGTGTGCTTGCCGCCGACGAAGTGGGTCAACTCGCGCACGGAGGCGCGTTCGTGCTCGCGGACCATGACTGCCTGCTCTCGTCAGGAGGGATCCGGGGATGGCGTGCCGCTCCCGCACGCGGACGCGGAGGGCGTACGAGTGCCGGGGGCGCGAGATCGCGTATGGCCGAAGCTCCGTCAGACTGCGGGCTCACCAGGGTCGTGGGTGCGCACCGATGCCATGCGTGTCAGCTCCATCCTCGTGGAAAACACGGAACATCCCGCGGCCGGTATCCTGACTCCCGGATCAGCGCGCGCCGTCCGCCTTCCCGACATCCAGCTCGTCAGTGGCGTCCTGCTCGACGACGTACTCCCCGGTCACAGTGGCGGGACCGCGCCGGAATCACACCGGCTTCCCTGCACCGCGGGCCTTGTACCCCGACTATATAGTTGGACGTCCTAGTAAATCCAGTGCGACTCATCCAACACGGGCACGAAGCCAGTCCGTGAGCGCCTCGCCCGCCGCCAGGACGTGCTGTTCCGCCACCGTCCTGGCCCGCCCGGCGTTGCCCTCGCGCAGACAGTCGAGCAGCTCGTCGTGCTCCTGCTGGTTGTGGACCGGAATGACGGCCAGGAAGTTCGAGGGGATCAGTCGCACTGCCTGCCTCAGCAGGGGCAGGAGGTGCGGCACCCCCGCAGAGGTGTTGACGATGTGGTGGAAGCGCCAGTTGGCGTCGATCAGATCGGGACCGGCGGGCGTCGCCGGCAGCGCCTTCGCGAGGTCTTCCAGTTCACCGAGGGCGCTCGGCGTGATCCGCCGCGCCGCCCACTCGGCGGCCTTGCCGCTGAGCGTGGCCAGGATCGCGAAGTTGTCCAGCGTCTCCTCGGGCGTGGCCCCGACCACGATGACCCGGCTGCGCGGAGCGACCTCCACGAGACCCTGAAAGGACAGCTCCAGCAGGGCCTCGCGCACGGGCGTGCGGCTGATGCCGAACTCCTCGCAGATCCGGTCGAGATCAAGGCGCGTCCCGGCCGGCAGGGCCCCGGTGAGAATGCGGTCGCGCAACTCCCGCTCCGCGCGCTGCCGTACGGTTCCGCCGATCTCCTCGGCCAGCCTCTGCCTCATGCCAACAGGCTATCAGCGGTGGGGTATTGAATCTGATATTTCAGATGTGGCATCGTCGAGCACATGAGCCGACAGTCAGGCGACCGGTTGGCACTGGTCGCGTTCATGCAGGCAGGCAACACGTCCGTCTACGCAGGATCCTGGCGCCACCCGGCGACCGAACACCGGTATCTCGACGCTTCGTACTACGCCGACCTGGGCCGACTCCTGGAACGCGGCCTGTTCGACCTGATGTTCTTCGACGACCGTCTCGCGATGCCGGGCATCCACGGCGGCTCCGTCGCCGACGCGGTCCGTTACGGCGCCCGGCCGGTCAAGCTCGACCTGAGCTTGGTCCTGGGCGTCCTCAGTCAGGCGACCTCCGACATCGGCCTGGGAGCCACCTACTCCACCACGTACTACGCGCCATACCACGTCGCCCGCACCTTCGCGACGCTCGACCATCTCAGCGCGGGGCGAGCCGCCTGGAACGTCGTGACCTCGGTCAACGACCGCGAGGCCCAGAACTTCGGCGTCGCCAGCCACCTGAACCCGGCCGAACGCTACGACCGCGCCGACGAGTTCCTGGAAGTGGTCACGGGGTTGTGGGACACCTGGGAGGACGACGCCCTCGTACGCGACCGGGCCTCCGGCGTCTACGCGGATCCCACCCGGGTTCACGAACTCGACCACCACGGCGCCCACTTCGACGCCCGAGGCCCGCTGACCGTCCCGCGCGGCCCACAGGGCAGACCGGTCATCCTCCAAGCGGGCTCGTCCGGGCGAGGGCGCGACTTCGCCTCCCGCTGGGCTGAGTTGATCTTCACCGGCGATCCGGGCATCCAGATCGCACGCGAGCACTACGCCGACCAGAAGCGCCGGATCGCCGAGGCAGGACGCGACCCGGCGACGGTGAAGATCTGCCCCATGGCCTACACCGTCATCGGCGAGTCGGCCGCCCACGCCGCCGAGCGCGAGCGGATGTTCCTTGACGACCTGGTCCATCCCACGGCGTCGCTGACCCTGCTGTCCGAGCTGATGAACTACGACTTCTCGGTCCACCATCTCGACGAACCGATCACCGACGAACTCATCGAGAAGTCGACCGGAATCCGCGGCCTGGTGCAGAATCTGCGCGCCCACATCGGCGACACCGTGCGCATCCGCGACCTCGCCGGCCACCGGGCGACCCTGCTCCAGGGGCCGCGCTTCGTCGGTACCGCTACCCAGGTCGCGGACCAGATGGAGGAGTGGTTCACGACGGACGCCTGCGACGGATTCGTCCTCGCCGCGACCCATCTCCCCGGCTCCTTCGAGGACTTCGTACGCTTGGTGGTCCCGGAGTTGCAGCGCAGGGGCCTGCACCGCACGAGGTACACCGGCTCAACTCTCCGCGACCACTTGGGACTTGAGCGCCCCTCGGTCTCCAGGGGACCCGCCCATGTCTGAGCCACCCTCCGCCCTGAGCGGCATCCGGGTCGTCGACGCGGCCACACTGGTCGCGGGGCCCATGGTCGCCACCCACCTCGGCGAACTGGGCGCCGAGGTCATCAAGGTCGAACAGCCGGGCAGCGGCGACCCGTTGCGCACCTGGGGCGATCTGAAGGACGGCTGGGGCCTGGTCTGGAAGAGCGTGAGCCGCAACAAGAGGTGCGTCACGCTCAACCTCCGTACGACGGACGGGCAGGAGCTGCTGCACCGGCTCCTCGACCACTCCGACGTGCTCATCCTGGGCAGCCGCCCCAGCGCGCTGGCCCGCTGGGGCCTGACCCCCGCCGACCTCGTGGCCCACCATCCCCGGCTGGTCGTCCTGCACGTCACCGGATACGGCGCCGGTGGCCCGCACAGCGACCGCCCCGGCTACGGCACCCTCGCCGAGGCCATGAGCGGCTTCGCGCACCTGGTGGGCGAACCGGGCGGCACACCGTCCCTGCCCCCGTTCATGCTGGCCGACGGCGTCGCCTCGCTCGCGGCCACCCACGCGGTGCTGGCCGCGCTCTACCACCGTGACGTCCACGGCGGTACGGGCCAGGTCGTCGACGTCAACCTCATCGAGCCGCTGGCCCGCCTGATTGAGTCCGCGACCCTGGCCTACGACCAGCTCGGCGCCTCACCCGTGCGCTCCGGCAGCCGCTTCGACGCGAGCGCGCCGCGCAACTGCTACCGCGCCGAGGACGGCGGCTGGCTCGCTCTCTCCTCGGCCTCCCCGCGCATGGCGCAGCGGGTCTTCACCGTCGTAGGCCGCCCCGATCTGGCCGCCGACCCCGACTACTACGAACCTGCGGGCCGCGCGGCTCGGGGTGACGAGATCGACAAGGTGGTCGCCGACTGGGTGGCCGGCCAGACCCTGGCCGACGCTGTGGCCGCCTTCGAGACCGGCGGCTGCGCGGTGGCCCGTGTCTACGACGCCGAGGCGCTGCTCAACGACCCGCACCTCACCGCCCGCGGCACGTACCCCTCCTTCCAGGACCCCGACCTGGGACCGATCCGCGTCCAGGCCCCCACCGCACGCCTGAGCGCCACCCCCGCCACCGTGCGCGCCCTCGGCCGGGCGCTCGGCGCCGACAACGACCACGTGTACGGCGACCTCCTCGGCCTCGACGCCACCCGGCGCGCCGCACTGCGCGCCGCCGGCACCATCTGAGCCATCCCACCAGGAGCCCTTCTGATGACCAGCCGTGACCTCCGAGTCCGCCGCTCGGAACTGGCCACCCCCGCCAGCAGCGAAAAGATGCTCGCCAAAGCACCGACCACCGGCGCCGACCTCGTCTTCATGGACCTCGAAGACGCGTGCGCGCCGAGCGCGAAGATCCAGGGCCGGGCGAACATCGTCAAGGCCCTCAACGAGTACGACTGGGGCGACACCGTCCGTGCGGTCCGCGTCAACGGACTGGACACGGTCTGGTGCCACGACGACGTCATCGAGGTCGTGTCGGCCGCCGGACACAACCTCGACGTCATCATCGTCCCCAAGGCCCGTACCGCCAGGGATGTTTGGTGGTTCGACACCCTGCTCGGCCAGTTGGAGGCCAAGCTCCGACTCCCCCACCGCATCGGACTCGAAGTCCTCATCGAGGAGGCCGAGGGACTCGGCAACGCCTACGAGATCGCCAAGGCCAGCCCGCGCCTTGAGGCGATCATCCTGGGCGCGGGCGACCTGTCGGCGTCCCTGCGCGCCCGCGTCGACACCAACTTCCAGCCGGTACGCGGCTATCCGGGCGACTTCTGGCACCACGCGCGGGCGACGGTCGTCGCCGCGGCCCGTGCAGCGGGCATCGACGCCATCGACTACCCCTTCCCCAACTACCGTGACGAGGAGGCGTACCGGCGCGACTGCGACACCGCGTCGATGCTCGGCTTCGACGGCAAGTGGTGCATCCATCCCAGTCAAGTACCGCTCGCCAACACGGCGTTCAGCCCCACGCCGGAGGAGATCGAGTGGGCGACCGGCACCCGGGACGCGTACCGCGCCGCGGAGTCCGCGGGCACCGGAGCGATCGCGGTCGACGGAATGCTGGTGGACGCGGCCCATATGCGGCACGTCGACACGATCCTCAGCCGGGCGCGACGGAAGGACCGCGATGCCCACGGTCACCAGTGACGAGTACCGCGACCTCATCGGCCGCTTCGCCAGCGGCGTCACCGTGGTCACGACGGTCGACAACGGCATCCCCTACGGCACCACGGCCAGCTCGGTGGCCTCCGTGTCCCTGGACCCGCCCACGCTGCTGGTCTGCATGAACAGGTCCTCCGCCACCGGGCGGGCCATCGCCGCGAGCCGTCACTTTGCGGTGAACGTGCTCGCGGAGGACCAGTCGGCGCTCTCCCGGCACTTCGCCCGTCGGGGCTCCACCTTCGACACGTACCGCTTCCACCCCGGGCGGCGCGGGGCTCCCGTGCTCCCCGACGTCCTGGCGAGCTTCGAGTGCCGGGTCACCGACGAGGTCGTCGCGGGGACCCACGTCGTGATCGTCGGGGAGGTCGAGGAGGCGGGAGGACGTGCCGGGCTGCCGCTGGCGTACTTCCGGGGGCGCTTGGGCCGGCTGTCCGTCGGCGACTGACTCAGGTCCGCCGGGGTTCCGCGAACCGCACCGGCGCCCGGAACCGCGCCTTTCTCGCGGCCCGCCGGAAGGTGGTGAGCACCGCCGGGCCGGCCAGCAGCACGCACACGAAGTTGGTGACCGCGCGGCCGGTGTCCCAGCCCAGGGATGTAGCGAGGTCGAAGGCGAGGTAGCGGTGCCACTGCTCGGTGAACGGCAGGCCGGGCAGGTAGGCGATGGAGCTGTTCGGGTCCAGGGAGAAGGGCCAGAAGGAGAGGTTGAGGAGAAAGCCGAAGAGGTAACCGGACAGCGACCCGTAGATGGCGAGCATCAGGACCTCTCGGCGGCCGGTCGCCCGGGGCAGGAACCCGGCCAGCATGCCGACGAACGCGCAGCCGAACATCTGGTACGGCATCCAGGGCCCCACTCCGCCCGTGATCAGCGCGGAGGCGAAGAGCGAGGTGCAGCCCAGCGTGAAGCCGAAACCGGGGCCGTAGACGCGTCCGGCCAGGACCAGGACGAAGAAGACGGTCTCGACACCGGCGGTTCCGGCGCCCAGGGGGCGCAGGGCCGCGTTGACGGCGGACAGCACGCCGAGCATGGCCAGTGCCTTGGAGCCGATGCCGCCTTCGGCGATCTCCGACAGCACCACGCACAGGACGAGTACGAGCAGTACGCCGAAGATGAGCGGGGGCGCGTAGTTGGAGCCGAACTTCCCCGGTGCTACGACGAACGGCCAGAAGAACGCGACGGCTCCAAGGAGGGCGGCGAGCGTCATGACGACGCCAACGCGCGGCGTGAGCCGGATGGCGGCGGCAGTCACGACCGGGCCGCCTTGACCTGGTTGACCGTCAAATACGGTAGCGGGGCGAGGATTTTTGCGGTCTGTGGCGCGAACACCGGTGAAGAGACGATGACTTCGGTGGTCGGGCCGTCGGCGACGACGTCTCCCTCCGCCATGACGACGACGCGGTCGGCTGCCCGTGCCGCGAACTCGACGTCATGCGTGGAGATCACGACCGCCCTGCCCTCCTCCGCGAGGGAGTCGACGATCCCGATCAGCGCCGTCTTGGCCCGGTAGTCCAGGCCGCGCGTCGGCTCGTCCAGCAGGACGACCCTTGGGGCGGCGGAGAGTTGGATGGCGAGGACGAGGGCGAGTTTCTGTCCCTCCGACAGGTCGCGGGGGTGGGTGGCGTCGTCGATGCCGGGCGCGAGCCGGTCCAGGACCGCGCGTGCCGACACGGCGGTGCCCGACTCGCTGTCCGCCTGGTCTAGTTCCTGCTTCACGCTCTCCAGGTAGAGCAGGTCGGCCGGGGTCTGCGGGACCAGCCCGACGAGTCGGCGGGCCTGTGCGGCGGACACGTCGTGCGGATCGGGTCCGTCGGCGATCTCCACGGTTCCGGCACGGCGCGGACCGGACCCCTGGAGTGCCCACAGCAGGGAGGACTTGCCCGATCCGTTGCGGCCCATCAGGGCTGTCACCTCGCCGGCGTGCAGATCGAGGTCGACCTCCCGTACGGCGGGCACGCCCCGGTAGGTGACGGTGACACCGCGCGCCGCGAGCAGCCGGGACCGCTCCTGCGCCGGGGGCGGCCGGACGGGTTCCGGCGTACGGTCGGCGAGTTCGGCGCGCAGGGGTGCGGCGGCGCGGCGGGCGTCGCGGATGGACAGGGGCAGCGGGGACCAGCCTGCCGCGCGGCCCAGTTCGACGATCGGCGGCGCGATGGTCGACGTACGGAGGATGTCGGCGGCCGGGCCGATCAGGGCCTGGCCGTCGCCGGGGAGGTGGATGACGCGGTCCGCGTACTGGACGACGCGTTCCAGACGGTGTTCGGCCATCAGGACGGTGACGCCGAGGTCGTGGACCAGGCGGGTGACGGCGGCGAGGACTTCCTCGGCGGCGGTCGGGTCCAACGCGGAGGTGGGTTCGTCGAGGACCAGCACCCGGGGGTGGGCGGTGAGGACGGAGCCGATGGCGACGCGCTGTTGCTGACCGCCGGAGAGTTCGTGCAGGGCGCGGTGGCGCAGGTCGGCGAGGCCGAGCAGATCGAGGGTCTCCTCGACGCGCTTGCGCATGGTGCCCGGCGGGATCGCCAACTGCTCCATGGCATAGGCGAGTTCCTCCTCCACCGTGTCGGTGACGAAGCCGTCGATCGGGTCCTGGCCCACCACCCCTACGACGTCGGCGAGTTCACGGGGCGGGTGGTGGGCGGTGTCCCGGCCGTCGACGGTGACCCGGCCGTAGAGGGTTCCGCCGGTGAAGTGCGGCACGAGCCCGTTGACCGCACCGAGGAGCGTGGACTTGCCGACGCCCGTGTGCCCGACGACGAGGCACAGCTCGCCCTCCTCCACCGTGAAGTCGACGTCCCGCAGGGCTGGTTCGGGGACGTCTTCGTACTGGACGGTGACCTGGTCGAAGGTGATCACGGCGCTCCAGGCGGGGGCGAGAGGAAACCGGCGGTGCCGGCGAGGAGGATCGCGGCGGTGGGGACCAGGGGCAGGTCCGGCCAGGTGAGGGGGTAGAAGGTGGGGTTGAGCTGGGCGGGGTCGTAGCCGAGGTTGGTCAGGAGCAGAACGGCGGAGAGGACGCCGCTGCCTGCGACGGCCCACTCAGGCAGCCGCCAGGGATCGGGGCGGTAAGTGGTGCGGGTGACGCGCCGGCCGCCCAGACGCAGGCCCGCCAGACACAGGGCGGCGCCGAGGCCCATGGCGGGCAGGCCCAGGAAGGCGGGGGCGGTCGCGTCCAGGAGGCCGTACGCCCCGGCACACAGACCGCACATGCCGAGCAGTATCAGCGCGCCGGTGATCCGGCGGGAGCCTCGGGTGGCGGTGCCCGCGCGGCCGTAGCCCCGGGAGTCCATGGCGGCGGCGAGGCGCAGGGAGCGTTCCAGGGCGTCCTCCAGGACGGGGACGGCGATGCCCCGCAGCGCCCGCATCCCCTGGGTGCGCCCAGCTCTCAACTTCCTTGCACGCGAGACGCGTTGAACGCTCTGCACCAGCTGCGGGGCCACACTGATCGCGACCGTGACGGCGACGCCGAGCTCATACAGGGCACCGGGCAGCACGCGCAGTGCCCGCTTGGGGTTGGCGAGGGTGTTCGCGGCGCCGATGCAGCACAGCATGCAGGCCAGGCGCAGTCCGTCGGTCGCCGCCGAGAGCAGTGCCTCCAGCGAGACCGGGCCGCCGATCTTGATGCCCGCGTACCAGTCGGGGGTGGGGATGCGCGGTAGGGAGAAGAGGAAGTGGTCGTGGGGTGTGATGCCGGTGGCGAAGACGGCTCGGAAGACGACCCGGATCGCTACGACCGTCAGGGCCAGGTAGAGGTAGTACTTGAACCCGCGGGCCCACGGGGCCTCGGTGCGCCGGGCGGTGACAACGTAGCCGAGGACGGCGAGCACGAGGAACAGCAGCAGCGGGTTGTTGGTGCGGCTGACGGCGGTGGCCAGCGCCAGGGCCCACACCCACCAGGCCACCGGGTGCAGGACGCGCGGCAGCCGGCGCCCGCGTGCGTCCGGCGAGGGGCCGGCCACGGGCGCCTCCACGGTCGTACGGGACAAGGCGGTCACTCCGTACGACGGCGTCGGCGGGCTGCGAAGACCGCCGCGCCGCCGATCACCGCGACCAGCGCGGCGCCGACGGCCACCGGGGTGAGCGAGCCGGAGTCGTGCGGGGCGTCGGCGGCGGGCGCGGCGTCGACAACGCTGGCGCTGGGGCGGGGGTTGGACGTTTCGGCGGCCGGTGCGGAGGAGGCCGGTGTCGCCGAGGGCGATGCGCTGGGCTCGGTCTTCTTCGGTGACGGCTTTGGCGTCGGTGTCGGTGACGTGGTCCGGGGCTGTGCGGGCGCGGGCCCGGTGTCCACGTCGGGCGGCAGTGCGGGGGCCTTGCCGGTGGAGGGGGGTTTAGCGGCGTCGCCCTGCGGGCGGGTGTTGTGGGCGCGCAGCTGGTCGGGGGTGATCGTCGGGCGCCCCTCGGTGCCACCGACGTCGGTGCCGCCGAAGATCCACAGGTCGACACTGCCCGGCTTGGGCTTGTAGAGCATCGCGCCGAGCTGGCTGTAGGTCCAGTCGTCGTCGCCCGGGTCGGCGTGCCAGTAGGACCAGTAGGCGGAGGCGGGCGGGGTGAGGACGCAGTCGTCCTCGGCGGCGGTCGGATACTGCTTGCCGCTCTTGTGACCGCTGTAGCCGATACGGCAGATGAACGCCGGCCCGTCGTGTCCGGTGCCTACGGTGCGCCAGCCGCCCTGGTTGAGCAGCTCGTAACCGGTGGTCGGGGTGGTACCGCAGGAGCGGTAGACCGGGCCGCCCCAGTGGCTGAAGTCGACGGCGAGGACGACCCCGGCCGTGGTGGTGCATCGGCCCATGGGCTGCGGGTCGGCCACGGCGGGGGTGACCGCGGCTCCGAGCGCGGCGGCCGTCAGTCCGAGCGCGGCCCCGGCCCGCAGAAGCCGCCCGGTCATCGCCCGGCTCCGCTCGCCGCGCGCCTGCGGGCGACGACGACGGTCCGCCAGCCCGAGAGGGTGAGGACGAGGGCGATCGCGGCGAGGGCTCCGACCTGCGCGCCCGTCGATGCCATGGCACCACCGCCGCTGCCGGATCCCGCCGTGTCACCGCCCGGCGTGACGATCTGCGGGGCGCTGCCGCTCGGGCTGGGCGTCGGCTGCGGCGAGGTGCCGGCCAGGCTGCGCTCCAGGGTGCCGAAGCTGATACCGGTCGCACCGCCGACGGCCTGGGTGGAGGCCCGCAGGTCGGACCCGTCCTGCCCCTCCTTCGCGACCCGGAACCCGCCGTCGCCGTTCTGCTGCGCGGCGAGGAACTTCCGGGCGGCGGCGATCTCGTCCGCGTACTTCTCGGCGTCCAGGGACAGCCCCTGCACCGCGAGCGCGGCCGAGTTGACCGAGTTCCCGGCAGCACCCGGGAAGCCACCGTCGGCCAGCTGCTTGGACGCGAGCCAGGTGAGCGCCTGGTCCACGGCCTTGTCCGCCTTCTCGCCACCGGCCAGGCCAAGGGCCATGGCGGCGATCGCCGTGGAGTCGACGTCCGAGTCGTTCGTGGCCGGGATCAGGCTCGGCCACGCACCGCTGTCCCGCTGAAGGCTCTCCAGGTAGGCGACCGGCTCCTCCGCCTTCTCCCCGGCCCTCAACTGCGCGATCACCGCAAGGGATTGACCGAACACGGAAGGCGCGTAGGTGTAGGCACCCTTGGCCGCACACGAACGGTCGGGCGCGGTGCTCGCCTTCGCGCATACGGCCTTGTCGAGCGCGGCGATCAGGTCGTGCCCGGCGAAGTCGCGCGGGTCGCGGCCGACCGCCTCGGCGAGCAGGGCCGTCTTGCCGATCGAGCCGCCGGCGGCGTAGGAGGTGCCGATGCCGGTCCAGTCGTTGACCGTGCGGCCCTCGCCGTCCTTGCCCTCGTGGTCCAGGAAGTCGACGACGCCACGCAGCTTGGCGTTGTTCAGGCCGGTGGCGGCGAGCGCGTAGGCGCCGTCAATGGTCAGGCCGAAGTCGGCGCGGGACATCCCCGGACCGGCAGCGTAGTACTGGCCCTGTTTGAGGTTGGCGGCGCTGGTGAGGTAGGCGACGCCCTTCTTCAGGTCGGGGCCGACGCCCGGGGCCGGGTTGGTGGTCGGGGGCGCGGTGGGGGTCGTCGGCCCCGACC
>NZ_JABERD010000044.1 GCF_013044505.1 Streptomyces sp. S3(2020) | reverse complement strand
GTGTACCGTTCCTCCGCCGCCGTACGGGCCGGGAGGTCGGCCACGCCCGTCATGGACGCGACCGCGTCCAGCGGTGTCACCGCGAGGCGGCCGCGCCCCCGTGTCACCGCGGCCCGCCCGGCCCACCGCCTGCGTCGGCCCGGCCCCCGCAGGCCCGCGTGGGCCGCCCGTACCGTCTCCACGCTCATGCCGCCCCGCCCGTCGGCCGGGACAGTGCCAGCAGGTCGGTGTGGTGGACGACCACGTTCAGCTCGCCCGCCTCGCAGGCCTCCAGGCGGGCGCGGAGGTAGCGGTCGGCGCGCTCGCGCAGCTCCGGGCGCTGTTCCACCGCGGCGCCGACCCAGCCGCGCAGCCACTGGGCGGTCAGCGCGGACTCGGCGGGGCCCAGCTGCCAGGGGCTCGGGTTCAGCCGTACGGTCGCGCCGAGTTCGGAGAAGGCCTCGCAGGCCACCGTGATCGCGTCCGGGCCGAGCAGGCCCGAGCGGCGCTGGTGGGCGTTGAACGCCTCGGCGATCTCGGTGTCCATCGGGTCGGACGGGGTGAAGTCGACGCGGCCGGCCACGGAGAGCGTGAGCAGGGCCGGGCAGCCGGCGCCGGTGCAGGCAGCGGCGAGGGTCTCGATCTCCTCGCGGGTGAGGACGTCCAGGAGTGCGGAGGCCGTCACCAGGGACGCGCCCGCGAGGGCGTCCGGGGTCAGCCGGCCGACGTCACCGCGGCGGGTCTCGACGGTGACCCGGCTGCCGTCCGCGGCGACCCGCGGGGAGGCGACGGCCGCGAAGTGCAGGAGGTAGGGGTCGCGGTCGTGCAGCACCCAGTGCTGGGGGCCGTCGAGCCGGGGCGCGAGCCAGCGGCCCATCGACCCGGTGCCGCACCCGAGGTCGTGCACGACCACCCCGGCCTTGCCGGGCAGGTTGGCGAGCCGGATCCGCAACGGGTCGAGCAGATCGAGCGCCCGTGCGCCGGCGTCAGCGGGTTCCCGCAGCTCCAGCCACTCGGGCGCGTACCGGGGCTGTTCCTCGGGCCCGTCCTCGCGCAGCCGTACGGTGGGCCGCTCGCCGGGGCGGGCCGCGGGGCCGGCGCCGGGGATCACGGACTCCGTGCCGGCGTCGGCGGACTTCGAGGCCGCCGGGGTGTCCCCGGGCGTCAGGGACTCCGCCCCCGCCGCGGCCCGCGGTCCCGCCTGCGCCGGGATCCGTCCCCCGCGCTGCGCTGTCGTAGCCGTCTTCCTCATGCCGCCCTCCTGGGTTCGTTCGGCAGTCGGCCCAGTACTCCGGCCAGGCTGCGGGCCGTGGTCGCCCAGCCGTCCAGGGCGGCCCGCCGGCCCCGGGCAGCCGCCTTGAGACGGCGTCGTACGTCCGCCTCGCCGAACCAGCCGCGCAGCTCCGCGGCGAGGGCGGCGGGGTCCTCCGGCGGGACGAGGATGCCGGGCACACCGCCGTCGGGGGCGCGGCCGACCGCCTCGGGGAGCCCGCCGACGTCGGTGGCCAGCACCGGGATGCCGCGGGCGAGGGCCTCGGTGACCGCCATGCCGTAGGTCTCGGCGTAGGAGGTGAGGACCATCAGGTCGGCGGCCGCGTAGCTGGCGTCGAGTTCGGCGCCGGCCTGCGGTCCGGCCAGCGTCAGCCGGTGCTCCAGGCCGTACTTCGCGATCAGGGACCGCAGGTCGGCCACGTACTCGGGGTCCTGGCCGAGGCCGCCCACGCACACGCAGCTCCACGGCAGGTCCCGGACCGCCGCCAGTGCCTCCACCAGCCGGTGCTGTCCCTTGCGGGGTGTCACCGCGGCGACGCACAGCAGCCGTGAGAGGCCGTCGGTGCCGGAGGCGAGGGGGGCGATGTCGGCGCCGGGGGCGGCGACATGGACCCGGTCGGGGGCGAGGCCGTGATGGGAGACGAGACGGCGGACCGCCCAGTCGCTGGTGGCGACGACCGCGGGGACCGCGCGGAGCACCGCGCGCTCCTTGGCGTCCAGTTCGGCGGCCAGGGCCGGCTCCAGGCCGGTCTCGTCACCGAGCGGAAGGTGGACGAGGACCACGAGCCGCAGGCGTTCCGCCTCCGGTACGACGATCTCCGGTACACCGCAGGCGACCAGGCCGTCCATCAGGACCACCGTGTCGTCCGGCAGCCCCCGCAGCACACTCGCCAGTTCCGCACGGGCCGAGGCACCGGGCCGGGGCCACTCGCCCGCCACCGCGTGCTTGTGGACCTGCCAGCCGAAGCCCGGCAGGTCCAGGCTCACGCGCCGGTCATAGGCGTTGCCGCCGCTCGGCGCGGCCGGGTCGTCGACACCGCCAGGCAGGACGAAGTGCACGGAGCGCAAGGACATGGGGACGATGTCCGCGTTCTTGAGAGCGGAATGCTGCACGGGCACATAGCCCAGGGCCGGCTGCGGGGCCTTCTCCAGGGTCACGTCGGTCACAGCGCACGCTCGTAACTCGCCCACGCGACATGCGATTCGTGCAGGGTGACGGCGATCGCCGCGATGCCCCGGGCGCCCTCGCCGAGCGCGCCCTTCTCGATCCGCTCGGCGAGCCGGTCGGCGATGACCTTGGCCAGGAACTCCGTCGACGTGTTGATCCCGGCGAAGTCGGGTTCGTTGTCGAGGTTTCTGTAGTTCAGCTCGCTGACGACGGCTCCGAGTTCCTGCGTGGCCAGTCCGATGTCGACGACGATGTTGTCGTCGTCCAACTGCTCCCGCCGGAAGGTGGCGTCCACGAGGAACGTCGCTCCGTGCAGGCGCTGCGCGGGTCCGAAGACCTCGCCGCGGAAGCTGTGGGCGATCATGATGTGATCGCGGACGGTGACACTGAACAACGGACGACCCTCCAGGTGCGGCACGTCTGATCCCCCCGGCTGATCGCCGGCGGGGATGCCGGGTAGTACGGCTCTTCGCGTCCCCGCGTTCAGCCGTCTCTCACTCTTTTCTCAGGTCAGGCGCTCTTGCCGTACCTCACGCGGTGACAAAGAGCTGGAATTTCCCCGGAAGTGAGCCTGGGCATCACCCGCGGCAGCTCCTCGAACGCGCTTTCCCCCGTGACGAGTGCGTCGAGCGCCGGGTCGGCGAGGAGTTCGAGGGCGAGGGCGAGCCGGTCGGCGTAGGTGCGGCTGGAGCGGCGGGCCGGGGAGACGGTGCCGACCTGGCTGCTGCGGATGACGAGCCGCCGGGAGTGGAAGGCCTCGCCGAGCGGAAGGCTGACCTGCCGGTCGCCGTACCAGCTGAGTTCGAGGACCGTGCCCTCGGGCGTCAGCAGTTCCAGGGAGCGGGCCAGTCCCTGTTCGGTGGCGCTGGCGTGGACGACGAGGTCGCACTCCCCGAGGGCCTCCTGCGGCAGCGCGAAGTCGACGCCCAGGGCCTTGGCGACCCGCGCCCGCGCCGGGTCGGCGTCGACCAGCTGGACCCGTACGCCGGGGAAGCGGGCCAGCAGTGCGGCGACCGAGCAGCCGATCATGCCGCCGCCGACCACGGCGATCCGGTCGCCGACCAGCGGCGCCGCGTCCCAGAGGGCGTTGACGGCGGTCTCCAGGGTGCCGGCGAGGATCGCCCGTTCGGCGGGCACGTTCCCGGGCACCGGGGTCACGGCGGTCACCGGGACGACGTAGCGCGTCTGGTGCGGGTAGAGGCAGAAGACCGTACGGCCGACGAGGTCCGCCGGGCCCTCCTCGACCTCTCCGACGCTGAGGTAGCCGTACTTGACGGGGGCCGGGAAGTCGCCTTCCTGGAAGGGCGCCCGCATGGCCGCGTGTTGGCTCTCGGGGACCTGGCCGCGGAAGACGAGCGTCTCGGTGCCGCGGCTGACCCCGGAGTACAGGGCGCGGACCAGTACTTCCCCCTCGGAGGGAGCCGGGAGGGTGACCTCACGTATCTCACCTTCACCGGGGCTGTTGAGCCAGAAAGCACGCGCGGTGCGCTTCATCGGCATCCTCCTGAACGCTTGGGAAGTGGTTCACGTACCGAGGTGTGCACAGGTCGCGCACAGTACGCGGCGTTGATCGACTCTGTCACACGGCCGGAGGATGTTCGGTGGCCCTGAACAACACTTACGACGCAAGGCTGGTCCAGCAGGAGACCGCTGTGGGAGCGGGTGTACAGATCCTGTTGCTGGCTCTGCTCGGGACGGCGATCGGCATGGGACCGGCGGGCTGGCTGACCGGTCTCGTCTTCGCCGTCGCCACCTGGGCGGTGCTCTCCCGGGCCCTGCACCGCCACCGTCCGCGCTCCTTCGGCCCCGCCAACCGGGTGACGCTCGGCCGGGCCACCCTGGTCGGCGGGGTCACGGCCCTGGTCGCCGACTCCTTCCAGAGTTCGCCGCCGGTCACCCTCTTCGTCGGTCTGACGGCCGTGGCCCTGATCCTCGACGGTGTCGACGGCAAGGTCGCCCGCCGCACCGGCACCTCCACGCCGCTGGGCGCGCGCTTCGACATGGAGGTCGACGCGTTCCTGATCCTGGTGCTGAGCGTCTACGTGTCGATGACGCACGGCCCGTGGGTCCTGCTGATCGGCGGCATGCGCTACGCCTTCGTGGCCGCCGCCCGCGTCTGGCCGTGGCTGAACGCCCCCCTCCCGCCGAGCACGGCCCGCAAGACGGTGGCCGCCCTCCAGGGCGTGTTCCTCCTCCTGGCCGCCTCCGGCTTCCTGCCGTACGCCCTGGAGTTCGGGGTCGTCGCGACGGCGCTGGGCGCGCTGGTGTGGTCGTTCGGCCGGGACATCCTGTGGCTGATGCGTACCTCCCGGATCGAGGCGGTCCTGCTGGAGGACGTGCGCGAGCTCGTCGCCGGCTGACCCCTCAACACCCCAGCCATACACGGTAGATGCCCGCCCACCGACTTCTGGAGCAGGCTTCAGGGCCGGCGCGGCAGCAGTGCGATCGCCGTGGCCGGTACGGCGGCCAGCACCAGCCACGGCACGGCCGTCGGCAGCCCGCTGTCGAGGAGTGTGCCGGTCAGCGAGCTGCCGGCCAGCACGATCAGGCCGGAGACCGAGGACAGCGCGCCGGTGTAGAGGCCGAGCCGCCCCGCCTCGGCCAGGTCGGGAACCCAGGCGCGGGCGACGGGGGCGACGAGCATCTGCCCGAGGGTGAGCAGCACGACGAACCCGGCCGCGGGGAGCAGCCCCGCCGTCCCGGTCCAGCCGGCCGGGCGGGCGAGCGCCACGACGGCGAACCCGGCGGCGATGAGCAGCAGTCCGGCCTCCATCGAGCGGCGTGGTGCGAGCCGGTCCCCCGCCCAGCGGGTGACGGGCAGCTGGGCGGTCACCACCAGCAGCGAGGACAGGGCGAACAGCCAGGCCAGCGCCGACTGGGAGCCGGTGGCGCGCTCCACCTCGGCGGGCAGGGCGAGATAGAGCTGGTTGTAGGCGAGCAGATAGGCGCCGTACGCGCAGCACAGCGCGAGGAAGCGCCGGTTGCGCAGCAGCACCCGTGTCCCGCCCTTGAACCGCACCCGCTCCCGGCCCGGGATGTGCTGCGGCAGCAGCCACGCGTGCCCGGCGAGGACGAGGACGAAGATCCCGGCTCCGGCGAGACACACGCTCCGGAAGTCCACCGACAGCAACAGCGCGCCCAGCAGCGGCCCGACGAACGCGCCCGCCTGTCCGGCCACGGTGAACAGGGCGAGCACCCGGGTGCGCGATCCACCGTCCTCCTCCTCGTGGACGACGGCCTGCCGGGCCACCTCGGACTCGACCGCGGGGGAGAACAGCGCGGCGGCGAACCCGATCAGCAGCACGGCCCCGATGACCGCCCCGGTCGCCTCGGCGTACCCGAGCCAGACGAACCCGGCGATCCGCAGCGCGCATCCGGCGAGCACGATCGGCCGGATCCCGTACCGGTCGGCGAGCGCCCCGCCCACCACGAACAGCCCCTGCTGGCTGAAGGTCCGCAGCCCCAGCACGAAGCCGACCGTCCAGCCCGCCATGCCCACCGCCGTGCCGAGGTGCTCGGAGAGGAACGGCAGCACGGCGAAGAAGCCGATGTTGAAGGCGAGTTGGGTGAGGATCAGCAGGTGGAGGAGCGGCGGGAGGCGAGGGCGGTCCGGGTCCTTGCGCAGCGCGGTCGCGATCGCGCTCATCGGCTTCCCACCGATTCCCTTGTACGAGGCCGCTGTTCGGGTTCGGCGACGGGCGGGCGCTGTTTCCCGCGCGGCCGACGCACCCCTCCCGCCGCGGTCACCGCCAGTGCGCCGAGCAGGACGAGTGCGGCGGCCGGGGCGAGGACGGCCCAGGGGGCGCGCTCGGCGTAGGGCTGGTTCTCGGCGAGCAGCAGGCCCCACTCCGGGGACGGCGGCTGGGCGCCCAGGCCGAGGAAGGCGAGCGAGGCCAGGGCGAGGGCGATGCCCGGGAGCCGCAGCAGGGCGTGGCGGGTGACGGGCGGCAGGACGGCGGGCAGGAGTTCATGGCGCAGCAGGTGCCAGCGGCCGGCGCCCAGGCCGAGGGTGGCGGTGATGTGGAGGGCGGCGCGTTCCTGGCGGAGCAGTGCGGAGGTGTGGGCGGCCAGCGGTGCCCAGGCGACGGCGCCGACGGCGAGCGCGGGGGTGGCGGGGCCGCTGCCGGCGACGGCGGTGACGAGGAGGGCGACGAGGACCGGCGGCAGTGCGGTGACCGTGTCGACGAGCGGGCCGGACAGCCGGGGCAGCAGTCCGAGCAGGACGCCGACGGTCAGTGCGGCGGTGCCGATCGCGAGGGCGAGCAGCAGGGTTTCCAGGGCTCCGTGGCCGACGCGGGCGAGGACGTCGCGGCCGAGCGCGTCGGTGCCGAAGGGGTGTGCCGGGGACGGGGCGCGGAGGCGTTGCTGCGTGTCGAGGGCGAGCGGGTCGCGGGGCAGGCCGAGCGCGATGACGACCGCCAGCAGACCACCGTAGACAAAAGGCTGTACACCGCGGACCGTCGACCTGGGGCCGTGCAGCGACGGCAGCGCGCCGTCGCGCAGGGCCGTGCCGATGAGCAGGCGGGTGGCGAGGGCGGCGAGGCCCGCGAAGGCGGCGGCGAGGAGGACGAGGGCGAGGGTGCCGGCCTGGAGGACGGGGAGGTCCTGGGCGATCGCCGCCTGGAGGGTGGTGCGGCCGAGGCCGGGTATGTCGAAGATCTGCTCCACCGCGACGGCGCCGCCGGTGAGGCCGACCGCGAACAGGCCGGTGTTCGGCAGGAGTCCGGGCAGGCAGCGGCGCAGGGCCTGGCGGGCGATGACGCGGCCGGGCAGTCCGCGCGCGGCGGCGGCCAGCGCCCAGGGTTCGGCGAAGGCGCCGGGGAGCAGGTCGTCGAGGAGGCGGCCGAGCACGGCCCCGGCGGGCAGGCCGAGGGCGAGGGCGGGAAGGATCGTCCACTGCGGCCCGTACCAGCCGAGGGCGGGCAGCCAGCCGAGCTGGACGCCGACGACGGTGGCGAGCACGGACGCGGTGAGGAACTCGGGCAGCGCGGCGAGGACCGCGGACCCGCTGCCGCCGGCGCCACGGCCGCCGAGCCTGTGGTGTGCGCCGAGCCACAGGGTGCGGGCGCAGACCAGCGCGGCCGTGACGGCGGCGACCAGCAGGGCCACCGCCATCAACAGCAGGGACGCGCCCAGCGCTTGGAGCACGGCGGGGGTGACATCGCCGCCGGAGATCCACGACTGTCCCGCGTCGCCGCGCCACAGCCCGCTCACCCACCGGCCCAGCAGGTGGAACGGGCCGTCGTCCAGGCCCAGTTGGGCCCGGATGTCGGCGAGTACCCGCGGGTCGGGGTCGCGTTCGGCCGAGCGGGCCTTGAGCACGGTCAGCGCCGGGTCCGTGCGGGTGAGCCAGGGCAGCAGGCCGACGGCGCACACGAGGGCGGCGGCGATCCCGGCCCGCCACAGGAGCGTGGCCGCTTGCTGCCGCACGCGTCAGCGCCGGGTGCCGATGCCGACGAGGGTGCGCTCGTACGGGTCGAGGAGGGCGCCGGCGACGTCGGGGCCGACGCCGGTGATGACGCGCTGGTGGACCAGCGGGACGACGGCGTCGGTGCCGAGGATCTTCGCCTCGGCGGCCATGGCGGCGCCCTGGCGCTTCTCGGTGTCGGCGATGCCCTCGGCCTTCTTCACCGCCTTGTCGACGTCCTTGTCGCACAGCAGCGCCAGGTTGTAACTGCCGTCGCAGGTGAAGTCGCTGGCGAGGACCGAGACGGGGTCGCCGGTGTCGAGGAGGCTGTTGCGGGCGCCGACGAAGGCGTCGAACCTGCCCTGGAGCGCGTCGCTCTCCAGCCGCGAGTACTCGCGCACCTCCAGCTCGACCTCGAACCCGGCCTTCTCCAGCTGCTGCTTCAACACCTGGGCGACCTCGGGGAGTTCGGGCCGGTTGTCGTATGTGGCGAGGGTGATCTTCGCGCCCTCGGGGTCGGTGGCCTTCGCCCGGCCGGCCGGCTCGGTCCGCTTGCCCTCGGCCCAGGTCACGGCGGGTCCGTAGATGCCGGCACCGGCGTCGGCGTACCCCTCGTAGACGCCCTCGGCGAGCGCGGAGGTGTCCACGGCCCGCCGGGCGGCGGCCCGCAGGCCGGCGTCCTCGAAGGCACCGCTCTCGGTGTTGAGCAGCAGGCTGGTGGTGCGGGTCGTGGCGGTGGCCTTGCGCAGGCCCTTGTCGAGGGTGGCGGCCTGGGCGACGGGAATCGCCTCCGCGAGGTCGACCTGGTCGGTACGGAGCGCACTGGTGCGGGCGGTGCCGTCGGCGACGAACTTCACGTCGATGCCCGAGGCCTGGGCGCGCCCGCCCCAGTAGTCGTCGTAGCGGTCGAGGGTGGCCGCGGTGGCGCCCATGACCTTGGTGAGCTCGAAGGGGCCGGTGGCGTGGCCGACGGGGTCGACCCTGGTGCCGTAGGCCTTCGCGGAGAGGATGGCGAGGCTGGGGCTGGACAGTCGCAGGGGCAGCGCGGGGTCGGGGTCCTTCGTGGTGACCCGGACGCCGGTGGCGCCCTCGGCCTTCGCGGTGAGGGTCACGCCGGAGAGCGCGGCGGGGGCCGGCTCGGCGTCGGTGGCGTGGCTGAGGGCGGCGGCGACGGTGGCCGGGGTGACGTCGGTGCCGTCCTGGAAGGTGGCCTCGCGCAGGGTGAACAGCCAGGTGCGGTCGTTCTCGCGGGTCCAGGACGCGGCGAGCGCGGGGGCGGCGGCGCCGTTGGCGTCCAGGGCGGTCAGTCCCTCGGTGACGCCGAGACGGCTGAGGAGGGTGGCGTCGGCGCCGTACGGCGAGAGGTTCTCGGCGGGCGGGAAGGCGAGGGCGACCCGCAGCCGGGAGCCGTCACCGGCGTCGTCGGACGAGTCGCCGGTGCCGTCGGAGGCGAAGCAGCCGGTGAGGACGGGGGCGAGGAGGAGGGCGAGAAGGAAGCGCGGTCGGGTCATGCGGGTCATCGCCCCATCGGTATCTCGAAGTGCAGGACGCCGGACGCGCCCTCGGGGTCCTCGCGCTCGTCGTGCACGAGCTTGCCGAGCGACCGCCAGAAGGCCTCGGCGCCCGGGACGGCCGGGTCGGTGTGCAGATACACGGAGCGGTAGCCGCCCTCGGCGACGGCGAACGCCATCAGCTCCGCGACCAGCCGCCGGGCGAGGCCGCGCCTGCGGTGCTCGGGGCGGACGTAGATGCGGCGCAGCTGTGCGGTCTGGCCCGAGGGGTAGCGCTCGGCGACATGGCGCGGGTTCGGCGGGTGGGCCGGGCCACGGGAGTCCAGGGCGCCGGTGGCGACGACCTCGCCGCTCTCCGGGTCGAGCGCCACGAGGAGGGTGTGGCGCTCCGGGAGCAGGTAGGCGGCGGCCGGGTCGATGATGTCGCCGTGCCAGCGGGGCACGTAGCCGGAACCGAAGTCACGGTAGACGGTGTCGAGCATCACGGCTCGCGCACCTTCGAGGTCGTCCGGGCCCGCGGCCCTGATGCTGTATTCACGCACTTGCACATCATATGCATTAAGCGGAAGTGGTTGATCACCGGACGATTTGACAGTGATCAAGGGCACGCCCTACAACCTACCGACATGACATCCATTTTCAAAACGGCCTTAGCTGTCAGGGCGGGATGCTGATGCGCGTCGCCTTCGTCGGCAAGGGTGGCAGCGGCAAGACCACCCTGTCGGCACTCTTCTCCCGTCACCTCGCGCACTCCGGCGCCCGGGTGCTCGCCGTGGACGGGGACATCAACCAGCATCTGGCCGAGGCACTGGGCCATGACGGTGAACTGCCGGCCGCTCCCGCGCTGGGCGCGCACCTGAACGCAGTCAAGGACCTGCTGCGCGGCACCAACCCGCGTATCGCGTCCTCCGAGGCCATGATCAAGACCACTCCGCCGGGCCGCGGCTCCCGGCTGCTGACCCTGCTCGGTGACGACGGACTGCACGCCCGGCACGTCCGGCGGGTGGGCGACGTGCCGCTGATGGTGACCGGCGAGTTCGAGGAGAGCGACCTCGGGGTGGCCTGCTACCACTCCAAGCTCGGCGGGGTGGAGCTCTACCTCAACCATCTCGTCGACGGGCCCGGCGAGTACGTGGTGGTGGACATGACGGCGGGCGCGGACGCCTTCGCCTCCGGTCTCTTCACCCGCTTCGACCTCACGTTCCTGGTGGCGGAACCCACCCGCAAGGGCGTCTCGGTCTACCGCCAGTACCGCGATCACGCCCGTGAGTTCGGCATCCGGATCGCCGTCGTCGGCAACAAGGTGACCGGCGAGGACGATCTGCTCTTCCTCAAGGAGGAGGTGGGCGACGACCTGCTGACCCACCTGGTCCACTCACCGTTCGTCCGGGCCGCCGAACAGGGCCGGGAACAGGGCGACCAGAAGTCCCTGGAGTCCCTGGAGCCGCACAACCGGCACGCCCTGAACGTCCTGCGGGAGACCGTGGACGACTGCCCCCGCGACTGGGCGACGCTCCATCGGCACGCCGTCGAGTTCCATCTGCGCAACGCCCGGGCCTGGGCGGGCGAGGACCTGGCCTCCCAGGTCGACCCCGACTTCGTACCGGGCCCCGCGTCCCTCGCCTGACACACCCCTCACCCCCACCCCCGCTCAACGCACAGACAGGACAAGCACCTTCATGTCTCTCGACGTCTCCCCGAAGCTCCTCGCCGAAGCCGAGAACGGCGCCGTCCGCGAGGAGGACTTCGTGGACACCGTCCGCACGTCCCTCCCCTACGCCTACGACCTGATCGCCTCTCTCGCCGGCGAACTCCACGGCGGCAAGGCCGAGTTCACCGACAACCAGACGCCCCCGCCGTCCGAGAAGGAGCGCGGCCAGCTGCTGCGGGCCCTGGCCAGCGACGCCATCCGCGGCAGCCTGGAGCGGCACTTCGGGGTGGCCCTGGCCTTCCAGAACTGCCACCGGGTGGCGGCGTTCCGGCCGGGCGCGCAGGACAGCGAGACGTACGCGCGCTTCACCTCCACGCGCTCACAGATCCTGAATCAGTCGCCGGAGTTCAGGGACTGCTGAGCCGTCCGCCGCGCGGAACCGTCGCCCCCCGACGACGGTTCCGCGCGTGGTCGTGCGACAACGGTCTTGCGTGTGGTCATGAGTCGTGGTCATGAGGCGTGGTCCTTCCGGCCGATGAGCAGGTACCACGTCACGGATCCCGCGGCGGCGGGACAGTGGGTGCGCAGCTCGGTCAGTTCCTCCCGGCCGCAGTGCACCGCGCGGGCATGGAGTTCCGGGAGGTACGGCGGATCGTCGGCCCGCTCCAGCGACTCGCGGGCCTCCTCCTTGAGGACGGCGAGCAGCGCGGCCGCGGGCGCGTACGCGGGGTTGGTGCACAACGCGTGCCGGACCAGGCGTTCGATGTCGGCGAGTTGCTCGGTGCGCAGGGTACGCGGGGACCGGCGGGCGAGCCTGGCGAGCGCGAGCCGGTACTGGACCGGTGCCCGGGGGTGGCGTTCGGCGGCCGCGGCGAGGGCACGGGCGGCCCCGGGGTAGTCGCCGTCGGCGAGCGCGGCCTGTCCGCGCCGGTAGTCGGGGTCGGTGTCGAGCGGGTCGGGCAGTTCAGCCGACGGCATGGCCCGCCCCCGTGCCCGGCCGGCCGGGCGTCGGCGCCGCCAAAGTCGCTTCGCCGGCCGTCTTCGCCGTCACCATGCCGCGTTCGTCGGCGAACGTCATCCGGACCAACTCCGCCACGTTCCGTCCCCCTTCGGTCGGCCTCCACGCTAGACGGCGGGCGACGGAGGCAACCGCCGTACCGCGCAGGGTGATTCGCCACCGAGCGCACCTCGCGGGCGACGGGCTGCTGCTTCACTGGAAGCCGCCCCTGGGCAACGGGGAAAGGAGCCGCCCGATGGACGACGGGCACGCGGCAGGGCCGCCGCACATGCGGCAGGCCGAGGAGTTGCAGACGACCGTCTCGCGCTTTCTCGTCCCTCTCAGAGTGACCGCGCCCGACAGCCAGGCCTTCCGTGCCGTGGTCGAATCCGCCGGGACGACGCGGCTGAGCGCCGGGCGGGTGCGCTGCACCCCGCACAGTGTGCTGCGCGAGTCGCGGTCCATGTCCTCCACCGATCCCGACCTGTTCAAGGTCACCCTGCACCGGCGCGGCAGCGCGTGGGCGAGCCAGGGCGGCCGGCAGCGTCAGGTGCGCAGCGGTGACCTGCTGGCCCTGGACACCACCCGCCCCTACACCCTCGCCCTTCCCGACCCGTGCGATGTCGTGGTCGTCGGTCTGCCCCGGGGGCTGCTCGGCCCGCACGCGAAGACGCTGGCCCGCCGCAGCGGGGAGCCGGTGCCCACCGACGCCGGGATGGGCGCCGTGTGCGCCGCGTTGCTGACCGGGCTCGGCGACCATGTCGACGCGCTCGGCGCACCGCACTCGGAGTATCTGCTCGACGCCGTGACCGGTCTGCTGATCAGCACGCTGGCCGGTGTTCCCGCGGAACGCGTCGAGAGCGGGTCCGCCGCCGTCGTCGACCGGATCATCGCCTACACCCTGGCCAATCTCCACGACCCCGACCTGTGTGCGGCGGGCGTGGCCGCCCGGCACGGCATCTCCCCCCGATGGCTGCACCAGTTGTTCAAGGGCCGCGAGCGGACGTTCACCGCCTGGGTGCGCCACGAGCGGCTGAAGCGGATCCGCCGCGACCTGATGGATCCGGCGCTCGCGCACCGGACGGTCGCCGCCGTGGCGGCCGACCGGGGTCTGGTGGACCCCACTCATCTGGCCCGGGCGCTGCGGGACGAGTTCGGCTGCACGGCGGCCGAGTTGCGCCGGGCGGCGCAGACAGGGCGGTAGCCGAGGGAGGTCAATGGTCGTCAGCCCGGTCTCCCGCTCTCGATCTGCGTGAGGATGGACGGGTCGGTGATCTCGTTGTCGGCGGCGAGCAGCAGGGCCTTGCTGAGGATCACGGTGAGCCGGTCGTCCTCGAACGGCAGGAAGACCTTGCCGCCCGCCCCGGCACGCGAAGCGACGATGCACAGATAGGAGTTGTCCGGCTCCATCAGGATGTTCGCCGAGCCGACATGGATCCGGTACGTCCGCAGGTCGCCCCGGACCACCAGGAAGCGGCCGTCGAGCGTGCACCGGTCGGCGATCTTCAGTCGCGGCAGGATCCGTGCGAGGGCGTCACGGCGGGCCTCGGCGCTCTCGCTCAGCTCCGCGAAGGCGGCCCGTTCCCAGTAGGCGCGGGCCGGTCCCTGCTCGGTCCAGTCGGGGTCGGCGGCGATCGAGGTCACGCCGACGAAGAGGTCCACGTCGCGCATCGCCTCGCTGAACACCAGCGGCGGCACCTCCGCGAGGGGTGCCTCCCGCCAGGCGCCGGCCGCCCGGCGCTCGAAGCGGACCCGGTCGGTCGAGGCCACCTCGTCGCCGTCCACCCCGTCCGCGTAGGTGTGGGCGAAGGAGGCCCGCCACTCCCCCACGCCCAGGGTGCGCAGAGCCGCGTCCCCGTCCCCGGCGTCCCAGGGTCCGAGCAGTCGGCTCGTCCAGCCCCTGGCCCGGAACAGCGCGAACATCCGGCGGTAGTGCACGAGATGGGCGGCGAAGCGGAGGGAGTGGACGCGGGTCTCCTCCTCCGCCGGGGTGAGCCGGTAGATCTCCCGGAACGCCTGCTTGAACGGCTGTCGCAGTTGCCCGTCGACGAGACGGCCCCGCCAGGCCCGTACGGTGTCGGCGTCGGAGCGGATCGGGTGCCACAGCCGTACCGAGGCGTCGTCGGGCGCGTCGGGGAGGTCCTCGGCCGCCGGCAGGACCGCCCGCCACCGTCCGGGCGCGACCTCGATCTCCCAGATCAGCCGGCGTACGACGGACCGGGCGAGCGGATGCCCGGCCAGCTCCGCGCGCCACCAGCCGTACGGGTGGACGGCGTCGACGGTGAAACCGCCCTCCAGCGCCCGGGCGAGGGTGCCGAGTTGGATGTCCACCCGTTTCACCAGGCCGCGCAGTTCCTTGAGCAGGCCGGCGTGGTCGCGGCGCACGGGTGCGGGGACGTTCTTCAGGGGGCGGCCGTCCTTCTCCCAGGTCAGCCCGACGGTCTCGGTGACCGTCACGACGGCCGTGTACCCGTCGCCCGCCTCCCTGCGCAGGACACCGTCGTCGTCGAACCCGTCCCTCGACAGCCGCAGCGCCACCTCGGTCCGCTCGGCCAGGGCCGGCTCGACCTTCTTGAGCAGCCTGTCGAGCTGTCTGGGGATTCCGGCGTGCCGGGTGACCGAGCGCGCGGTGCGGATCGCGGTGACCAGCTCAGGCGTCGGGAAGTCCCGGGCGGCGCGGACCAGTTCGTACAGCAGGGCCTGCGAGGGGACGGTCCTGGCGGCCGTCGGGGCGACGGCGATGCCGGGCAGCAGCCGCTCGACGAGGTCCGGCAGCCAGGGCTCGTCCCGCAGCAGCGCCACCCGCGCGGCCTGTCCGAGGATGTCGACCTCACGGGGCGTGAACGCCTTGTCGGCCCGGTAGGGGAGCTCGCCGCGCTGGAGGGCGTCGGCACGGTCGGCGGCCGCCTCCAGCGCCCGGCGGGCGAAGGCGACGTAGGCCGGGATGCGGGCGATCCCGCGCCACACGTCCGGGGCGTTCGGCTCCGGCGCGTAGGTGTGGACCTCGTCAGCCTCGGCGAGCACGGCCCGTTCGACAGGCGTGAGGTCGATGACGACGTCGATCTCGTCCACGACGATGGCCCCTGCGTCGCTCCGAAGACGGTCCGCGGCCGTGCGCAGTGTCTCGTCGCCCGCGAGTCCCGCCACCGCGAGCAGCGCGTACGGGTGAGGGACCCGGTCCTCCTCCAGATACAGCTCGGTCAGGGCACGGGCGGGGCCGGAGAGTTCGGGCCACGGGCCCGTGCAACGCCGCAACGCGTCCAGCGCCGGCAACGGACCCACCTGTCCCCGCCGCGCGACGAGCGACTCGAACATCCGACGGCACGCTTCCGGCGTGAAACGCGGCTCCCGCTCCCTGACCGCATGGCAGACCGTGACGGCCACCTGCCGCATCACGACCGGAGCCTCGGCGCCGACGGCCTGAGCCGCCGGGAGCAACTCGCCCAACTCCTCGTCGGACAGCCCCGACAGATCACCGGCCCGGACGTCGATCGTGAAGCCGGGCTCGGTCAACGCGCGGACCAGGTCGTCGTAGAGCATGTCGAGGATCATGGCAGGCGGCACTGACATGCAACCGACTCTCGGTCTCGCCCCGGAGGATCCAGGGCCACCATGCATCGCCTCCCCCTCCTCTCCTCAACCTGCCGCCGTGAGGTCCGAGTCCACGATGCGCCGGTCGCCGTGCCGCCTGCGTTGCGCTGAAGTGATGGGCTCGCCCGCATTGGTGCCAGACGTGAACCTCTGCGCCATACAGAGGGATGGACAGAGCGCTTCCTCTCCGTCACCATCAGTTACGCGCGTTGCATTTGACGGACTGACATGCATGTGGCATGCCCCGAGGAGGGACAACCGGGGCGCATCAGACCCCGGGGGGATTCATGCCTGAGGACTCGTATGGCTGGTTACGCGACGCAGTGTCGGAATTCGGCCGACAGTGCCGTCAGAAACTGGCCGGTGGGGGCGGCCCGGAATCGTCGATACGCTCCCCTCTCGAAGGGTTGCTCAGGGCTGTGGGCGAACGCCATCAGTTTCGAGAGATCTCGTGGCACGACGAATATCGCATCCCTGAGCTGGGTGTTCGCCCCGACTATGCAGTCCGGTCCGGGCACGACATCACCGGGTACATCGAGCTTAAGAAACCCGGACTGTCGGTGGATCCGGAAACATTCTCGAAGCACAATCGCGAGCAGTGGGAGAAGCTGCGAGACCTGCCCAACCTCCTGTATTCCAACGGTACCGAGTGGCGTCTGTTCCGCCACGGCGAACAGCTCGGCGAGACTGTCTTCTTCCACGGAGCGCTCAAGAGCGCCGGCGAGAAGTTGTCAGCCGTCAGTCCGGCCTCATTCGACGCACTGCTGAAGCAGTTCCTGCGCTGGACCCCGCCAAAGATCACCCAAGTCGCCCGTCTCGTCCACCACATCGCGCCGCTGTGCCGACTGCTGCGCTCCACCGTCCTGGAGCAACTGGACTTCGAGGCACGCTCGTCAGCTCCCGACGACGACGTACGCGCCCGACCGTTCACCGGCCTCAAGAACGACTGGAGGCGGTTGCTCTTTCCCACCGCCGACGACGCCACGTTCGCCGACGGATACGCGCAGACGATCACCTTCGCACTCCTGCTGGCGCGTACCGAGGGCATCCCGCTCGAAGCGAACTCCTTCCACGAGATCGGCCGCCTGCTCGACGCCGACCACGGGCTGATGGGCAAGGCTCTCCAACTGCTCACGGACAACATCAACGAACGCTTCACCGTCACACTGGACCTGCTGACCCGGACCATCGCCGAAGTGCGGTGGGACGTCATCCGAGCAGGGAACCGGGACGCGTACCTTCACCTCTACGAGCATTTCCTCACCGTCTACGATCCATCGCTGCGGCAACAGAGCGGCTCGTACTACACGCCACTCGAGATCGTGGAGGAGATGGTCCGCCTCGCCGAAGAGGTCGTACGGACCCGGCTCGGCCAGGAGGAGGGATTCGGCGCGGACGAGGTGAAGATCGTCGATCCCGCCATGGGAACGGGCACGTTCCTCCACACCATCATCGAGCGGGTGGCCGAGCAGGCGACGGACCGCCACGGCCCGGCCATGGCCCGCGACGCCATCTCCCGGCTGGCCTCGCGGCTGTTCGGCTTCGAACTCCAGACGGGCCCGTTCGCGGTCGCCGAGCTCCGTGCCTCCGACATGCTCAAACGGTACGGCGCGCCGCTGCCTCGGAACGGGCTGAGCTTCTTCGTCACGGACACCCTGGACAACCCCTTCGTGGAAGAGGAGCACCTGGCCTCCACCTACGGAGCCCTCTCCGACTCCCGCAGGCGCGCCAACCAGATCAAGGCCCGCACACCGGTCACTGCCGTCGTCACCAACCCGCCTTACGACGACAAGGCAGAGGGCCGCGGCGGCTGGGTGGAGAAGCGTCCTGCGGGCAAGGAACCACCGGTCCTCGATGCGTTCCGCTACCCGGACAACGGACGTCACGAGCACATGCTCAAAAACATGTACGTGTACTTCTGGCGCTGGGCCACCTGGAAAGTCTTCGATGCTCATCCGGAGGACCAACACGGCGTGGTCTGCCTCATCACCCCGTCAGGGTGGGCAACCGGGCCCGGTGGGCGCGGCATGCGCAACTATCTTCGCCGTACGTGCGACGAGGGATGGATCATCAATCTCTCGCCCGAGGGACAGCGTGCGCCGGTCCCGAGTCGGGTCTTCCCGGGAGTCGCGCAACCGCTGGCGATCCATATCTTCGTCCGCCGGGCGGACATGGTGCGTGGGCCACATCATCAGGCCCATGTGCACTACCGGGAAGTAACTGGTCGGCGGGAGGACAAATTCCGTCAGCTCAGGGGCATCGGCCTCGATGACGACGATTGGCGGGACACGCACGCCGAAGGCCCTCGTCCCTTCACGCCGGCCAGCCGCTCGGGCTGGGAGGAGTTCCCCGAACTCGGCGACTTGTTCCCCTGGAGCAGCCTCGGCATCACGTCGAACCGCTCCTGGGTCAGCTCCCCTTCAGTCGAGACTCTGCGCCGCAGATGGGCCCGGCTGATCCGAGAGACCGACCAAGTGGAGAAGGGCAACCTGTTCAAGGAAACCCGCGACCGGACGCTGGCATACAGCAGGCAGCCGCTGCCAGCGCACTCGGGCTCCCCACTTTCCATCGGTCAGGAGACCATCACCACGCCGGCACTTATACGCGTCGGGCTGCGTAGTTTCGATCGCCAGTACCTCATCGCCGACAATCGCGTGCTCGACTACCCCAGGCCCAGCCTTTGGGCCTCTCTTCAGCCCGGCCAGGTCTTCCTCAACCAGCAGTCATCCCATGCCATCGACTCGGGCGCCGCCGTGGTCGCGACCCATCTGCTCCCGGATACCCACCACTTCAACGGCCGAGGCGGACGAGTCCTGCCGATCCTCCATCCTGACGGCTCTGCCAACACCCCCACCGGCCTGTTGCCTCATCTTGCGCATGTCCTGGGAGTAGAGCGCGTCACGGTGGCAGATCTTGCTGCCTACACGATCGCGCTAGCCGGCCACAGGGCCTTCACCGAGCGCTTCACCGAGGAACTCCTCACTCCTGGCGTCCGCGTCCCCCTCACGCGGGAACGAGCGCTCTGGGAAAAGGGCGTCTCCCTCGGCCGCAAAGTCCTGTGGGCCTCCACGTACGGCGAGCGCTGCGCTGAGCCGTCGGCGGGACGCCCTCCTCGGAACGTGGAATTCCCATCCGGCGAACCCGGTCAGGTCAAGTACCTGAGCCACATCGGCATCGGGCTCCCCGACCGCATGCGTTATGAGGCGGAGACCCAAACCCTTCACATCGGTGAGGCACGCTTCGCTCCGGTGCCCCAGGCCGTCTGGCGATACGACGTCGGCGGCATGGGCGTCCTCAACAAGTAGTTCGGCTACCGCAAGGCATCCCCGACCAGTAAGAAGACCAGTCCACTGGACGACATCCACGTCGACAGCTGGCCGCACGAGTGGACGACCGAGCTGATCGAGCTGCTCTCCGTCCTGCGCCGCCTCACCGACCTGGCACCCGCGCAGAGCGAGTTGCTCACCGATGTTCTGAGCGGCAGCGTCGTGACGGTGACGGACCTGACCACTGCCGGGGTTCTTCCCATCGCTCCCGGAGCACGGAAAGCCCGACATCGTGAGGAGGGCACCTTGTTCAGCACCGGCACTGACAACGGCTGATCTGCCTCAGACGTTCCTGGCGACCTCGGCCAACGCCTCGGCGAACGAGACATTGCCCTGCACCAATCGACGCACCGTACGGCAGAACTGCGGGTCTACGTTCTCCGCCGCTTCAGCGAGCAGCACCACGGCGGCCAGCCGCTCCTCGGCGGCCTCGTACACTGCCCGGTAGTGGACCGCCGCCCCCAGTCGGGTCATCGCGAGCGAACCCTGCTCCTGGGCAACCAGCCCGAGGAAGATCAGCTCTGGCACGTCCAACTCGAGATCTTCCGGGTCCAATCCCCGTGCAGTCCATTCCAGTTGCGCGTCTTCCTGCGTTGCGGGATCAGGCAGCGAGCTGAGCACCGTCTCGGCCAGAAGCCGGTACTGGGAACTGCTGAGCTCGAAGTGCGGCAGCGGCATGAAGTCATGCCTAGCACACAGCTCGGACAAGACTCACCGCGTGGAACTGGCAGAGGCTCTGCCTGATCATCACTCGCCGACGTGACGTCTGTGTCCTGTCACTCGGCCGGGCGAGGAAGGCGTTCGCCTTGGAGGGGTCGCCTCTCAGCCTCCATGGACTGAGTCCGCGCTACGAGGGACGAAGTGCCGCCCTGACCAATTGACGAGGTGCCCCCGATCGCTCGCAGATCCGTGCCGTATGCGCGGACATCGAACGGTGCCGCGAGGTCTCCGACCGGGTTCTCGGCGCTCCAGCGGCGCCGGATACCTCCGCCACCGCGGACAAGTACCGTCGCAAGCCGACACAGCTCACGCTCACGACGGGTTACCCCATGGAGGCCGACGCCCTGTGGGGCTGGCTCGCCAAGGACGAGAAGCGGTCGCGAGCCACGTGGGTACCGCACCGCATCAAGCCGGTTCTCTGGGCCGCCGATGGCAAGCAGTACTCGCCTTCCGGGCTGATCTCCCTCATCTGGAAGGTCGCACAATGGGAGAAGCGGCCCGTCGCCGACCAGGGCACGGCACGGCGGGCGCCCACCTCGGGCAAGACCCTCGCCGACCTTGCGTGGCGGGTTCTCGACGAACTCGAATAGCCGGACGAAGGTGTGGAGAGCATCGAAGGCGTCTGGCAGGAGGCGGACGAAGCGTGCGAGCGGCGCGGGCGCGGCAGCGCGTTGGCCATGTCGAAACGACCGTTGGTATGGCGGACCATCCAGGATTCACGGAACGGATGGGCGCCGACGGTCTGCGCACCTGCCTCGACACATGCGCGAAGACCTGCACCCGGCCCAGTCGCGGCTACTGCGTGCGGCGGTCCCGCCGTGACCGGACGACCTGTTCATCGCGGGCGATCCTCATCAACGTATCTACGACTCGAAGGTGTCGCTGAAGGCGGTCGGAATCAATGTCGCGGGCCGCGCCACGAAGATGCGCAGGAACTGTCGCTCCACACACGAGATTCTCAGCTGGTCCACCGCCCTCCTCGTCGGCCACCCGTTTAAGGAGTTGGCCGACGAGGAGGGCGGTGGACCAACTCCAGCATGAGGCAGACCTCATGGCCGAACGGTGCCTGCTGTTCGTGGCCTGCACACGGGGACGGGACACCCTGTACGTGTCATGGCATGGGCACCCGAGCCTGTTCCTGAGCGAGGCTGGAACGACGGCCGGAATTGCCGAGTACTGCGATCTTCCCGAATGGCTCGTCGATGTGCCGAGGGTTCCTCATCGGTACGCGATCGCTCCGTCGAGCCTCGCGTACTACCATGTAGTACATGGAGACCACCGCCCGAGAGTTCAACCAGAACGCCTCAAAGATCCTTGCCGCAGCGGAGCGGGGCGAGCGCATCACGGTGACCAAGAACGGCCGGCCGGTCGCCATACTCTCCCCAGCGGGCGACCTAGCCACCCCCGTTTCCGCATACCCGACCGACCCCATGGGTGAGGACGACGAAGCCCCCGTGTTTGACAGCGGATCCCCCATCGACTGGTCGGCGGGCCGCAGTGATTACCTGGAAGGGTTCGGGGCGTGACCGTACTGATCGCGGACACTTCGGGCCTGTACGCCTATTACGACGGAAGTGACCCTGAGCACAAGGCGTGCCGCGCGGGGCTCGCCTCCGCCGCTCACCTCGTGGTGACGCCCTTGGTGCTGGCCGAACTCGACTATCTGCTGACCACGAGAATCGGCCCGGAAGCCGCGCAGGGGGCGCTGGCCCACATCCGCGACCGCGTTGCTGTGCGCAGGTACGCGGTGCCCGAGATCGAGCCTCATCTGTCGACCGCATTGGTCACCATGCGGCGATATCCGCAGATCGGGCTCACCGATGCCATGAACGTGGTCATGGCATCCGAGTACCACACCGACTCGGTCCTGACCCTGGATCACCGCCACTTCCGGATGGTGCGCCCTCTGACAGGACACACAGCGTTCCGCCTCCTGCCGGACGATCTTTGACGGGCCGACTCCGCCGAGGGCCATAGCGCACCTCAGACGGAATCCCCGGCCAGGAACGACACCATGGCAGCCGCGAACCGCTCAGCGTCGTCCAGCCACGGAAAGTGCGCGGCACCGGCTTGGACCACCAGGTCAGCCTTCGGGAACAGGCCCGCATACTCGGCCATCGCGGGGTGCGGGCCCGCCACGTCCATTTCACCGGCCAGTACCAGTACCGGTGCGGCGAAGGCGGCGAGCGCCGGGCATGTGGCGTCCGGGGTGAACGCACCGTCGGAGCCGTAGACGCCCGCCGCCTCGTCGTTGCGCTGCTCCTCCTCGGCCGCGCGGACCGCCTTGGCCTGCTCGTCCCAGTGGGCGAACCAGAAGGGGGCGACGGTCTGCCAGGCGTCGGGGGCGGGGCGGCCCGTGGTGAGGGATTCCAGGGCTGTGTACGCCGGGGCGAACCACTCCTCGCTCTGGCGCAGCCGGGCGGTGCTCAGGCGGTCCTCGGCGGTGACGGTGATGCCGACCGCGTAGACGCTCGGTGTGATCAGGGCGAGGCGGGCGACGCGGTCGGGGTGGCGGGCCGTGTAGAGGGCGGCCAGGTTGGCGCCCGCGCTGTGGGCCAGCACGTCCAGGCGGTCCAGGCCCAGTTCCTCGCGCAGGGCCTCGACGTCGTCGACCTGGCGGTCACAGCGGTACGACGCCGGGTTCTCGGGGGTCGCCGAGTCGCCGGTGCCTCTGAGGTCCAGGCGGATCAGGGTGCGGTGGGCGGTGAGGCCGCCCAGGTCGCCGAGGTAGGCCGAGGCCTGCATGGGGCCGCCGGGGAGGCAGACCAGGGGTGGTCCGTCGCCGGTCGCGTGGTAGGCGAGGGTGGTGTTGTCGGGGGTGGTGAAGGTGGGCATGACGTGAGGCTTTCAGGGGGCCTGGCCTGCGGCAACGTATTAAGGAGGGCCGGACGGCGGATGTCCGGCCCTTCCGCCACGACGCTCAGCTCGGCGACTCCGCGCCCTTGCGGGCGTAGTACCACCACGTGACGGCGATGCAGGTGCCGTAGAAGGCCACGAAGCCCCACATCGCGCTGGTCACCGCGAAGTTGGCGAACAGGGCGGGGATGAAGAAGAAGCCGTAGGCGGCGATCGCGGCGGTGAAGCCGGTGACCGCGCCGGCCTCCCGCTCGGTCCGGCGCAGGGCCTGGGTGTACTCCTCGGTGCCCTCGGTCAGGCCTTTGAGGTGCTGGTTGCGGAAGATCACGGGGATCTGGCGGAAGGTCGAGCCGTTGCCGATGCCGGAGAAGAGGAACGCGGCGAGGAAGCAGCCGAGGAAGCCCGCGAAGTTTCCGGTGTCGCCGCCGGCCGGGAGGAAGTGGATCACTCCGACGATCGAGGCCGCCATGCCGGCGAAGGACAGGATCGTGACTCGGGCGCCGCCGAGCCTGTCGGCGATCCAGCCGCCGGCCCAGCGGGCCAGGGCGCCCAGGGCCGGGCCCGTCCAGGCGTAGGTGGCGACGGAGTAGGCCGGGAAGGTGGTCTTGATCAGCATCGGCAGGGCCGCGGCGAAGCCGATGAAGGAGCCGAAGGTGCCGACGTAGATCCAGGTCATCACCCAGGTGTGCTTGCGCCTGAAGATGACCTTCTGCTGGGAGAAGGAGGACGAGGCCGTCCTGAGGTTGTTCTGGCCGAACCAGGCGAGGCCCGCCAGGACGAGGAGGACCGGCACCCAGACGAACGCCGCGTTCTGGAGGTGGACCGTCTCCCCGGTCTTCGTGTTCGCCTGCCCGGAGCCGATGGCGATCACCGAGCTGGTGATGACGATCGGGGTGAGGAGCTGTACGACGGAGACGCCGAGGTTGCCGAGGCCGCCGTTGACACCGGCCGCGTTGCCCTTCTCGCGCTTCGGGAAGAAGAAGCCGATGTTGGCGAGGGAGGAGGAGAAGTTGGCGCCGCCGAAACCGCACAGGGCGGCGATCGTGGCCATGGTGGTGAAGGACGTGGAGGTGTCCTGGATGGCGATGCCGAGCCAGATCAGCGGGACGATCAGGACGACCGTGGACAGTGCGGTGAAGGTGCGCTGACCGATCCTCGGGCCGAGGAAGGTGTAGATCATCCGGGACGTGCCGCCGGTCAGGCCGGGGATCGCGGTCAGCCAGAAGAGCTGCGAGGTGGTGAAGGAGAAGCCGACGTCCGCGAGGTTGGTGGCGGTGACGCTCCACACCTGCCACACCACGAAGGCCACCAGGAGCGCCGGGACGGCGATCCACAGGTTGCGCCGGGCGACCCGTCTGCCCACCGAGGTCCAGAAGAGCTCGTTCTCGGGCTCCCAGTCGGTGATGTCCCGGCCGGGCCGGTACTGGGCGAGATCGTAGGACCGCCCGGCGACCGCGGTCGTCGCTTCGTGTACGGCAGGCATGGCTGTTCCTGGTGGTGAGGAGGTGTCCTTGCCTCTTCAGCCTCCTCTCGCACGAAGAGGGAGAGCAGAGTCCAAGGGCGGCACCGCGCACGCCCTAGGACCCCCTTTCACCAGGGACTTCCGACCCGGCTCAGGCCGCGCGCCGCACCCTGCCCCGGTGTTCGCGGATGATCTCCGCGTACCGGTGTCCGGAGCCCTTGACCGTGCGGGTCTGGGTCCGGTAGTCGACGTGGACCAGGCCGAACCGCTTGTCGTAGCCGTAGGCCCACTCGAAGTTGTCCAGCAGCGACCAGGCGAAGTAGCCGGCCAGCGGTGCGCCCCGGCGGGCGGCGGACGCGCAGGCGGCGAGGTGCCGGGTCAGGTAGTCCTGCCGCTCGGGGTCGTCGACGGTCCCGTCGGGGCGTACGACGTCCGGGTAGGCGGAGCCGTTCTCGGTGACGTACAGCTTGCGGGCGCCGTACTCGTCGGTGAGGCGGAGCAGCAGGGTCTCGATGCCGCCGGCGTCGATCTCCCAGTCCATGCCGGTGCGGGGCACGCCGAGGCGGCGTACGGAACGGGCGTGCGGGGCCGGGCCGCTGGGGTCGTCGGCGACGGTGGCCGGGAAGTAGTAGTTGAGGCCGAGCCAGTCGAGGGGGGCGGCGATCGTCTCCAGGTCGCCGTCGTGCTCGGGGAGTTCGACGCCGTACACCTTCCGCATGTCCTCGGGGAAGCCGCGGCCGTGGATCGGGTCCAGCCACCAGCGGTTGGTGTGGCCGTCCATCCGGCGGGCGGCTTCGAGATCCTGCGGACGGTCGGTGGCCGGGTACACGGTGGAGAGGTTGTTGACGATGCCGACCTCGGCGGCGGGGACGGCCGCCCGGATGGCCTGCGTCGCCAGTCCGTGGCCGAGGAGGAGATGGTACGAGGCGCGCACCGCGGCGGTCAGGTCGGTGAACCCGGGGGCCATCTTGCCTTCGAGGTGGCCGATCCAGGCCGAGCACAGGGGTTCGTTGAGCGTGGTCCAGTGGCTGACCCGGTCACCCAGGCGCGCGGCCACCACCGAGGCGTACGCGGCGAAGTGCTCGGCGGTCGCCCGCTCGGGCCAGCCGCCCCGGTCCTGGAGCGCCTGGGGCAGGTCCCAGTGGTAGAGGGTGACGGACGGGGTGATGCCCGCGTCCAGCAGGCCGTCGATCAGCTGGTCGTAGAAGTCGAGGCCCTTGGCGTTGACCGGTCCGTCGCCGCCCGGGAGCACGCGCGGCCAGGCGATCGACAACCGGTAGGCGTTGGTGCCCAGTTGGCGCATGAGCGCGATGTCCTCGCGCCAGCGGTGGTAGTGGTCGCAGGCGACGTCGCCGTGGTCGTTCCCGGCGATCTTCCCGGGGGTGTGGGCGAAGGTGTCCCAGATCGACGGCGAACGGCCGTCCTCCGCCACGGCTCCCTCGATCTGGTACGCCGAGGTGGCCGTGCCCCACAGGAAGCCGGGCGGGAGTGCGGCGAGGTCGATGGTCACGAAATCCCTTTCAAGGTCGGTCACTTGACGGCACCCGCCGTCAGCCCGGCGACGAGATAGCGCTGCAGGAGAAGGAAGCCGGCCACCACCGGCACGCTGACGACCAGCGAGGCGGCCATGATCTGGTTCCAGTACACGTCGTTGAGCGTGGAGTAGCCCTGGAGGCCGACGGCGAGGGTGCGGGTGGTGTCGTTGGTCATCACCGACGCGAACAGCACCTCGCCCCAGGCGGTCATGAAGGCGTAGACGGCGACCGCGACGATGCCGGGGATCGCGGCCGGTACGACGACCCGGAACAACGCTCTCAGGGGGCCGCAGCCGTCGACCAGCGCCGCCTCGTCCAGGTCGCGCGGCACCGAGTCGAAGTACCCGATCAGCATCCAGATGGAGAACGGCAGGGAGAAGGTCAGATACGTCAGGATCAGCCCGCCGCGCGAGCCGAACAGGGCGATGCCGGTGGCGTTGCCGATGTTGACGTAGATCAGGAACAGCGGGAGGAGGAAGAGGATGCCCGGGAACATCTGCGTGGACAGGACGGTGACCGTGAAGACCCGCTTGCCGCGGAAGTCGTAGCGGCTCACCGCGTACGCCGAGAAGACCGCGATCACCACCGAGCAGACGGTCGCCGCGCCCGCCACGATCAGTGAGTTCACGAAGTACCGGGCGAGCGGGACCGTCGACCAGATGTCGATGTACGGGCGGATCGTCAACTCGCTCGGTATCCAGCGGAACTTGCCGGTGACGTCGGCCAGCGGCTTCAGCGAGCTGGAGACCATCACGTACACCGGCACCAGCACGAAGGTGCCGAGCACGGTGAGGAAGATCCGCCGGGACCAGAGGAACGAACGCGGCGGTGCCATCGGGGAGTCAGGCACGCGAGGCCCTCCGTCCGCGCGAGGTGACGGTGAGATAGACGCCCGTCACGAGCAGCAGGAACAGCAGCAGGAGTACGGACATGGCGGAACCGGTGCCGAAGTTCCAGGTGACGAACGAGGCTTGGTAGATGTGGACCGAGACGAGGTCCGCGGCCTCCGGGGCGGTTCTGCCGAACAGGACGTAGGGCGTGTTGAAGTCGTTGAACGTCCACAGGAACAGGACCAGGACCAGCACCTGGTTGACGGCGCCCAGCGACGGCAGGGTGATGCGGCGGATCTGCTGCCACACTCCGGCGCCGTCGAGGGCGGCCGCCTCGTACAACTCCTTCGGGATGTTCTGGAGTCCGGCCATGACGATGAGGAAGGCGAACGGCCAGCCCTTCCACACCGACACGATCAGCAGCGCGACGAAGCTGTTGTCGCCGATGAGCCAGAAGGACGGCTTGTCGGTGAGGTGCAGCTGGTCGTGCAGGACGTGGTTCACCAGGCCGTTGTCGTGCTGGAACATGAACACCCAGGTGATGACGGCCGCGTAGACCGGCAGCGCGTACGGCACCAGGAACAGTGCCCGCAGCAGGCCGCGGCCGCGGAAGGTGTCCTGCATGAAGACCGCCGCCGCGGTGCCGATGAGCCAGCACAGCGCGACCGACAGCAGGGTGAAGGCGACTGTGACGAGGAAGGAGTGCAGCAGGGCCTCGCCGACGGGGGCGTCGAAGTCCACCGACACCTTGAAGTTGTCGAGCCCGGACCAGGGCGCGGTGCCCCAGTCGCGGATGTAGAACTGCGTGAGCTCCTTGAAGCTCATCACGATGCCGACGCCCATCGGCACCAGGTGGACCAGGAGTTCGAGGAGCAGTGCGGGCAGCAGGAGCAGATAGGGCAGCCCGATGCGGCGGATGCGGCCGGGGCGCGGGGTGCGCTTCTCGCCGGGTGGCGCCTCGGGTTCGGCGCGTTCCAGGGTCACGGTCATCAGGCGGCCGGCATCTGCTGCTGGGCCTTCTCCAGCGCCGCCTTCACCGAGTCGGTGGTGATCGCGCGTCCGGCGGCCGCGTCGGCGAACAGGCCCTTGATCGCCGTACCGACCGCCGTCTCGAACTGCGACTCGTCGGCGACCTGGGGCAGCGCGGCGGCGCTCTTGGCGAGGGTGTCCTTCAGGACGGCGTTGGCGGGGGTGTTGAAGGCGCTGTCCGCCTGGGCCGTCTTCACCGGCGGTATGGAGCTGTACGCGGTGTTGAGGATCTTCTGCTCCGCGTCGCTGGTCATGAACTTCACGAACTTCGTGGCGCCGTCGCGGTTGTCGGTGTTCTTGAAGACGGCCAGGTTGATGCCCGCGACCATCGAGTTGACCTGCGCGCCGGTGCCCGGGGTGCCGGACTGCACGGGTACCGGGGCGATGCCGTAGTCGTCCTCGCTCATGCCCTGCGACTGGAGGTTGGCGGAGGCGGACTGCCAAAGCAGCATCGCCGTCTTGCCCTTGGCGAAGTCGCTGACGGACTGGTTCTGGGCGTACTCGGCGTTGCCGGGCGCGATGACCTTGTCCTTGGCCATCAGGTCGACGTACTGCTTGACCGCGGTGACGACCCCGTCGCTGGTGAAGTCGGGCTTGCCGTCGGCGGTGAAGAAGTCGGCGCCGTGCTGCTGGGCGAAGACGAAGGCGTGGTGGATGTTCTCCGACGGGTTCGAACCCTCCGCTCCCAGGCCCCACTTGCCGTCCTTGGAGAGCTTCTTGCCGTCGGCGGCCAACTCCGCCCAAGTGGTGGGAGGTTGTGCGATGCCGGCGTCGGCGAACATCTTCTTGTTGTAGTAGAGGGCGTACGCCATCGAGTACAGCGGCACCGCGGAGGGGTCCTTGCCCTCGGCGCCCGTCGAGCCGAGCGCGGAGTCGACGAAGCGGTCCCGGCCGCCGATCTTCGCGAGGTTCTTGGCGTCCCACGGCAGCAGCGCGCCGGTGGCCTGCAACGAGGCGCTCCAGGTGTTGCCGATGTTGAGGACGTCGGGGCCCTGTCCCGAGGTGGTCGCGGTGAGGATGCGGTTCAGCAGGTCCGACCAGGGCACGACCTCCAGCTTCACCTTGATGCCGGTCTGCTTCTCGAACTTGTCGAGCTCCGGCTGGAGGACCTTCTTGTCGACCTCGATGCTCGCCCCCTGGTTGGAGGCCCAGTAGGTGAGCGTCTTCGGCGAGTCGTTGGACCCGCCGCCCGTCGACGAACCGCCTCCGCAGGCCGTTGCGGCCAGGGCGAGAGACAGGGTGACGGCGCCTACGGCCGCGGCTCGGTTGCTGCGCATGGCTCCTGGTGTCCCTTCAGGGAATGCACTCACGGCTTAATTTAGGACGTGAGTTAACTGCCACGGGTTCGGGACGTCAAGGGGTTGAGCGGCTGGAGTTCGACGAGGGGGCGCGACCGGGTGCCGGGCCGTTCACTTCCTGAACGGGGAGCGGGCGGCCCCTCTCGTACGGGAGAGGGGCCGCCCTGGTACCGCTATCGCGGGGCCGACGCCACCGGCGCCGGCGCCGGGGCGTACCCGGTGGGCCGGGCCGTGAAGGTGCCGCGGCCCTGGGTCCGGCTGCGCAGCCGGGTCGCGTAACCGAAGAGTTCGGCCAGCGGCACGGTGGCGGTGACGACCGCCGAGCCGGCCCGCGTCACCGAGGCGGAGACCCGGCCGCGCCGTGCCGCCAGGTCGCCGAGCACTCCCCCGACGGCGGCGTCGGGCACCGTGACGGTGACCTCGGCGACCGGCTCGAGGAGGACCATCGCGCAGGCCCGCAACGCCTCACGGAGCCCGAACCGGCCCGCCGTGCGGAAGGCCGTGTCGGAGGAGTCCTTCACATGGGTCGCCCCGTCGGTGAGCGTGACCCGCAGCCCCGTCACCGGGTGCCCGCCGAGCGGTCCCTCCGCCAGGGCGTCCCGGCAGCCGGCCTCGACCGCCCGGACGTACTCCTGCGGGACCCGTCCACCGACGACGGCCGAGCGGAACTCGAACCCGGCCTCCAGGTCCAACGGCTCCACATCGAGGACGACATGGGCGAACTGCCCTGCTCCACCGTCCTGTTTGACGTGCCGGAAGACCTGTCCGGACACGCCGCGCCCGACGGTCTCGCGGTGCGCGACCCTGGGCCGGCCGGCGTTGACGTCAAGGCCGTGGTCCCGCCGCGCCTTCTCCAGCGCGACCTCCAGGTGCAGTTCACCCATGCCGGACAGCACGGTCTGCCCGGTCTCCGGGTCGGTCCGTACGACCAGCGACGGGTCCTCCTCGGCGAGCCTCGCGAGCGCCGAGGCCAGCCGGTCGGTGTCGGTGCGCCTGACGGCCTCGACCGCCACGGAGACGACCGGTTCGGCGACGCTCGGCGGTTCGAGGACGAGCGGGGCGTCCGGCGCGCAGAGGGTCGACCCGGCGCGGGCGGACTTCAGCCCGACGACCGCGACGATGTCACCGGCGACCGCCCGGTCCAACTGGGCGTGCCGGTCGGCCTGTACGCGCAGGATCCGCCCGACGCGCTCGCCGCGCCGCGCACCCGCGTCCATCACCATGTCTCCCTTCCCGATCGTTCCGGAGTACACCCGGAGGTACGTGAGCCGCCCGTTCGGGGTGGCGTTCACCTTGAACACCAGAGCCGCGAAGGGCGCCATCGGGTCGGCGGGGCGTTCCTGCCGGGTGTCGCCGAGAGTGCCGTGCACGGGCGGCACGTCGAGCGGCGACGGCAGGTAGGCCACGACGGCGTCCAGCAGCGGTTCGATCCCGCGGTTGCGGTAGGCCGAGCCGCACAGGACGACGACGGCGTCGCCGGTGCGGGTGAGGTCGCGCAGGGCGTCGACGAGTGTCGCCGTGTGCAGCGATCCCCCGTCGAACGGTTCCGTGTCGTCCGGTTCCGTGTCGAGCGTCGACTGTGTACAGAATTCCTCCAGCGCGGCCGGATGCAGTTCGGCCACCGCCTCCTCCAGCAGCCGACGCCGCCGTCGCGCCTCCTCGCGCAGCCTCCCGGGAATGTCCGCTACGACCATGTCGCCGCCGTCGGTCCAGATCAGCGCCCGCATGCGCACCAGGTCCACGACCCCGCGGAACGCGTCCTCCGTACCGATGGGCAGCTGCACGACCAGCGGGGCCGGGTGCAGCCGCTCCCGGATCGACGCGACGGCGGTGTCGAGGTCGGCGCCCGTACGGTCCAGCTTGTTGACGAAGGCGATCCTCGGGACGCCGTACCGGTCGGCCTGCCGCCAGACCGACTCGCTCTGCGGCTCGACGCCCGCGACGGCGTCGAACACCGCGACCGCCCCGTCGAGCACCCGCAGCGAACGTTCCACCTCGTCGGCGAAGTCGACGTGTCCCGGGGTGTCGATCAGGTTGATCCGGTGGCCGTCCCAGGCGCAGCTGACCGCCGCCGCGAAGATCGTGATGCCGCGGTCGCGCTCCTGCGGGTCGAAGTCGGTGACGGTCGTGCCGTCATGGACCTCGCCACGCCGGTGGGTGGTTCCGGTGGCGTAGAGGATCCGCTCGGTGACGGTGGTCTTGCCGGCGTCGACGTGGGCGAGGATGCCCAGGTTGCGGACGACGGAGAGGCTGTCGAGGTTGATGCGCACGGCCCATGGCCTTTCGGACGGTGTGTGACAGGGCGGCGCGATTCCCGGACAGGACGCGTCTGACGGCATCTGATGGCATGTCAATGTGCTGACGTGCGGGGTCAGTTGCTGGTCAGGTGTGTGTCCGGGGCATCCGGTACCGGCCGCGCAGCGGGCACCGGACGGAGCGGGACACGAGGATCACGTCGTACGACGACGGGGGAACGACGACAGCGGCGCGGTCACACACGGCCGGTCTCCCCTCACTCGTCGGTCCTCGTCATGACACGCGCACCGGCCCGGCGTGGGTGGTGCGCGACGCGTGGCGAGTGTAGGGAGACGGGGACACGCGGGTCACGCGATTTTCCGTCGACCCGGCGAGGGAGGCTTCACGGCAGCTCCCGGCGGATCGCGTCGGCGACGACCTCGCCGATGAGCACGGCCGTCGCCGCCGGGCCCCGGTGGGGGGTGTCCGGCAGGATCGAGGTGTCGGCCACCCGTAGCCCCCGGACGCCGTGGACGCGCCCGAACTGGTCCACCGCCGTGTGCCGGAGATCGTCGGCGGGCCCCATCGGCACGGTGCCGCAGGTGTGCTGACTGGTGCCCAGATGCCCGGAGATCCACCGGTCCAGCGCACGGTCGTCGTCGAGTACCTCGGGGCCGGGGTCCATCAGTCCCCCGGACACCGCTGCCAGCGGCGGGCTGTCGAGCAGTTCCGCGGTCAGGCGGACGGCCTCGCGCAGCCGCCGGAAGTCGTCGCCTGTGGCCAGAAAACCGTAGGCGATCCGCGGCATGTCGTCGGGGTCGGCGGAGTCCAGCCGCAGCGTGCCGCCCGGCCGGGACAGCTGCGCGGAGACGAGGAACGACAGGGGGGCGCCCGGCACCCGCACGACCCCCTCGACGAGCCCGGCCATGGGCACCAGGGACTGGAGGATCTCGATGTCGCCCGGTCCGTCGGAGGCGCCCGCCGAGGCGCGGTGCAGACAGCCGCCCAGCCAGGTGTCGGCCGGCTCACCGAGGTCGTCGCGCGGTGTCCAGTCCAGGACGAGCTGGGGGTGGTCGGCGAGTCGGGCGCCGACGGCGGGGAGGTCGCGGACGACGGGGATGCCGTGGCGCACGAGGTCGGGGGCGGGGCCGATGCCGGAGAGCAGCAGCAGGTGCGGGGTGGCGAACGCTCCGGCGCTGAGGACGACGGTCCGCGCGTCCAGGGTCCGGCGTGCTCCCTCGTGCTCCACGAGGACTCCGGTGGCGCGGCCGCTGTCGACGATCACCCTGAGGGCGCGGCAGTCGCCGAGGGTGCGCAGGTTGGGGCGGTCCATGACCTCCGGTGGAAGGTAGCCGAGGCCGACGTTATGGCGTATACCGTCGACCGTATTCGAGGGGACGGGGCCGAAGCCGGGCGGGGCCTGGTCGTTCTTGTCGGGTTCGGCCGGGAAGCCGAGCCGGCGGGCGGCGTCGCGGAAGGCCCGCGCCGCCGGGTGTGTCAGGGGGCTTCGACGCACGGGGACCGGGCCGGAGCCGCCGTGCGACGGACCGTGGCCGAAGTCGAGGTCGTTCTCCAGGTCCCGCAGGAACGGCAGGACCCGGTCGTAGGCCCAGGCGGGGTTGCCCGCGGCGGCCCAGCGGTCGAAGTCCGCGCGTCGGGCCCGTACGAAGTAGCCGCCGTTGACGGTGGTGGAGCCGCCGAGACCCCGCCCGCGCGGGACCCGCCACGGCCGCCGGGGGGTCAGGTGCACGGGATACCAGGTCGTGGCGGGATGACCGGGCCGCGCTCCCGGGACGAGCCGCGCGTCCAGCAGGTCGGGGCCGAACTCCGCCTCCCCTCGCGGCATTTCGCCCGTGTCGATCAGCAGCACGCTGCGGTCGGGGTCCTCGCTGAGCCGTGCCGCGAGCACCGCTCCGGCGGCTCCGGCGCCGACCACGAGGACATCGACAGGGTTCGGGGTCTGTGCCATGGGTGCCATCCTGCCCCAGACCTGCGGCGATCACGGGTGCGCCCCACTGCCGCCCCGGCCTCCGGGAGGGCGTGGGCTCAGCTGTCGGTCGAGTCGTCCCCTAGCGGATCCGCAGAGACTCTGAACGATCGCTCCAGCGGATCTGTCGGGGCAAGGGAGCCCCGTACCAGGCGGCGTCCGGACGAGGCTCCGGGATCCGCGTGCCGTGCGGGTACGCGGCGGCGGTCACCGGCCGCACCCCCACCCCCGCGGTGCGCCGGTCCCGTACGAGCGGCGCACCGCGCGCGCACCGTCCCCGGTTCACCGACCAGGCCTGCCACAAGGGCTGTTCGCCCCACCCCGGACCGGGACCGAAGCCCTTCCCGACCTCCTGGAGCACCGACCATGGCCGCAGAGGCACGCATGAAAGTCGCGTCACTGGACGGACCCGGCGTCAGCCGGATCATCGAGAAGCGGCTGCCGCGGATCGCCGAGGACTACGTCCTGGTGAAGGTGGTCGCGGCCCCGATGTGCAACGAGCATCTGGCGTACGAGCGCTGGGACTTCCGCGACCGCAACCGCTGGGACTCCCTGGGGCACGAGGCGGCCGGCGAGGTGGTCGAGGCCCGCCCGGGCAGCCCGTTCCGGCCGGGGGACCGGGTGGTCGTGCTCAGCGGCTATCCGTGCGGCCGCTGTGCGCTGTGTGTCTCCGGGCGGTACGCGCACTGCGCCGACACCGAGGATCCTCTCGCGGTGTGCGGCGGCGACTCGGGTGAGTGCGGCTTCGCGCAGTACATGATCAAGCGGGAACGGCTGCTGCTCCGGATCCCCGACGGGATGACGTACGAGCATGCCGCGATGGCCTGTTGCGGGATGGGCGCGACGTACACGGCGATGGAGAACATGGAGGTCGCCGCCGGCCACACGGTCCTGGTCACCGGGCTCGGCCAGGTGGGGCTCGGGGCCGTGATCAACGGGCGGGCCAGGGGTGCCCGGGTGGTCTGCGCCGGCCGCAGCCCCTACCGCCGGGAACTGGCACGGCAGTTGGGCGCGGGGCTGATCGTCGACCTGGGGACACCGGACGCGTCGGACGCCGTACGGGACTTCACCGGCGGCAAGGGTGTCGACCACGTCATCGACTGCTCGGCGCAGGCCGGCCACCAGCGGTTCGGGCTGGACGCCGCGGGGCGCGGCGGGCGGGTCACCTTCCTCGGGGAGTCCGGTGAGTTGTCGCTCCACGTCGACCGGGACCTGATCCAGAAGGGCGTCACCCTCCACGGCAGCCTCGATCTGTATCTGCGGCACGCCCCGGGAATGCTCGACGCCATTTCCCGTACCGGCCCGCTCATCGACCGGTTCATCACGCACACCTTTCCGCTCGACGAGATCGAGCAGGCCTGGAAACTCCAGCTCACCAGGGAATGCGGAAAGATCATTCTGCATCCGTGGCGCTGACAACACGACAGCCCCAGAGCCGAACGGCCGTATATCCACGGAGGTTTGAGGATGTCCGAGAACAACGAGACCCACGATCCGAACACACCGCTCTATGTCGGCACCCGGAAGTTCCTCGGAAGGCGTGATCTGGTCCTGTCGTTCTACACGACGAAGTGCCAGTTCCAGTGCACCTATTGCGCGCTGCCCACCCGCTCGGCGTCGTTCGAGGTGACCGCCGGACAGATCAACAACCAGATCGACCACGTCTTCGACTCCAGGGCCGGTGAACTGGGCGGCTTCCGCCAGCTGTGCTTCGGCAACGAGGGCTCCGCTCTCGACCCGAGGCGTTTCCACCGCGAGTCCGTCGACCATCTCCTGTACCGCGCCCGGGAGATGGAGAACCTGGAGGTCCTGTCCATCGAGACGCGCCCCGAGTACGTCAAGCGCGACTACCTGGAGCACATCGCCAGGACCACCCACGCGCCTCGGCTCGATGTGACGGTCGGCTTCGAGACGCAGGACGACTTCATCCGGCAGACCGTGCTGAAGAAGAAGATCTCCCGCCGGGTGATGGAGGCCCGGGTCGCGCTCCTCGGCGAGCTGGGGATCCGGCTCACCTCGTACGTCCTGGTCAAGCCGGCGCCGCGGATGACGGACGAGCACGGGGTGCGCGAGGCCGTCGCCACGATGGAGTATCTGAAGGAGCTCTGCGACCGCCACGGCACCGAATTGGTGATCTATCTGACGCCCACCTATGTCGCCGAGGGCTCCTATCTCCAGCAGACCACACAGCCGGGCGACTGGACCCCGCCCACCATCCAGGGCATCTTCGATGTCGTGGTGGCCGGACATTCCATGGGGCTGCCCGTCTACACGGGCCTGTGGAGCGAGGAACTCGCCGACGAGAGCACCGACTTCCGTGGCCGTGAGGGGTACGACCCCGAACTGCGCAAGGCCATGGTCCGTTTCAACCGCGACCACGACTTCAGCCACCTGCTGCCTTTTGTGCCGGCGCAGTTGGCACTGGCGGGGTAGGGCCGTGCGCGCGTACCGCAATCTTCTCAAGCAACTGTCCGAGGACGCCCCGGAGAAGCTCACCCGGCTGCCCGCGGAATTCCTCGCCGCGCAGTCACGATGGCTGCTCGAAAGGGACGAGATCTACGTCCTGGAGCAGGTGAACAAATACGTTCCCGTCCTGGCCGGACTGCCCATGGAGGCTGTGGCCCGCGCGACCGGTCGGGCGCTGGAGCGGGGCGTGGTCGACGACTTCTGCTTCCTGTACGCGCATCTGCCGCCGGCCGGGCGCCCGGCCCGCGACCGTATCGACCGGGCCTGTGCCCGGCTGGCGCGACGCGGCAACGCGGGCGGCATCGAGCAGATCATCGCGGCGACCGGGGTGCGCCCCGTTCTCGACGAGGAGACGGTCCTGCGGTCGTACAACGTCCTGGTGGCCGCCGGCCGCCTCGGTGCCGTGGACTACATGCGTCAACTCTCCGGCGTCCCGGTGCGGTTCGACGCGGACGCCGCCGCCACCGGCATCCGGGCGCTCCTGGCGAGCGGCCGCCACGGCGCGCTGCGCAAGCTGGCCCGCCTCGCCGATGTCGAGGTCCGTCTCGACACCCGGGAGATCCACCGCGCCGTCGCCGAGGCCGTCACCGACGGCACCCTGCACGATCTGGCCGCGGCCCTCGCCTGCCTGCGCCCGCCACCCCGCATCGAGGGCTTCACCTCGGTGTTCCGGCGCCTGGTGTCCGAGGAGCGCTTCGCCGAACTGCCCGCCCTGTTCACGGTGTTCACGGACGCCGACCGGGAGTCCCTCGACGCCCCCATGTGGCGCCGGCTGCTGACCTCGGGCAGCGCGCCCGCCGTACGCTTCGCCTTCGAGTGCTGCGACGATGCCGACCTGCTCGCCCAACAGGCCGTGGACGCCTATGCGTTGGGTGTCTCGTCCGGCGATCGCGTCCTGGTCGGGCTGGCCTGCGAGCGGGGCGGGGTGCCGCTGCGCACGGAGGACGCGCGGGTGCTGCTCGGCGCCGCCCTGGAGGACGGGGACGCCTGGTGGCTCGACTTCGTCGCCGCCCGGCTCACCGCACTGCCCGCCGTCGACCCCGATCGCGCACAGCTCTACCTCGCCCAGCAGGCGGCCACCCGACCGCAGCGCGTGCGGCGGGACGCCGAGACACTGGGCGTGCCCTGGATCCCCGAGGTCGGCGAGTGGCTGCTCGCGCTCACCGAGGGCCGCCACGAGGTGGCTCCGGCGAGCGTCGGGGACACGGTGGCACATCCGGTCGCCGCCCTCGTAGCCCAACTGCCGGACCCTGGCGACCCGGCAGATCTCACGGCCGACGGAGCACGCGCCTCATGAATCTCCCGCTCGCCCCGGACACCGGTTCCCGCTACCGGGGGACGGCGCTCGCCCTGGTGGCCATGGCCAGTGTGCAGACCGGGGCCGGTACCTCCAGCCACCTCTTCGACACGTTCACGCCCTCGGGAACCGCCTGGCTGCGCCTGACCTGGGCGGCGGTCGTCCTGTGGCTCCTCGCCCGGCCCCGCCTGCGCGGCCGCGACCACCGTGAGGTGGGCACCGCCCTGCTGCTCGGAGCGGTCAGCGGACTGCTCACCCTGCTCTACTTCGAGGCCGTGGTCCGTATCCCCCTCGGCACCGCCACGGCGCTGGAGTTCCTCGGCCCGCTGGGGGTGGCCGTGGCGGGTCTGCGGCGCCGGATCGACGTCCTGTGGCCGCTGACCGCGGCGGCCGGTGTGCTCGCCCTGACCCGGCCCTGGAGCGGTGAGGTCGATCTGGCCGGAGTCGGCTTCGCGCTCGGGGCGGCGGCGGGCTGGGCCGGCTACATCCTGCTGACCAAACGGGTCGGCGCCCAGTTCACCGGCCTCGGCGGCCTCGCCGTCTCCATGGCGGCGGCCTCCGCGGTGACCCTGCCGTTCGCCGACGCCGGTCACATCGTCGGCCACATGGACGCGCGGGCCTTCGCCCTGTCCGCGCTGGCGGCGCTGCTGCTGCCGATCCTGCCGTACGCCGCCGAGATGGTCGCCCTGCGCAATCTGCCCACGACGGTCTTCGGCACCCTGATGAGCCTGGAGCCCGCCATCGGAACCGTCGTCGGGTTCGTGCTCCTCGCCGAGCAGCCCTCATGGGCCCAGAGCTCGGGCATCGTGCTGGTGACCGTCGCCGGCATGGGGGCGGTGCGCAGCGAGGCGCGACAGTGCGCGCCCGGCGTCGCCCCAAAGCAAAAGACCCCTGATGCACAGGGGTCTCAGCTGGTGTCCGAGGGGGGACTTGAACCCCCACGCCCGATAAAGGGCACTAGCACCTCAAGCTAGCGCGTCTGCCATTCCGCCACCCGGACCAGGTGTCTGCCGCCTTGCCGGGGGTGTTCCCCGCGGCGACATGGACAACAATACCAAGCTTTCGGAGCGCCTTTCACCTGCATATCCGTGCCCCGGAGGGCACTCCCGGAGCGCGGTGCGGAGCGGTTCCGGGCACTCACCACCAGCGACGGAACGATTACGCGGAGGAGGTCGTCCGTGTCATCGTCATCCGTGGACGCGCCCCTCCGCGACCAGTACCCGCAGGGCCCGTACGAGCGATGCCGCCGTCTCCTCCCCCAGCGGCGCGAGGAAACGTTCCTCGGCGTTCGTGCGCGCCTGCTCGGCCCGGCTCAGACACTCCTGTCCCGCGTCCGTCAGCTCGACGAGGTTCTTGCGCCGGTCCCGCGGACTGCGACGCCGCTCGACGAGCCCCTGGTCCTCCAGGCCGTCGAGGAGAGCCACCATCGTCGTACGGTCGACGCCGAGCCGCCCGGCCACCTCCACCTGCGACAGCGACGCCGCCCCCGAGAGCACCGCGAGCACCGTCAGCTCGTGCCCGTCCACCCCGTGCGGCGCGAGGGCTTCGGCGGACGCTCTGGCCAGCTTGGCCTGGGCCTTCTTCAGGAGGTGGCCGAGCCGGTCCCCGGGGGGTGAGGGTCTCTGATCATCGGACATGCGGGGACTGTACCCAGGGTCGATCGGACCCCTACTTGTCGCGCTCGTGGTACATCTTCCGCGTGTGTTCCGTGTGGGCCCGCATGACCGCCGTGGCGCGCTGCTCGTCGCCGTCCGCGATCGCCGCGATCAGCTCGCGGTGCTCGATCCAGGACTGCCGTCCGCGCTGCCGGGCGACCGGTGTGTAGTACCAGCGGACGCGTCGGTCGACCTGTGCCGCCAGCTCGGCGAGGACGGCGTTGCCGGCCAGTTCCATGATCTTCGCGTGGAACCGGGCGTTCATCGCGACCGCGCGGTCCACGTCGTCGGCGGCGACCGCGCGCTCGCCCTCCGCGCACACCTCCTCAAGTACTCCGATGGCAGCCTTGGACGCGTTGGCCGCGGCGAGCCGGGCGGCCTCGGCCTCCAACAGTGTGCGGACGGTGAGGAGTTGGTCCGCCTCCTCCTCGGTTGGCTCATGCACGAACGCGCCCTGGGCGGGCCGCAGATCGACCCACCCCTCGGTGCTGAGGCGCTGGAGCGCCTCGCGTACGGGCTGGCGCGAGACGCCGAGATGGCCGGCGAGCTCGCTCTCGACGAGGTGCTGGCCGGGCTGGAGCGCACGGGTGGTGATGAGTTCCAGCAGCGCCTCGTAGACACGGTCGCGCAGTGGGCCGGGGCGTTCGAGCTTGGGTACCGCACCCTGCGGCAGTCCTGTCGTCGACAACATCACGGCCCCTCCTCAGCAGCGTCATCGCTGTATGCGAGAGCCAAGTATGGATTGGCTTTCGCCTACAGTCTACGGCGCACAAACGCCTGGACACCCGGGAGTTGGGCCCGTTCCGGCGGGCCGTACCAGCAGCTCACGAGCGCGGATGAGCAAACGACCCAGGCTTCTCACACGCCACGAGTGGCCGTCCGGGTGCCGTCCCAAACTCTTGCTGGCGCCAGTTCCATCCTGTAGACAATATTTCGTCGACAGATTTCGACAGTTCCGCGGTACACCCTCGACCGAACGGAGCGCCACCCAGTGAAAGTCGCAGTCCTCGGCGCCGGAGCCATCGGCGCCTACGTCGGCGCCGCCCTGCACCACGCAGGCGCCGACGTCCACCTCATCGCCCGTGGACCGCACCTCGCGGCCATGAGGCAGCACGGCGTACAAGTCCACAGCCCCCGCGGCGACTTCACCGCCCACGTCCACGCCACCGACAACCCCAACGAGATCGGCCCCGTCGACTACGTCCTCCTCGGCCTCAAAGCCAACTCCTACGCGGCGTGCGGGCCGCTCATCGACCCCCTGCTCCACGAGACCACTGCGGTCATCGCCGCCCAGAACGGCATCCCCTGGTGGTACTTCCACCGACACGGCGGACCCCACGACGGACAACGCATCGAAAGCGTCGACCCGGCAGGCGCGGTCAGTGCGGTCCTCGCCCCCGAACGCGCCATCGGGTGCGTGGTCTACGCGGCCACCGAACTGGAGGGCCCGGGTGTGGTGCGACACCTGGAAGGCACCCGCTTCTCCATCGGCGAACCCGACCGCACCATCTCCCCCCGCTGCCAGACCTTCAGCGACGCCATGCAAGCCGGCGGCCTCAAATGCCCCGTCGAGAAGGACCTGCGCAACGACATCTGGCTCAAACTGCTCGGCAACATCAGCTTCAACCCCATCAGCGCCCTCGCCCGCGCCACCATGCGCCAGATGTGCCACCACGGCGGCACCCGCCAAGTCATCGAAACCATGATGCGCGAAACCCTCACCGTCGCCCAGGCCCTGGGCTGCGACATCGGCATCTCCATCGAACGCCGCCTCGCCGGCGCCGAACGCGTCGGCGACCACCGCACCTCCACCCTCCAAGACCTCGAAGCCGGCAAACCCCTCGAACTCGACGTCCTCCTCACCGCCGTCATCGAACTCGCCCACATCACCCACACCCACGTCCCCACCCTCCACACCGTCCACGCCATCAGCGACCTCCTCGCCCACCGGACCGCCGCATGAGACGGCCCGACTCGCCGCCACGGGACGGCACTTCCAGGAACGTGCACGCGGAAGCGGACCGCATCACCCTGCGGGGCGCGGCCACCCAGGGCTGACCGGCCCTCCGCTGCACGACGGCGGGACCTCTACCGGCGGGGAGCGCCCCCTGCGCCAGAGGGGTCCCGCCTCAGTCGTGTGCGGCCTGGATCCCACACCTGAGTCCCGCACCTGGATCCTGTATACGATCCTCTGTATACTGCCGACCTGTACTCGATCGGCATCCAATGGCCCCGGCTCGGAGGCGACATGGAAGATCTGAACCCCGATGTGGTGCTGGGAATGGCCGCCCAGGCACCCGACGGCATCGTGATCGTCGACGGTGAAGGACTGATCCGCTACTGGAACCGGGGCGCGGAGCGCATCTTCGGGTTCTCGGCGGCCGACGTGGACGGCCTCAGCCTGGACGTCATCATTCCCGAGCGGCATCGCAAGCGGCATCAGGAGGGCTTCGACGAGGCCATGGAGCGGGGGTACAGCAAGTACGGGGACGCGGACCTGCTGAACGTTCCCGCGCTGGCCGCGGACGGCCGCAAGCTGTCCATCGAGTTCAGTGTGGTGCTGCTGCCCGGTCCCGACGGCAGCACGTACGTCGGCGCGGTCATCCGAGACGTGACCGCCCGCCGTGAGCGGGAGCGGGAGTTGATGCGGCGGCGGTCCGAGACCGCCCCGGCCTGAGCCCCGGTCTGAACCCCGGTCCGAACGCCATCGGACCCCGTAGGACCCCGTCGGACCGCGTACGGAAGCGGCCGTGGCCCGAAGGCCACGGCCGCTTCCGCTTCCGCTTCGTCGGACCGGGTCAGACGATGACTCCGCTCTCCTTCAGCCGGCCGATGGTCTCCTCGTCGTAGCCGAGTTCGACCAGGACCTCCGAGCTGTGCTCGCCGAGCAGCGGAGCACCGGTGACGTCCGGCTTGAAGGAGGAGAACTTCACCGGGCTGCCGACCGTGAGGTAGGTGCCGCGCTCCTTCTGCTCGACCTCGACGACGGTGCCGCTGCGGCGCAGGTCCTCGTCGTAGGCGATCTCCTTCATGCTCATCACGGGGGCGCAGGGCACCTCCCACTCACGCAGGACGTCGACCGCCTCGTACTTGGTCTTGTCCGCGAGCCACTTCTCGATCTCCTCGAAGATCTCGAAGATGTGCGACTGGCGGGCGCGCGCGGTGGCGTACTCCGGGTCCTCGGCCCACTCGGGGTGGCCGATGACCTCGGCGGTGCGCTTCCAGTTCTGCTCCTGGACGGTGAAGTAGATGTACGCGTTCGGGTCGGTCTCCCAGCCCTTGCACTTCAGGACCCAGCCGGGCTGGCCACCGCCGCCCGCGTTGCCGCCGCGCGGCACCACGTCGGTGAACTCGCCGTTCGGGTACTGCGGGTACTCCTCCAGGTAGCCGACCCGCTCCAGCCGCTGCTGGTCGCGCAGCTTGACGCGGCAGAGGTTGAGGACGGCGTCCTGCATGGAGACGGAGACCTTCTGGCCCTTGCCCGTCCGGTTGCGGTCGATGATCGCGGTGAGGATGCCGATCGCCAGGTGCATACCGGTGTTGGTGTCGCCGAGGGCGGCGCCGGAGATGGTCGGCGGGCCGTCCCAGAAGCCGGTGGTGGAGGCGGCGCCGCCCGCGCACTGGGCGACGTTCTCGTAGACCTTGAGGTCGTTCCAGGACGACTGGTCGTTGAAGCCCTTGACCGAGCCGAAGATGAGGCGCGGGTTGAGCTCCTGGATGCGCTCCCAGGTGAAGCCCATGCGGTCCAGGGCGCCCGGGGCGAAGTTCTCCACCAGGACGTCGGCGCCCTCGATGAGTTTCTCCAGGACCTCCTTGCCCTCGGCGGTCTTGGTGTTGATGGCGAGGGAGCGCTTGTTGCTGTTGAGCATCGTGAAGTAGAGGGCGTCCAGGTCCTCGATGTCCCGGAGCTGACGGCGCGTCACGTCGCCGCCGTTGGGGCGCTCCACCTTCAGGACGTCGGCGCCGAACCAGGCGAGCATCTGTGTGCAGGCGGGGCCGGCCTGGACCCCGGTGAAGTCGATCACCTTGATTCCGGCGAGCGGCTTTTCACTCATGTGTGCTTCCTTTTCGTGAACGTACGCGTACGGAGCGGGAGTTCGAGGAGCTCGGAGGGCAGGGCGCGGTCACTTCTTGGCCGGCGTGATGTTGCCGACCGTGATGCCCTTGGGGTTGAGGTGCGAGATGTGGCCGCTCTCGGTGCCGGCCGACGGGTCGATCACGCAGTCGATGAGCGCCGGGCGACCGGAGGCGAGGGCCTCGGTGAGGGCGGCGGTGACCTCGGCGGGGGTGGTGGCGCGGTAGCCCTTGCCGCCGAACGACTCGATGAGCAGGTCGTGGCGGGCCGCCGACATGAGGGTGGTGGGCGAGGGTTCGTCGTCGTACGGGTTGACGTCGTCGCCCCGGTAGACACCGCCGTTGTTCATGATCACGGTGACGACGGGCAGTTGGTAGCGGCAGATCGTCTCGATCTCGATGCCGCTGAACCCGAAGGCGCTGTCGCCCTCGATGGCGACGACCGGCGCGCCGCTCTCGACGGCGGCGGCGATGGCGTAGCCCATGCCGATGCCCATGACGCCCCAGGTGCCGCTGTCGAGGCGGTGGCGCGGGACGTGCATGTCGATGACGTTGCGCGCGATGTCGAGGGCGTTGGCGCCCTCGTTGACGATGTACGTCTCCGGGTGCGCGTGCACGACGTCGCGTACGGCCTTGAGGGCGCCCATGAACTGCATGGGGTGCGGGTCGGCCTCCAGGCGCTTGGCCATCTTGGCGACGTTCTGCGCCGAGCGCTCCCCCAGTTCCTCGCGCCAGGCCGAAGGGGCCTGGATCTGGCCGGGCTTGGTGCGTTCGGCGAGGGCGTCGAGGACCGACTCGATGTCGCCGACGAGGGGGGCGGAGATGGGCTGGTTGCTGTCCATCTCCTTGGGGTCGATGTCGATCTGGACGAACTTGGCGTCGGGGTTCCAGCCCGTCTGCCCGTGCCCGAGAAGCCAGTTGAGGCGTGCTCCGATCAGCATCACCACGTCGGCCTTCTTCAGCGCCAGCGAGCGGGCGGTGGCCGCGGACTGCGGGTGGTCGTCGGGCAGCAGGCCCTTCGCCATCGACATCGGTACGTAGGGGATACCGGTCGACTCGATGAACTCCCGTACCTTGGCGTCCGCCTGGGCGTACGCGGCGCCCTTGCCGAGCACCACCAGCGGGCGCTCGGCGGAGGCCAGCAGCTCGATCGCGCGGTCCACGGCCTCCGGCGCGGGCAGCTGGCGCGGGGCGGGGTCGACGAGGCGGCTCAGCGTGCGGTCGCCCTCGGCCTTGGGGAGGATGGCACCGAGCACCGCGGCGGGGATGTCGAGATAGACACCGCCGGGGCGCCCGGAGATCGCGGTGCGCAGCGCGCGGGCGATGCCGCGGCCGATGTCCTCCACGCGGCTGACCCGGTAGGCGGCCTTCACGAAGGGCTGGGCGGCGGCGAGTTGGTCCATCTCCTCGTAGTCGCCCTGTTTGAGGTCGACGAGGTGGCGCTCGCTGGAGCCGGAGATCTGGACCATGGGGAAGCAGTTGGTGGTCGCGTTCGCCAGCGCGACCAGGCCGTTGAGGAAGCCGGGGGCCGACACCGTGAGGGCGACGCCGGGCTTCTTGTTGAGGTAGCCGGCGATGGCCGCCGCGTGTCCGGCGTTGCTCTCGTGACGGAAGCCGATGTAGCGGATGCCCTGGGCCTGGGCGAGGCGGGCCAGGTCGGTGATCGGGATGCCGACCACGCCGTAGATGGTGTCGACGTCGTTCATCTTGAGCGCGTCGACGACCAGGTGGTACCCGTCGGTGAGCTCGGTCGGAACGTCGGCTGCTGCCGCGGTCTCCAGTGGCGAGGGGGCGGTCATGGTCCGAGGTCCTCCTTGGGCAGGTCCTGCCGGAGCGGCTACTGCTCTCACCATCCGCAGCGCGTCCGCCCGCGTCCAAGACCCATCGGCGACCAGCCGATAAGCAACATCTATCGACGGCTGCCGGAGGCCCTCGCAACTCCCTTGATAGACGCCTGCTATCAGCCGTTCGGCAGTAGGTATTGGACGTGCGTCGCAGGTCACCGCAGGCTCGCAGAGGACTGATGCATCGGACCTGGGCGCGAGGGGGTGGGGTCATGGCCGCTGCGGCCGCGGCATCCGTGCGCGACGCGAACCTGTACCGGCCTCCGAAGGTCACGGACCTCGTCGATCTCCTCGACGCGCAGGTGCGTGAACGCCCGTACGCCCGGGCCCTGGTCGTCACCGGGGAGCGGGTGCACCTGTCCTACCGGGGTCTCGCGGCCCTGGCGGACGGCGTGGCGGCCCGGCTCGGCGGCACGGGGCTGCGCCGCGGTGACGCGATCGGCCTCATCTGCGCCAACACGGCGGAGTTCGTCGTCGCGCTCCTCGGAGCGGCGCGGGCCGGCCTGGTGGTGGCCCCGCTGGACCCGGCGCTGCCCGCGTCACAACTCTGCGCGCGGATCGAGGCGTTGGGGGCGCGGGCCGTGCTGCTGGGGCCTGCCGCGACAGGCGCCCCGCTGCCGGTCCCGGCCTGGCCGCTGCGCGTGGAGGCCTCCCGCGCGGGGACGGCGGCCGTCGCGTTCCAACCCGGCGTGTGCGCCGCGCCCCACGTCGGCGGTTCGGCCCGTGAGTTGTCGGCGCGTGACGCGCTCGTGCTCTTCACCGCCGGTACCAGCGACCGGGCGAAGATGGTCCCGCTCAGCCACGCCAACGTGGCCGCGTCCGTCCACTCCCTGTGCGCCACCTACGAGTTGGGGCCCGACGACGCCACGGTCGCGGTGATGCCGTTCTTCCACGGGCACGGGCTGTTCGCGGCGCTGCTGGCCTCCCTCGCCAGCGGGGGCTGTGTACTGCTGCCCGAGCGGGGCCGGTTCGCGGCGGGCACGTTCTGGGACGACATGCGTGCCGTGGGCGCCACCTGGTTCACCGCGGCCCCGGCCATCCACGAGATCCTCCTGGAGCGGTCGGAACGGGAGTACCCGGGCCCGCGCGCGCCGGTCCTGAAGTTCGTACGCAGCGGCAGCGCTCCCCTCAACCCGGCCACACAGCGGGCGCTGGAGCGCACGTTCGGGGCGCCGCTGCTGTCCGCGTACGGGATGACGGAGTCCTCGCACCAGGCGACCAGTGAGCCGCTGCCGGGACGGGGCGCGCTCAAGCACGGTTCGGTGGGCCGGCCGACCGGTGTCGAGGTGCGGGTGCTCGACCGCGGCGGGCGGGCCTGTCCGGTGGGCGTGGAGGGCGAGTTGTGGGTGCACGGTCCCACCGTCGCGCGCGGCTATCTCGGCGACCGGGAGGAGACGGCTTACACCTTCGTGGACGGCTGGCTGCGCACCGGCGATCTGGGCACCCTGGACGCGGACGGGTACCTGTCGCTGACCGGGCGTATCAAGAACCTCATCAACCGCGGCGGTGAGAAGATCTCGCCCGAGCATGTCGAGGACGTCCTCGCCGGGTGTCCGGGGGTCGCCGAGGCCGCCGTGTTCGCCGTGCCCGACACGGTGTACGGGCAGCGGGTGGGCGCCGCCGTGGTGGTGCGCGCGGGCGAGAGCGTGGAGCGCGAGGAGATCCTGCGGTACTGCCGTGACCGGCTGGCCGCGTTCGAGGTGCCGGACCGGCTGTCGCTGGTCGCCGCACTGCCGTACACCGCGAAGGGCGGGCTCGACCGGAAGGCGGTGCAGGCACGATACGCGCCCTGACAGAGGACCGGCGCGCGTGGACGGCGGGATCGGCGCACGCGCGCGACGACATCGAGGTGGGCTCAGCGCACGCGGTGCTCGCTCGGCAGTGGGCGGGCGAAGAAGTCGTCCAGGGACAGGCCGGTCGCCGCGTTGACGAAGGCCCGGGCGGCGACCGAGCCGGGGGTCGCGGCGTGGATCGCCACCGACACCTGCGCGCCGGCCTCCGGGTCGACCAGGGGCAGCGCTCTGGTCCGGCCGATGACGGGCATCGCGCGCAGCCAGGTGTGCGGCACGATGCTGGCCCACTCGCCGCCGCCGACATGCGCGTAGAGGGAGGCGATGGAGTCCGTCTCGACCTGCGGGGTGACCACGAACCCCTTCTCCGCGAACACGGTGTCCACGATCTGCCGGATCCGCATGTCGGGCGTCAGCAGCGCGAGCGGCAACTGGGCCGCGTCCGCCCAGGTCACGGTCGAGGACTGCGCCACCAGATGGTCGTCCGACACCAGCAGCATGTAGCGCTCCTGGTAGAGGGGTACGACCTGGAGGCCCTCCTGGTCGCCGGGGTCGAAGTGGGCGATCGCCACGTCGAGTTCGTAGTCGCGCAGCTGGCGGTGGAGTTCCTTCGTCGACAGCCGGGACCGCACCTGCACCTTGGCGAGCGGGTGGGCGGCGCAGAACGCGGCCACGGGCAGCGCGAGGGTCGTGGACGCCGTGGGGTCCGTGCCGAGCCGCAGCGTGCCCGTGATGCCGGACTGCACGGCGGCCACCTCCGCCTTGAACGCGTCCTGTTCGGCGAGGATCCGTTTGGCCCATACGACGAGCCGCTCGCCCTCGGGGGTGAGGCCCTGGTAGTTGTGCCCGCGGTTGATGAGCGTGACGTTCAGCTCCCGCTCCAGCTTGGCTATCGCCGCCGAGAGCGCGGGCTGGGAGACGTAGCAGGCTTCCGCCGCCCGGGCGAAGTGGCGTTCCCGCGCCACCGCCACGAAGTACTCAAGCTGCCGGAACAGCATGAACGGCTCCTCTCTGCCCGAGGTCGCCCGGGCCGCCCCACCTAGCTCCATACTGTATGCAGTATTTGGGATATGTACAGGGGAGGAAGTCGTGCTGATCGACACCCATGGCCGGATCGCCCGCGATCTGCGGGTCTCACTGACCGACCGGTGCAATCTCCGGTGCACGTACTGTATGCCGGAAGAAGGCCTACGGTGGCTGCCCAAGCCGGAGCTGCTCACCGACGAGGAGGTCGTCCGGCTGGTCTCCGTCGCGGTCACCGAACTGGGCGTCACCGAGGTGCGCTTCACCGGGGGCGAGCCGCTGCTGCGCCCCGGCCTGGTGGGCATCGTCGAGCGCTGTGCCGCCCTCGCCCCGCGCCCCAGGCTCTCGCTCACCACCAACGGCATCGGACTGGCCCGTACCGCCGAAGCGCTGCGCGCGGCCGGGCTCGACCGGGTCAATGTCTCGCTCGACACCCTGCGCCCCGAGGTCTTCCGCACCCTGACCCGCCGCGACCGGCACCACGACGTGCTCGCCGGCCTCGACGCGGCCCGCGCCGCCGGGCTCCTCCCCGTCAAGGTCAACTCGGTGCTGATGCGCGGCGTCAACGACGACGAGGCCCCCGACCTGCTCGCCTGGGCCCTGGACCACGGCTACGAACTCCGCTTCATCGAGCAGATGCCGCTGGACGCCCAACACGGCTGGCAGCGCGCCGACATGGTGACGGCCGAGGAGATCCTCGAACGGCTCCGGGCCCGTTTCGCCCTCTCCCCCGAGCCCTCCTCGGTGCGCGGCTCCGCGCCCGCCGAACGCTGGCTCGTCGACGGCGGACCCGCTCGGGTCGGGGTGATCGCCTCGGTCACCCGGCCGTTCTGCCGCGCCTGCGACCGCACCCGGCTCACCGCCGACGGACAGGTCCGCGACTGTCTGTTCGCCCGCGAGGAGTCCGACCTGCGCACGGCCCTGCGCTCCGGCGCCCCGGACGAGGCGATCGCCGGACTCTGGCGCACCGCGATGTGGGGCAAGAAGGCGGCCGCCGGGCTCGACGAGGCGTCCTTCGTCCAGCCCGAACGGCCGATGTCCGCGATCGGGGGCTGACGTGACGAACCCGCACCGACCGCGCGCGCAGGAAGCGCCTGCGCAAGAACCGTCGACGTAAGAAGCGTCCACGTAAGAAGCGTCTGCGGCCGCTGTACGTCCCTACAGCGGCCGCAGACGCGGCCTGTTCAGCGCAGGAGCTTGACCGCGGCCACCACCAGGGGGTCGAGGCCGTCCGCGCCGGCGTCCACGAAGTCGTACAGCCTGGTGCGCATCCGCGGGTCCCAGAACCTGCCGATGTGCCCCGCGATCTCCTCGGCGGCCCGCTCCCCCGGCAGGTGGGCGAGGTTGCGGGCGATGTCGTTCGCCATCCTGAGCTCGGACGGCACGGTGGCGGTCATCTCAGTCCACCACCGTCACGAGGTCGTTCTCGGCGACTTCGGCGTCACCGGCCCGGTCCGGGCGGGCGAGCCCGACCTGGACGGCGGTCACCTTGTACTCGGGGCAGTTGGTGGCCCAGTCGGAGTTCTCCGTGGTCACCACATTGGCCCCGGTCACGGGGTGGTGGAAGGTCGTGTAGACGACCCCGGTCGGCATCCGGTCGGAGATCTCCGCACGCAGGGTCGTCTGCCCGACGCGGCTGGCCAGCGTGACCATGTCGCCGTCCTCGATCCCACGGACCTCGGCGTCGTGGGGATGCAGTTCCAGGATGTCCTCGGGGTGCCAGGCGACATTGCCGGTACGCCGGGTCTGCGCGCCGACGTTGTACTGGCTGAGGATCCGTCCGGTGGTGAGGACCAGCGGGAAGCGCCGGGTGCTGCGCTCGTTGGTCGGGACGTAGGAGGTGACCACGAACTTGCCCTTGCCGCGAACGAATTCGTCCACGTGCATGGTGGGTGTCCCCTCCGGTGCCGCCTCGTTGCACGGCCACTGGACGCTGCCGAGTTTGTCGAGGAGGTCGAAGGAGACACCGGTGAACGTCGGGGTGACCGAGGCGATCTCGTCCATGATCCGGCTCGGATGGTCGTACGCCATCGGATAGCCCATGGCGGTGGCGATCTCGCTGACGATCTGCCACTCGTGCTTGCCCGTCTTGGGCTTCATGACCGCGCGGACGCGGTTGATGCGGCGTTCGGCGTTGGTGAAGGTGCCGTCCTTCTCCAGGAACGACGCCCCGGGCAGGAAGACGTGGGCGAACTTGGCCGTCTCGTTGAGGAACAGGTCCTGTACGACGACGAGTTCCATGGCTTCGAGGGCGGCGGTGACGTGCTGGAGGTTGGGGTCGGACTGGGCGATGTCCTCGCCGTGGACGAAGAGACCGCGGAAGGTGCCGTCGATGGCCGCGTCGAACATGTTGGGGATACGAAGTCCCGGCTCCGCGAGGATAGTTCCGCCCCACAGGTTCTCGAAGACGGTGCGTACCGCGTCGTCGGAGACGTGCCGGTAGCCGGGCAGTTCGTGCGGGAACGAGCCCATGTCGCAGGAGCCTTGGACGTTGTTCTGCCCCCGCAGCGGGTTCACGCCCACGCCGTCGCGGCCGATGTTGCCGCACGCCATCGCCAGGTTGGCCATACCCATGACCATGGTGGAGCCCTGACTGTGCTCGGTGACGCCGAGACCGTAGTAGATGGCTCCGTTGGGGGCCTGTGCGTACAGCCTCGCGGCGGCGCGGAGTTCGGCGGCGGGGACGCCGGTGATGGCCTCCACCGCCTCCGGGCTGTTCTCCGGTCGGCCGACGAACTCCGCCCAGTCGTCGAAGCCTTCGCACCTGGCGTCCACGAAGGAGCGGTCGACCAGGTCCTCGGTGACGACCACGTGGGCCATGGCGTTGACGACGGCGACGTTGGTGCTGGGCCGCAGTTGGAGGTGGTGGCGGGCCTCGATGTGCGGGGAGCGCACGAGGTCGATGCGGCGCGGGTCGACGACGATGAGCTCGGCACCCTCACGCAGCCGGCGCTTCATCCGGGAGGCGAACACCGGGTGCCCGTCGGTGGGGTTGGCGCCGATCACCATGATGACGTCGGCCTCGGCGACCGAGCGGAAGTCCTGGGTGCCCGCGGACTCGCCGAAGGTCTGCTTGAGGCCGTAGCCCGTCGGGGAGTGGCAGACGCGGGCGCAGGTGTCGACGTTGTTGTTTCCGAAGGCCGCGCGGACCATCTTCTGTACGACGTACACCTCTTCGTTGGTGCAGCGCGAGGAGGTGATGGCGCCGACGGAGCTCGTGCCGTACCGGTCCTGGAGTTCACGCATCCGCCGGGCGACGGTGCCGATCGCCTCGTCCCACTCGACCTCGCGCCAGGGATCGGTGATCCTTTCGCGGACCATGGGCTTGAGCTGCCGGTCGGGGTGCGTGGCGTAGCCGAAGGCGAAGCGGCCCTTCACACAGGAGTGGCCCTCGTTCGCGCCGCCGTCCTTGTACGGGACCATGCGCACGAGTTCGTCGCCGCGCAGCTCGGCCTTGAAGGAGCAGCCGACACCGCAGTACGCGCAGGTCGTCACAACGGACCTGGTGGGCATGCCGAGTTCGACGACGGAGCGCTCCTGGAGCGTCGAGGTCGGGCAGGCCTGGACGCAGGCGCCGCAGGAGACGCACTCGGAGTCCATGAACGACTCACCGGCGCCGGGCGAGACCTTCGAGTCGAAGCCGCGGCCCTCGATGGTGAGCGCGAAGGTGCCCTGGACCTCGCCGCAGGCACGGACACAGCGGGAGCAGGCGATGCACTTGGACGGATCGAAGTCGAAGTAGGGGTTGGACGTGTCCTTCTCGGCGTCGAGGTGGTTCTCGCCCTCGTAGCCGTAGCGGACCTGCCGCAGCCCCACCACGCCTGCCATGTCCTGGAGTTCGCAGTCGCCGTTGGCCGGGCAGGTGAGGCAGTCCAGCGGGTGGTCGGAGATGTAGAGCTCCATGACGCCCTGGCGGAGCTTCTCCACCTTCGGTGTCTGGGTGCTCACCTTCATCCCGTCGGAGCACGGGGTGGTGCAGGACGCCGGGGTGCCGCGGCGGCCGTCGATCTCCACCACGCACAGACGGCAGGAGCCGAACGCCTCCAGGCTGTCGGTGGCACACAACTTGGGTATCTCGACGCCGGCCTGTGCCGCGGCCCGCATCACCGAGGTGCCCTCGGGGACATGCACCGGCAAGCCGTCGATCTCCACCGACACCGTTGCCGGCCCGGGCTGTTCCGGGGTTCCGTAGTCGGGTTCCTTGAGAAGGCTCATGCCGTCCCCTCCGTCCTCACGCCGGTCGCGTTCACGGGTTGGATGTCCAGGAGTCGACGGCCACCGTGGAAGTCGTCGGGGAAGTGGGTGAGGGCGCTGCGCACGGGCATCGGGGTCAGTCCGCCCATCGCGCACAGCGAGCCGTCGGTCATCAGGTCGCAGAGGTCTTCCAGCAGGGCCAGGTTCTCGTCCCGGTGCGTACCGGCGACGATCTTGTCGATCACCTCGACGCCACGGACCGAACCGACCCTGCACGGGGTGCACTTGCCGCAGGACTCCTCGGCGCAGAACTCCATCGCAAAGCGGGCCTGGGCCGCCATGTCGACGGTGTCGTCGAAGACCACGATCCCGCCGTGCCCGAGCATCGCACCGGCCTCGGCGAACGCCTCGTAGTCCATCGGCAGATCGAACAGCGAATCCGGCAGATACGCCCCGAGCGGCCCGCCCACCTGCACGGTTCGGACCGGGCGGCCCGTGTGGGTGCCGCCGCCGTACTCCTCGATCAACTCGCGCAGCGTGATACCGAAGGCGGTCTCCACGATGCCGCCGCGGGCGATGTTGCCGCCGAGCTGGAAGACCTGGGTGCCGCGGGAGCGGCCGACGCCGAGGTCCTGGTACGCCTTGGCGCCGTTGGCGAGGACCGTGGGGACGGTGGTGAGGGTGAGCACGTTGTTCACCACGGTCGGTCTGCCGAACAGGCCCTCGATGGCCGGGATCGGTGGTTTCGCGCGGACCATGCCGCGCTTGCCCTCCAGGCTCTCCAGCATGGAGGTCTCCTCGCCGCAGATGTACGCGCCCGCCCCGACCCGTACGTGCAGGTCGAAGTCGAGCGCGGAGCCGAGGATTCCCTTGCCCAACCAGCCCTGTTCGCGGGCGAGCTCGATCGCCTCGCGCATCGTGGCGATGGCGTCCGGGTACTCGGAGCGCAGGTAGATGTAGCCCTCGCTCGCGCCGACCGCGTGCGCGGCGATGGTCATGCCCTCGATGAGCAGGAACGGGTCGCCCTCCATGACCATGCGGTCGGCGAAGGTCCCGCTGTCGCCCTCGTCGGCGTTGCAGCAGACGAACTTGAGCTCGTCGGCGCAGTCCAGGACGGTCTTCCACTTGATGCCGGCCGGGAATCCGGCGCCGCCACGTCCGCGCAGTCCGGACTCGGTGACCTCGGCGACCACGTCCGCGGGGGCGAGTTCGAGGGCGGCGCGCAGTCCGGCGAGGCCGCCGTGCTCGACGTAGTCCCGCGGTGAGAGGGGGTCGATGACGCCGACTCTGGCGAAGGTGACACGGTTCTGGCGGGCCAGCCAGGGCAGTTCGTCGACGAGGCCGAGCCGCAGCGGGTGGTCCGCGCCGTCGAGCAGCCCGGCGGCCAGGAGTCCGTCGACGTCCTCGGGGGTCACCGGGCCGTAGCCGACGCGGCCCTGCGGGGTCACGACCTCGACCATCGGTTCCAGCCAGAGCATGCCGCGCGAGCCGTTGCGGACGACGTCGATGGCGAAGTCGCCGCGGGTGGCGGCGCGTTGGAGGGCGCCGGCGACCTCGTCGGCGCCGACGGACCTGGCCGCCGCGTCGCGGGGGACGTAGACCGTGACCGCGGAGTGCGACGGGGCGCCGGCCTGGATGTCCGCCGGAGTGCCTGCCGGGGTGCCCGCTGGGGTGCCTGCCGGGGAAGAGTTCTTCATGATCAGACCGTCCCGTTGAGGATCGAGCCCAGTCGGGCCGGGCCCACTCGTCCGTACAGCCGTCCGTTCGCCTCCACCGTCGGCCCCAGCGCGCAGTTGCCCAGGCAGAAGACCTGCTCGACGGTCACGGAACCGTCGGGTGTCGTCTCGCCCAGGGTGAGTCCGGCTTCGCGCGTGTAGCTCACCAGGCGGTCGGCGCCCAGTGCCTGGCAGGCCTCGGCGCGGCAGATGCGGACCGTGGTGCGGCCCGCGGGCTCACGTCGGAAGTCATGGTAGAAGGTCACCACTCCGTGGACGTCCGCCCGGGAGAGGTTGAGCTCGTCGGCGAGCACCGGGACCGCTTCCTGCGGTACATGGCCCAACTCGGCCTGTACGGCGTGCAGTACGGGCAGCAGCGCGCCGCGCTGACCCCGGTGGTCGGCCACCACCCTCCGGACCACGCTCTCGACCGTCACATCGCTCCCGCTGGTCGTCATGATCGCTTCGCCTTCCGTCACACGGGTCCCCGGCGAGGGTTGCAGGAGACTGAGACAATACCCCATACAGGCTTCTGTATACAGACGACAGTCGTAAGAAGCCTGCACCGATTCCGGCCCCTGAGGAAGTCCGGAGCTTCGGTCGAGCCCGGCCTCGCAGCCAACGGCCGACAGCCGACAGCCGACGCCATGTTGCATACCAAAACCTGTATGCTGAAGCCGTCGTCGGCAACCCCTCGGCGGCCACCACTTGGCAAAGCCGTCGGCCCGGCGGCAGAACGGGACAACCATGCGCGAGGCACTCACGGCCGCAGCGTCCCGGCGCGTCGCCCGCCCGGCACCACTGCGCCAGGCCGTGTACGACGCCCTGACCGAGCTGATCATCAACGGCTCCCTCAAGCCCGGCCAGCACCTGGTCGAGGCCGAGCTCGCCGAGCACCTCGGCGTCAGCCGCCAGCCGGTCCGCGAGGCCCTCCAGCGGCTCCAGACCGCCGGCTGGGTCGACCTGCGGCCCGCCCAGGGCGCCTTCGTGCACTCCCCCACCGAGGAGGAGGCCGCCCAACTCCTCGGTGTCCGCTCGGTGCTGGAGACCTACTCGGCCCAGCTCGCCGCACAGAACGCGCGGCCCGAGGACATCGAGCGTCTCGGTGAGCTCCAGCAGGAAGGCGTCGACGCACTCGCCGAGGGCGACGTCGAACGCCTCGTCGCGGCCAACACCGCCCTGCACGCCTTCGTCACCTCCGTGGCCGCCAACGACGTTCTCGCCGAACTCCTCGCCCAGGTGGGCCAGAAAGTGCGCTGGTACTACACCCCCATCGCCAAGCCCCGTGGCAAGGAGGCCTGGAACGAGCACACCCAGCTCATCAAGGCCATCGCCAAGGGCGACGCGGACCGCGCGGGCGAGGTGATGCGCAAGCACACCGAGCGCACGACCGACTTCTACCGCAAGCAGATCGCGTCCGGCTCGAACCAGGACTGACCGAACAGGCCGGCTCCGAACGGGCCACTCCTGGGCGGGAGTTCAGGACGGCGCGAGGGAGTCGGCAGGCCGGCGCACCATGCCGGCGGCCGCGAGGTGCGTCCCCTCCGCGCCGGCGGCGGCCCGCAGCTCCAGCATCCAGGGCAGGACCGTGCGCAGCACGATGTCGAGCCCGCCGCCGTCCTCGCCGAGCATCGCCTCGACGGGCACCAGCACCGGATCGGCGAGCACCGTGGAGGTCGCGCTGCCGGACGTGCCCGAGGCGTCCGGCCGGGCCGGGACGAACAGGTCCGGGGCGTGTGCCGGGACCCCCCAGAGACTCAGGCCGTCCGGTACGCCGAGCGGACGGGAGGACCAGACGTAGCTGTCGGCCTCCCCCGCCGCGACCACCTGGCGTTTGCGCCCACGCAGCGCGACCACGCCACCGGAACGGGCCGCGGTGCACTGCGGCGTGAGGAGTTGAGCCTCCTCCCCGTACCCACCCGCGCCGTCCTCGGCGAGGGCAAGGCTGCTGAGGTGGCGTCCGGCGGCGATCTCCCCGCGCACCCAGGGACTGCCGTACGACTCGATGACGGCGACCGCCGTGTAGTGGGCCTGGAGCACGGCCGCCGTGGCCGGGCAGACGCGCGCGGTCCGGGCCACCACATCGGCGGCTTCCGGCAGCCCGAGCCCTGCGCCGCCGAACTCGGTGGCGACGGTGAGTCCCAGGAGTCCGGTGGCCCCCAGGGCCGTCACGGCACCACGGGGGAACCTGCCTTCCGCGCCGGTCAGTTCGGCGCAGGGTGCGACGGCACGGGTGAGGACTTCTGTGAGCGCGGTGCGGTACGACACGGAGTGACCCCCTCGGGAGCGGTGTCCGGTCCGCTGTCAGGCGGCGACGATGATTGCATACAGTATTCTGCATCCCTCAGCCGGTCGACGCCAGAGGCGAGCCGCGCCAATTTCCAGGGAGTCCGCAACATGGGCCACACGAGAATGGCTATTGCATACTAAACTCAGTATCCCGTAGGCGCGGTTCACTGTTCACCGTCCGCAGTCGAACGAGGGAGAGGGTCCATGCCCAACACACCCACCGTGGCAGCCCGCGGCCCGATCACCCGGCCCGCCCCGCTGCGTCAGGCGGTCTACGACGCCCTGACCGAGCTGATCATCAACGGCACGCTCAAACCCGGTCAGCACCTCGTCGAGGCCGACCTCGCCGAGCACCTCGGCGTCAGCCGCCAGCCCATCCGCGAGGCGCTCCAGCGACTCCACACCGCCGGCTGGGTCGACCTGCGTCCCTCACAGGGCGCCTTCGTCCACTCCCCCACCGCCGAGGAGTGCGCCCAACTCCTCAGCGTCCGGGCCGTCCTGGAGACCCACTCCGCCCACGGCGCCGCCCGGCACGCCACCCCCGCCGACGTCGCCCGGCTGTGGGAACTCCAGCAGACCGGCCTCACCGCGCTCGCGGCGGGCGACGCCCGGGCCATCGTGGAGGCGAACGCCGCCCTCCACACCCACATCACCCACCTCTCGCGCAACGCGGTCCTCGCCGAGCTCATCCCCCAGGTGGACCGGCGTGTGCGCTGGTACTACATGCCCATCGCCAAGCCCCGCGGCACGGACGCCTGGAGCGAGCACGCCCTGATCATCGAGGCCATCGCCGTCGGCGACCCCGACGGCGCCGAAGAGCTCATGCGCCGGCACACCGCGAACACGACCGACTTCTACTGCCGTCAGATCGCCGCGATGGCCGACGGGAACATGTGACGACGACGGCGGGCTCCCCGCCGGACACCCCTAGGGCGCTTCTGGCGAATCTCGAAGCCGCCCCGGGGCTGGAACGGGTGAGCCCGGAGCGGCGGCCGGTGCCTCACGACGTGCCCCGCGTCGGGCGGACCGGTTGACCGGAGGCCGACCAAGAGCCATCCGAAGCGCCCTAACCCCGTCCGGCGCCCGGTCGGCACCGGGTGGACCAGCTGCCGTCCACCATCAGCCGCTCTCCGCAGGGCCGCACGACGACGAGGCCGTCGCCCTCGAACGCGATGCGGTCGCCGGCGGTCAGGAAGAGCGGGCGCGACAGTTCGAAGGCGTGGCCGTCGTCGGTCTCGAGTTCCGTCACCAGTACCGACCGCGGGATCGGCGTGGCCCCGTCAGCTGTCAGACGCATGCCGAGATGCTCCCACGGCCTGGCCCGGCTCAGGCCCCCGGGTCTATCTCCCGCAGCAGCCCCGACGTCACGTCGAAGACGAAGCCGCGCACGTCGTCGGTGTGCGGCAGGAACGGCGAGGTGCGCACCCGCCGCATGGACTGCCGTACGTCCTGGTCGACGTCCCGGAAGGCCTCCACCGCCCACGCCGGCCGCTGCCCCACCTCCATCTCCAGCTCGTGCCGGAACTCCTCGGTCAGCGTCTGGAGACCGCAGCCGGTGTGGTGGATGAGGACGACGCTCCGGGTGCCCAGGGCCCGCTGACTGATCGTCAGGGAGCGGATGGTGTCGTCGGTGACCACACCGCCGGCGTTGCGGACGGTGTGGCAGTCGCCGAGTTGCAGGCCGAGCGCGGCATGCAGATCGATACGGGCGTCCATGCAGGCCACGACGGCCACGCGCAGGACCGGACGGGCACCCATGCCCGGGTCCGTGAACCCTGCGGCGTAGGTGCGGTTGGACTCCACGAGCCGGTCGATGACGGTGTCGCCGGCGGGCGGGGCGGTACGGGATGCGTGGGTCGACATGCTGGGCTACCTCTCCGGTTCGGGTACTCACGGAAACCGTCCCGGGGAGCGGTCGTGGCTCGCCCGGGACGGAGTGGAAGCGGCGCGGGCCGCCGTCGCTCAGATCACGCCCTGTGCCTTGAGGAGCGGCAACTCCGCCTCTTCGAGGCCGAGTTCGCCGATGAGGATTTCTTCGGTGTGCTGGCCCAGCAGGGGCGGGGTGGTGATGTGGGTGGGGGAGTCGGAGAGTTTGAGGGGATTGCCGACGGTGGTGAAGCGGCCGCGTTCGGGAT
>NZ_JABERD010000043.1 GCF_013044505.1 Streptomyces sp. S3(2020) | reverse complement strand
ATGTGGATAAGAGCCAGCCCCCCGACCGCAGGCGCCGCCCTACCCGACGCGGCCTGTACCGTCACCGCCGCTCCAGCGCGCCGATGCCTCTACTGTTTCGTACACCGCTCAGGTCCCGCGGGTTCCACCTCCGGCCCAGGAAGTTTCGCGGCACCGCGCAGGCAGAGGAGCGCGCAGAGCACGACGGCGTCCCGGCCCTCCGGCCAAGGTGGTCGTCCCGATGCTGCTTCTCGCGCTGGCCTGCTACGCCGTGGGTTTCTGGGCACTGACCCGGATCTGAGCACCGGACGGCCCCGGAACCCCCCGGTTCCTACCCGACGGCACCAGAACCCCCGTTCCTACCCCGTTCCTATTCCGACGGCCCCGGCGGCCCTCCGCCGAGCCACCACCGTCCACACCCCCAGTACGACCAGCACCAGGCTCCCGCCCCCGATCCCCACCACGGCGACCGCCTTCATCACCGCATCGTCCGCCGCGCCCCCGCCCTCGGCGGCCGCCTCCCGGTCCTGTGCCGACACCTCGAAGAGGCCCCGCGGCACGGAGGGCGCCGCGTAGGCGGGCGCCGCCTCGGTCGTGCCGTCGACCCGCACCCGCAGCGTCACGCCGAACGGCTGGTCGCCGTACTTCTCGGCCATGGCCGACGAGAGATGGAGTGTGAGGTAGTACGAGCCGGCGAACCGCATCGCTCTGATCTGTCGGGAGGTGCCGTAGCGGTCGGCGTAGTCGACCGGGGGCAAGGGGTCGAGGGAGTCCGTCTTCCGGTCACCGTTGTAGCCGATGCCCATGTCGTCGACGGGCACGCGCGCGGGGTTGTACAGCGAGGTGATGAGGGCACTGCCCACATAGCGGCCGCGAGTCGTGCCACCGAGTTCGGCGGTGACGTGGAGCTGTTGTCCCCAGTCGACGGGCACTTTGTAGAAGAGCGTCTGCCCGGGCACGACGTCGGCGCTCCAGACCCCCTGCTCCACCGATACCGCCTCGTCGAAGCCCGCCCCGCCCGGACGCCGTACGGCCTGGGTCGACGGAGGCTGTGGGGGCTCGGAGTTCCAGTCCTGCGGCGCGCTGGTCGCCTCGGCCCGGTCCAGGCGGGACTCCGACACCGCGGCGAGCTCCAGCTCCCATTCGTCCGGCGACGCGTCCGTGCCGTCGAGGCGCTCGACGCGCACGTAGTACAGGCCGGCGCCCTTGCACGAGGTGCGCTTGGAGAAGGTCTCCCGCGCTCCCCAGGCGACGATCGGCCGCGGACTGCGGCTCGCTCCGAAGTAGGCGCTCTCGACGGAGCAGGAGCGGCTGTCGGCGTCCTCCAGGTACACCCTGATGCCGCCGGCGGTGGAGACCGTGGTGCCCGCGCGGGGGACGGCCGTGACGGAGACGTATGTCTCCGACGTCTCGTCGAGTACGAGGCGGTAGTAGAGCCTGCCGCTCGCGGGGAGGGTGCTCCGGTACGTCTCGCCGGTGTCGAGGGACTCGGCGTCCGCGGTGGTCGCGGCGCCGGTGACCGGCCTGGCGTCCGGGGCGAACTCGTAGGAGGGGCTGGGTGTACTCGCCGCGAGGGCGGTCTGGCCCGGCAGCAGGGCGGCCAGGGCCGTTCCCACGACAGCCGCGCACACGCCGCGCCACCGCACCGTACGCCGCCCCATCACGCGTCACCCCTCGCCGTCGCCTGATCGTGGCTCATCCTGCCCGGCTGCGTCTCGCGCAACACAAAACCCCGACCGCGAGGGCGGCCGGGGTCTGTTCAGAACCGGATGTCGGTACTCACGAACCCGTGGGCACGGAGTCGGTCGCCTCCGTCCACAGATCCTGCTCGGCGCGATCCGCCTGGATCTGGCGGTACACGAGGAGCCCGCCGATGGCGGCCAGTGCGACCAGGAGAAGCTTCTTCACCGTGCGACCTCGTCTTTCCTTGACGTAGGGGACCTCTGGCGCCCGACTATACACACCGACCGAGACCGATCGGTGACCTGCGTCAGCCCCTCAACTTCCGCCCTGCACACCGCAGTAGAAGCGGATGACACCACTCCGATCGGAGGGTGATCACACCTCCACGGACGGTCACTTTGGGCTTCCTCCTCCACTCTCCTCCACTTTTCAGGGTTCTTGCACCCATCCGAGTGGTGTTCATCTGAACATCGACGCGCCATGGGCGTCGGTCCATGATTTCGCAGCCGCCATACACATCATGAGGAAAGTACGCAAATCGCCCAACCCGAAAGTGAGGGGCCATGGCCCAGAACAAGGTCATGAACCTGTGGACCGCCATCGTCACCGCCCTCCTGGCGCTGTGCACGACGCTCGGACTCATCACCACGACCGCCGCCGCGGCAGTACCGCAGACCGAGCCGACCCGCAACAGCAGCACCGAGACCGCGACATGGGCGCCATCCCTCTGGCCCTGGTCCTCCACCAGGTCCCTGCCCCCCACGATGAAGCAGCGCATCCGCGCCGAGGCCCACGGCAAGACCCCCGGCTGCCGCAACCACCCGCCCCTGGACGCGGACACGGAGGAGGCCGACGAGGCCACGTCCTCCTGCGACGACACGGCCGCCGAGCCGGCCACACCCCTCCAGCGCTGACCCCGGCCCCCCGGAAGGACACGGCACCCCACCGGCCGTCCCCCTCCACCACGACGTAACGGCGAACTTGCGTACAACGCCGACAAAGCGAAGACCCCCGGTCCTGATGGACCGGGGGTCTTCGTGTCTGGTGGGGCTAACAGGATTTGAACCTGTGGCCTCATCCTTATCAGGGATGCGCTCTAACCAACTGAGCTATAGCCCCGCCGCGCTCTGCGGTGTGTGTCCCGCGCGCTGACTCCTGAAGATTAGCGCACGACATGGGCAGTCCCAAAATCGGTTGTCCGCGGTCCTTCAGGAGAGGTTTGAAACGGCGATCGGAGTTAATGTCACTCGTCTTCGGCGAGTGTCAGCTCGACGCCGCCGACGAAGCCCGCGGAGAGGTTGTAGATGAACGCGCCGAGGGTCGCGAGAGCCGTCGCGAGGACGACGTCGATGACCGCGATGATCGCCGTGAACATCAGGACGTTCGGCAGCGACAGGAACGACTGCAGGTCGAAGCCGTTCGACTCGTTGGAGCCGGTCGCCTCGGAGATCGTGCCGCCGACGGTCGAGAAGACGCCCATCGCGTCCATGACCATCCACAGCACCGCGGCCGCCACGATCGTGCAGATCCCCAGCGCGATGGAGAGCAGGAAGCTGACCTTCATCACCGACCACGGGTCGGCCTTGGCCACCCGCAGCCGTGCCTTACGGGTGCGCGGCGTGGTGCGCGCGCCGGTGCGCGGGCGGCGTACGGCGCCCGCGGAGACGGCGGCCTGCGCCGGGTAGGCCTGCGGCGGGTGGTACGGCCCGGCGGCCTGCTGGGGCCCGCGTTCCCCCGGCAGCGGGGACGGCGCCGGCGCCTCGCCCGAAGGCTGAGGCTGCTGCGGCGGCTGTACGCCCGGAGCAGCCGGGCCCGCGCCGGCCGCGTACTGCTGGGTCTGCGGGCCTCGGGTGTCCGTCACAGTTCCCCCCTGTGATCCATGCGAGTCGGGCGAGGGTGAGTCCTTCGCAGGCGACTTGATCGCTTTGAGCTGGGTCGTGTGCGAATCTGTCGCCTGCGCGGCGGAGCCACGGCCGCCGCCGTCCGTGTCCGTACCGGCCTGAGAACCGGCAGAGGTACCGGACGATCCGGCGCCCGTGGCTCCGCTCACGCTGACTCACTCCTCGTGCTACTCGGTCGAGGGCGCCTCGCCCTCGTCCGTGCCGGTGGTCGCGGCACTCTCGGCGGTCTCGTCGACGGCGTCATCGCCCTCGACCTCCTCCGCCTCGCGTCCCGCCTCGGCGTTACGTGCGATACCGACGACGGCATCGCGCTTGCCCAGGTTGATCAGTTGGACGCCCATGGTGTCACGGCCCGTCTCCCTGACCTCGTTGACTCGCGTACGAATCACACCGCCGCCCAGCGTGATGGCGAGGATCTCGTCGGTCTCCTCGACCACCAGCGCGCCGACGAGAGACCCACGGTCCTCCACGATCTTGGCGGCCTTGATACCGAGGCCGCCGCGACCCTGGACGCGGTATTCGTCGACGGCGGTCCGCTTCGCGTACCCGCCGTCTGTGGCAGTGAACACGAACGTACCGGGTCGAACAACATTCATCGAGAGCAGCTCGTCTCCCCCGCGGAAACTCATGCCCTTGACACCCGAGGTCGCACGGCCCATGGGACGCAATGCGTCATCCGTGGCCGTGAACCTGATCGATTGGGCCTTCTTGCTGATCAGAAGCAGATCGTCCTCGGCCGAAACAAGCTCGGCTCCGATCAGTTCGTCGTCCGAACCGTCGTCCGTCTCCCGGAGATTGATCGCGATGACACCACCGGAACGCGGCGAATCGTAATCCTTCAGAGCCGTCTTCTTGACCAAGCCGCCCTTCGTGGCCAGCACCAGGTACGGCGCCACCTCGTAGGTGCGGATCGCGAGGATCTCGGCGATCGCCTCGTCCGGCTGGAAGGCCAGCAGGTTCGCGACGTGCTGTCCACGCGCGTCACGGCCGGCGTCGGGAAGCTCGTACGCCTTCGCCCGGTAGACCCGGCCCTTGTTCGTGAAGAACAGCAGCCAGTGGTGGGTCGTGGAGACGAAGAAGTGGTCGACGATGTCGTCTTCCTTGAGCTTCGTGCCGCGCACGCCCTTGCCGCCGCGCTTCTGGGCGCGGTAGTCGACAGTCTTGGTGCGCTTGACGTAGCCGCCGCGTGTGACCGTGACGACGATGTCCTCCTCGGCGATCAGGTCCTCGATGGACATGTCACCGTCGTAGGGGACCAGCATCGTCTTGCGGTCGTCACCGAACTTCTCGACGATGACCGCGAGTTCCGCGCTGACGATGCCGCGCTGGCGGACCGGCGAGGCCAGGATCGCGTTGTACTCCGTGATCTTCGCCTGGAGCTCGTCGTGCTCCTGGATGATCTTCTGGCGCTCCAGGGCGGCCAGTCGGCGCAGCTGCATCTCCAGGATGGCGTTGGCCTGGATCTCGTCGATCTCCAGGAGCTCCATCAGGCCCGTGCGCGCGATGTCGACGGTGTCGCTGCGCCGGATCAGCGCGATGACCTCGTCGATGGCGTCCAGGGCCTTCAGCAGGCCGCGCAGGATGTGCGCCCGCTCCTCGGCCTTGCGCAGCCGGAACTTCGTACGCCGGACGATGACCTCGATCTGGTGCGTCACCCAGTGGCGGATGAACGCGTCCAGCGACAGCGTGCGCGGAACGCCGTCGACCAGCGCCAGCATGTTGGCGCTGAAGTTCGACTGGAGGTCCGTGTGCTTGTAGAGGTTGTTCAGTACGACCTTGGCGACCGCGTCCCTCTTGAGCACGATGACCAGACGCTGACCGGTACGGGAGCTGGTCTCGTCCCGGACGTCCGCGATGCCGCCGACCTTGCCGTCCTTCACCAGGTCGGCGATCTTCTGCGCGAGGTTGTCGGGGTTGGTCTGGTACGGCAGCTCCGTGACCACCAGGCACTGGCGGTTCTGGATCTCCTCGACCTCGACGACCGCGCGCATGGTGATCGAGCCACGGCCCGTGCGGTACGCCTCCTCGATGCCCTTGCGGCCCACGACGAGCGCGCCGGTCGGGAAGTCGGGGCCCTTGATGCGCTCGATCAGCGCGTCCAGGAGCTCCTCGTGCGAGGCCTCCGGGTTCTCCAGGTACCACTGGGCGCCGGCCGCGACCTCGCGCAGGTTGTGCGGCGGGATGTTGGTCGCCATACCGACCGCGATGCCGGCCGAGCCGTTGATCAGCAGGTTCGGGAAGCGGGCGGGCAGGACGGTCGGTTCCTGGGAGCGGCCGTCGTAGTTGTCCGTGAAGTCGACGGTCTCCTCGTCGATGTCGCGGACCATCTCCATGGACAGCGGCATCATCTTGCACTCGGTGTACCGCATGGCGGCCGCCGGGTCGTTGCCGGGAGATCCGAAGTTGCCGTTGGAGTCCACCAGCGGCATCCGCATCGACCAGGGCTGCGCGAGGCGGACCAGCGCGTCGTAGATCGAGGAGTCGCCGTGCGGGTGGTAGTTGCCCATGACGTCGCCGACGACACGGGCGCACTTGTAGAAGCCGCGCTCGGGGCGGTAGCCGCCGTCGTACATGGCGTACAGGACGCGTCGGTGGACGGGCTTGAGACCGTCCCGGACGTCCGGCAGCGCGCGGGAGACGATGACGGACATCGCGTAGTCGAGATACGAGCGCTGCATCTCCGTCTCGAGCCCGACGGGCTCGATGCGGACCGTGGTGTCACCTTCAGCGCCCTCGGGCGTGACAGGAGTGTTCTCGTCGGCCATTGCTGGTGAAGATCCTTCCTGGTGCGGTCAGCTGAGACCGACTCAGATGTCGAGGAAGCGGACGTCCTTGGCGTTGCGCTGGATGAACGCGCGGCGGGCCTCGACGTCCTCGCCCATCAGGACCGAGAACAGGTCGTCGGCCTGGGCGGCGTCGTCGAGGGTGACCTGACCGAGGACGCGGTGCTCGATGTCCATCGTGGTCACACGCAGCTCCTCGGCGTTCATCTCGCCGAGACCCTTGAAGCGCTGGATCGAGTCCTCGCGCACGCGCTTGCCGCGCTGGCGCCCCATCTCGAGCAGCGCGTCGCGCTCGCGGTCGGAGTACGCGTACTCGATGTCGTCCCGGCCCCACTTGATCTTGTACAGCGGGGGACGGGAGAGGTACACGTGCCCGGCCTCGACCAGCGGCCGCATGAAGCGGAACAGGAAGGTCAGCAGCAGGGTGGAGATGTGCTGCCCGTCGACGTCGGCGTCCGCCATCAGGATGATCTTGTGATAGCGGAGCTTCTCGATGTCGAAGTCCTCGTGCACACCCGTGCCGAAGGCCGAGATCAGCGCCTGGATCTCCTGGTTCTGCAGGATCTTGTCGATCCGCGCCTTCTCGACGTTGAGGATCTTGCCCCGGATCGGGAGGATCGCCTGGTACTGCGGGTTACGGCCGGACTTGGCCGAGCCGCCGGCGGAGTCACCCTCGACGATGAAGATCTCGCACTTGGTCGGGTCGTTGGACTGGCAGTCGCTCAGCTTGCCCGGCAGCGACGCCGACTCCAGCAGGCCCTTGCGGCGCGTCAGGTCACGCGCCTTGCGGGCCGCCACGCGCGCGGTGGCCGCCTGGATGCCCTTGCGGATGATGTCCGCGGCCTCGACCGGGTTGCGGTCCAGCCAGTCGTTGAGGTGCTCGTAGACGGCCTTCTGCACGAAGGTCTTCGCCTCCGTGTTGCCCAGCTTGGTCTTCGTCTGGCCCTCGAACTGCGGCTCGCTCAGCTTGATCGAGATGATCGCGGTCAGACCCTCGCGGATGTCGTCACCCGTGAGGTTGTCGTCCTTCTCCCGCAGCAGCTTCTTGTCGCGCGCGTACTTGTTGATCAGGTTCGTCAGCGCCGCGCGGAAGCCCTCTTCGTGCGTACCGCCCTCATGCGTGTGGATGATGTTGGCGAACGAGTACACACCCTCGGTGTAGCCGCCGTTCCACTGCATCGCGACCTCGAGCGAGAGGTTGCGCTCCTTGTCCTCCGCCTCGAGGTCGATGATCGAGGGGTGGACCACCTCTCCCTTGCGGGAGTTGAGGTACTTCACGAAGTCGACGATGCCGCCCTCGTAGTGGTACGAGACGGTCTTGACCTCGTGCTTCTCGTCCTCGCCCGCCTCGTCCGCACCGGCGGTGGCCTTCGCCGACTCGCGCTCGTCCGTGAGCTTGATGGTCAGGCCCTTGTTGAGGAAGGCCATCTCCTGGAAGCGCCGCGAGAGCGTCTCGAAGGAGTACACGGTGGTCTCGAAGATGTCGGGGTCGGCCCAGAACGTGACCGAGGTACCCGTCTCGTCGGTGGCCTCGTGCCGCTCCAGCGGAGCGGTGGGCGCGCCCGCCTTGTACTCCTGCGTCCAGCGGTAGCCGTCGGTCCTGATCTCCACGGCCAGCTTGAACGAAAGCGCGTTCACGACGGAGACGCCGACGCCGTGCAGACCACCGGAGACGGCATAGCCGCCGCCGCCGAACTTGCCGCCCGCGTGCAGCACGGTGAGGACGACCTCGACGGCCGGCTTCTTCTCGACGGGGTGGATGCCCACCGGGATGCCACGGCCGTTGTCGATCACGCGTACGGCGCCGTCGGCGAGGATCGTGACGTCGATGGTGTCCGCGTGACCGGCCAGCGCCTCGTCGACCGAGTTGTCGACGACCTCCTGCACAAGGTGGTGCAGGCCGCGCTCGCCGGTCGAGCCGATGTACATACCGGGTCGCTTGCGGACCGCGTCCAGACCCTCGAGGACGGTGATGGCGCTGGCGTCGTACGAGGCGGTGACCTCGCCGTTCGCTCCGACGCCGGTGGACGGGATGTTCTCGTTGGGGTTGCCGGAATCGGCCACGAAGCGCCCTTTCTGGCACAGCACCAGCCAGGCTCGTCGGCGGTTTGCCGGAGCGGCTGCGGCATGTTGCGTTGGTAAGCCTTGATCAGCGTTGCTCAGCTTGTCCCGGCGGTCCCCACTAACGGGGCGGGATTAGCTTCCAGTCTACCGGTAGCGCCGACAGTGATGGGGGTTTGCCGGTACCTGAGTCCGCATGTGCCGCCCTGAATAGTCCTCCGCCGGGTCCCCATATACGGAGCAGGGCTCCAAGAGGCTCACGGAGGCACTCAGCGCTTCGAGCTGTCAACCCTTGGCTACTTGAGAGTCAGGTCGCTGTTCGCAACCGCGTGCGGTCGTACGACACGAAGGCCGCCGACGGTCCCTCGCAGCCGTCGACGGCCTTGGATGTGATGTCTGTCACCCGACGATTCGCCGGTCACCCGTAGGTGTCACCAGGGCCGGTGCTGCCCGGGGCACGCAGGGGGCCGTAGCGCCGCACGGGCCCCGCGGGCCCCTGCACCTTGATGATCCGCACGGCCCCGTGCCCGAGGTCCTCGTTGAGTCGGGCCACCAGCGTCGGCGCGAGCAGCCGCAGATTGGTCGCCCAGGCCGTGGAGTCACAGCGCACGATCAGGACCCGCTCGTCCTCGTCGTACCGCTCGGGCTCGCAGTGCTTGGCCACGTCCTCGCCGACGATCTCCGGCCAGCGCCCCATCACACCGCCCACCGCCGCCGGAGCCTCCCAGCCGCGCTCGCTGATGAGCCGGTTGATCGCGGAACCCAGCGCCATCGGGTCGCGCCCGTCGGCGCGCGCGCCGGAGCGCAGACCACCCCGCCGCGCCTGCTTCTTCTGCTGCGCCGCGTCCCCCCGCGCGCGCGCCTGCTCCTTCGCCGCCCTGAGCGCCACGCGCGCGAGGTCGACACCGGACGGCTCAGGATTCTTCGGACCCTTCTCGGGCGCCGGTTCCTGAGGGCTGCTCATACGCGCTCCACCACCCCGCCGGACACCGAGTACCGCGCCCCCACCAGCAGATGCGGCACGTCGTCGTCGACCGCGGCCGTCACCAGCACCTGCTCACCGGGCGCCACCAACTCCGCCAGCCGCTCCCGGCGCCGGGTGTCCAACTCGGCGAAGACATCGTCCAGGATCAGCACCGGCTCATTGCCCTCCGCACGCAGCAGGTCGTACGACGCCAGGCGCAACGCCAGCGCGTACGACCAGGACTCGCCGTGCGAGGCGTATCCCTTGGCGGGCAACTGACCGAGTTTGAGAAGCACATCGTCGCGGTGAGGGCCTACGAGGGTGACGCCCCGCTCGATCTCCTGCTTGCGGGCGTCCGCGAGCGCCGCCATCAGCTGCTCGTAGAGGTCCTCGCGGGTGTGCGCCTCGCCCGGCGCGGACGGCTTGTACTCCAGGGCGATCGGGCCGCCGCCGGGCGCCAGCTGCTCGTACGCCTTGTCGGACAGCGGCTGGATCGCGGCGATCAGGTCGAGCCGCTGGGCGAGCAGCTCGGCGCCCACGCGCGCGAGGTGCTGGTCCCACACATCGAGGGTGGACAGGTCCATGGTCCGGCCGCCGTGCCGACGCGCGAGCGCCGCGGACTTCAGCAGGGTGTTGCGCTGCTTGAGGACCCGCTCGTAGTCGGAGCGCACGCCGGCCATCCGCGGGGAGCGCGCGGTGATCAGCTCGTCGAGGAAACGGCGCCGCTCACCGGGGTCGCCCTTGACCAGCGCGAGGTCCTCCGGCGCGAACAGCACGGTCCGTACGATGCCGAGCACGTCACGCGGCCTGACCTGCGAGGACCTGTTGATACGGGCGCGGTTGGACTTGCCCGGGTTCAGCTCCAGCTCGACCAGCTGCTGCCGCTCGCCCTGCTTGACCTGCGCCCGGATCACCGCGCGGTCGGCGCCCATGCGGACCAGAGGCGCGTCGGAGGAGACACGGTGGCTGCCGAGGGTGGCGAGATAGCCGACCGCCTCGACCAGGTTCGTCTTGCCCTGACCGTTGGGGCCGACGAAAGCGGTGACGCCCGGGTCGAGCGGAACTTCGACCCGGGCGTACGAGCGGAAGTCGGCCAGCGACAGATGCGTGACGTGCATGGTCGGGCGCCGACCTCCCCCAGCTTGTGGACCGCGCCCCGCATCCTGTGGATCGCGACGCAGCCCTGTGGATTACTTCTTCTCGACCGCGTGGCCGCCGAACTGGTTGCGCAGCGCCGCGATCATCTTCATCTGCGGTGAGTCGTCCTGACGGGACGCGAACCGCGCGAACAGGGAGGCGGTGATCGCCGGCAGCGGCACCGCGTTGTCGATGGCGGCTTCCACGGTCCAGCGGCCCTCACCGGAGTCCTGTGCGTAACCGCGCAGCTTGTCCAGGTGCTCGTCCTCGTCGAGGGCGTTGACCGCGAGGTCGAGGAGCCAGGAGCGGATGACGGTGCCCTCCTGCCAGGAGCGGAAGACCTCGCGCACGTCCGTGACGGAGTCGACCTTCTCCAGCAGCTCCCAGCCCTCGGCGTAGGCCTGCATCATCGCGTACTCGATGCCGTTGTGGACCATCTTCGCGAAGTGCCCGGCCCCCACCTTGCCCGCGTGCACCGCGCCGAAGTCGCCCTCGGGCTTGAGCGCGTCGAAGACCGGCTGCACCTTGGCGACGTTCTCCGCGTCGCCGCCGTACATCAGCGCGTAGCCGTTCTCCAGGCCCCACACACCGCCCGAGACACCGCAGTCGACGAAGCCGATGCCCTTGGCCGCGAGCTCCTCGGCGTGCTTCTCGTCGTCCGTCCAGCGGGAGTTGCCGCCGTCCACCACGACGTCACCGGGCTCCAGGAGCTCGGCCAGCTCGTCGACCGTCGACTGGGTCGCGGCACCGGCCGGGACCATCACCCAGACCACGCGCGGGCCCTTGAGCTTGCCCACAAGCTCTTCCAGGCTGTGGACATCGGCGAGGTCCGGGTTGCGGTCGTATCCGGTGACGGTGTGGCCTGCGCGGCGGATCCGCTCGCGCATGTTGCCGCCCATCTTGCCGAGGCCGACGAGACCGAGCTCCATCAGTGGTTCCTTAGGTTGCTGTGGCGTGTGTGGCACTTTCGTACCCACGTCCGAGCCTAAACCCGGACGCTCACGCACACCTGTGGGCATACCCGCTCAAACGTATGCCCCGACCTGCGGGTTCTCTGAAGGGGTCAGCCGCTGAGGCGCACCGGCATGATCAGGTACTTGTAGGCCTCGTCCGCCTCGGCGTCCAGAGCCGGCTTGCCGCTGAGCAGCGCGGGCTTCGTGGACGTCGTGAAGGAGAGCTGGGCGACCGGGGAGTCGATGGCGCTCAGGCCGTCCAGCAGGAAGGTCGGGTTGAAGGCGATCGACACGTCGTCGCCCTCCAGCTGGGCGTCGACCCGCTCCACAGCCTGTGCGTCGTCGCTGGAACCGGCCTCCAGGATGAGCACGCCCTGCTCGAAGCTCAGCCGCACCGGGGTGTTCCGCTCGGCGACCAGGGCCACACGCTTGACGGCCTCCACGAAGGGGGCGGTCTCGATCACGGCCACGGAGTTGAACTCCGTCGGGAACAGCGAGCGGTACTTCGGGAGGTCGCCCTCCAGGAGGCGGGTCGTCGTACGACGCCCGGCGCCCTCGAAACCGATCAGGCCCTCGCCCGCACCCGAGCCGGAGAGCGCCAGGATGACGCTGTCGCCGCTCGTGAGCGCCTTGGCGGTGTCCAGGAGCGTCTTGGCGGGCACCAGGGCCACCGCGGACGTCTCCGGGTTCTCCGGCTTCCACAGGAACTCGCGGACCGCGAAGCGGTAGCGGTCGGTGGAGGCCAGGGTGACGGTGTCGCCCTCGATCTCGATGCGCACACCGGTCAGGACGGGCAGCGTGTCGTCACGGCCGGCGGCGATGGCGACCTGCGCGGCGGCGGAGGCGAAGACCTCACCCGGGACGGTGCCGGTCGCGGTCGGCATCTGAGGCAGCGCCGGGTACTCCTCCACAGGCAGGGTGTGGAGTGTGAATCGCGAGGAGCCGCAGACCACGGTCGCCCGTACACCGTCTGTGGAAATCTCCACCGGCCGGTTGGGGAGCGCGCGGCAGATGTCGGCGAGGAGCCGACCGGACACCAGGACCGTGCCCTCCTCCTCGACCTCGGCCTCCACGGACACCCGTGCCGAGACCTCGTAGTCGAAGCTGGACAGGCTCAGCTGGCCGTCCTCGGCCTTCAGCAGAAGGCCGGCGAGGACAGGCGCCGGCGGACGGGCCGGGAGGCTGCGTGCCGCCCAGGCCACTGCCTCCGCGAGTACGTCGCGTTCCACCCGGATCTTCACTCTTGCCGCCTCCTGCTGTTGCCGGCGTTTCGCTCTGCCTGGCCCTCGTCGTCTGACTCGGTGTCGTCAGCCCCGGTGAGGGGAAGGACACCGGGGAACAGTCTGACGCACCCCACTGACAGTAGGTGCCGCTCGGGTCAAGTCGTGACGAGGGGCAGCCGGGAGCCGGACAGCGAGTTGTGCACAGGACCCACTTCGAAGCGGATTCCCAGCTCTCTCTAGTTGGGAGTAGTAGTAGGGCCTGTGGAAACGGTGGATAACCGCGTTTGCGCAGGTCACACCGGAAATTTTGTCCACTGACCCTGTGGGTGGAGGCGGTGGACAACTGACCGCATCTGTGGAGAACGGAAAGTTCTGCACACCCCGTGCACAGGCTGAGGCGACTTCTCCCCAACGCCGTCCCCAGCTTTACCCACGTTTCCCACAGGCCAACCCGGCACCTTTGTGTGACGCCTTTCACTCGACCCGGTGAGCAGCCGCGTCGCGTTGCCGAACAGTGGACAGCGGTGTGGAGAAACTGGTGATCGCTGGGGACAACGCGCCTCTGCCTGTGGGTTGCCGGTGGACAACTTCGTACACAGCCTGTGGATCTTTTCTCTGTCCACAGCCTGTGGAGATCCTTCGTCCACGAATCCACAACCAGGTGACCTGCCCTGATGGTCTTTCACCAGGGGCGCCTGTGGACACAGTCTGGACAACTTCCCGGTCCCCAGGGTGTGGACGGGAAAAAGTCACCGAATCTGTGGAGGGAGGCCGTAACGCGGCGCCTATTCGAACACCGGGCTACGGCGTCATGAAGAAGGGCGCCCTCGGGAACTCGTCCCGGGGCGCCCTCAGCGACGTGTCTGCGCGGCCGTCAGCCGTTCTTGATGCGGTTCGTGAGCTCCGTGACCTGGTTGTAGATGGAGCGCCGCTCGGCCATCAGATTGCGGATCTTGCGGTCCGCGTGCATCACCGTGGTGTGGTCGCGGCCGCCGAACAGTGCGCCGATCTTCGGCAGCGAGAGGTCCGTCAGCTCACGGCACAGGTACATGGCGATCTGGCGGGCGGTCACGAGTGCGCGGCCGCGTGAGGTGCCGCACAGGTCCTCGACGGTGAGGCCGAAGTAGTCGGCGGTCGCGCTCATGATGGCCGTCGACGTGATCTCGGGCGCTCCGTCGTCGCCGCCGGGGATGAGGTCCTTGAGGACGATCTCGGTCAGGCCCAGGTCCACCGGCTGGCGGTTGAGCGACGCGAACGCCGTCACCCGGATCAGCGCCCCCTCCAGCTCGCGGATGTTGCGCGAGATGCGGGAGGCGATGAACTCCAGGACCTCCGGCGGGGCGTTGAGCTGCTCCTGGACCGCCTTCTTGCGGAGGATGGCGATACGCGTCTCCAGCTCGGGCGGCTGGACGTCGGTGATCAGACCCCACTCGAAACGGTTCCGCAGCCGGTCCTCCAGCGTGACCAGCTGCTTGGGCGGCCGGTCGCTGGAGAGCACGATCTGCTTGTTGGCGTTGTGGAGCGTGTTGAAGGTGTGGAAGAACTCCTCCTGGGTCGACTCCTTGTCCGCGAGGAACTGGATGTCGTCGACGAGCAGGATGTCCATCTCCCGGTACCGCTTGCGGAAGCTGTCGCCCTTGCCGTCGCGGATGGAGTTGATGAACTCGTTGGTGAACTCCTCCGAGCTCACGTAGCGCACGCGCGTGCCGGGATAGAGGCTGCGCGCGTAGTGCCCGATCGCGTGCAGCAGGTGCGTCTTGCCGAGCCCGGACTCCCCGTAGATGAAGAGGGGGTTGTACGCCTTCGCCGGCGCCTCGGCGACGGCCACCGCGGCGGCGTGCGCGAAGCGGTTGGAGGCGCCGATGACGAAGGTGTCGAAGAGGTACTTCGGGTTCAGGCGCGCGGTCGGCTCAGCCGGACCGGCGGCCGGTGCGGGCTTCGCGGCCAGCGGGCTCGGGGCGCCGCCGGACGAGGGCACCGCGGGGCCGCCGCGGTGCATGTGCCCGCCGCCGGAGGGCGGCTCGCTCAGGTCCCGGCGCGGGCCCGGCTGGTCGTAGTCGGAGGAGCGGCGCGGCTGGTCGTAGTCCGGGCGCTGGTCGTCGTAGGGGGGCCGCTGCTGGTCGTAGTCGGGGCGCTGCTGCTCGTAGGGCGGGCGGTCCATCGGCTGCGGGCGGTAGTCCTGCGCCGGCGAGGCGTACGAGTCCTGGGAGTACTGCTCCTGGGACGGGGGCGTCGCGTACGGGTCGCGCTCGGGGAAGCCGAGGCGCGGCTGCTGCCAGCTGTACTCGTCCTGCTGCGGACGTGGCCAGGCGCCGGGTTCGGGGCGCTGGTACTCGCTCGGGTAGGCGGGACGCGCGGTGGGGAGCTGGTCGTTCTGGTCGGCGCGGCCCGGCCGGTGGTCGTCGGCGCGGTGGCGGCCGTAGCCGTCGTACTGCCGGTCGGTCTGGCCGTCGTACTGGTTGGAGGGGAGCTCGGGTTCCTCGTAGCGCGGCTGCGGGCGTGCGGTCGGAGGGGCCGGGGGTTCGCCGGCGGAGTCGTCGACGGTGATCGCGATGCGGATCGGACGGCCGCACTCGCGGCTCAGCGTCTCGCTGACGATCGGTGCGAGGCGGCCTTCGAGTACGCCCTTCGCAAATTCGTTCGGTACGGCGAGCAGGGCGGTGTCGGCGACCAGTGCGAGGGGCTGGCAGCGGCGGATCCAGTGCTCGTCCTTCGTCTCGACCCCCTGCCCGCGGCCCCCGTCGAGGAGCTGCTCGAGTACTCGTGGCCACACTGCGGCAAGATCGGCAGGTACGTCAGCCACAGGGCACGCTCTCTCACGGGGTCCCACGATCGTGTGGTGGTGGGACGAGTCGGGATTCAAGGGGGGTGGGGCGGTCACATGGGAACGAGTCGGAGTTCAGCCACGGTAGTCAGGGCGACGGGTGCGGTTCAAGTTGTTGTCCCCAGCCTGTGGATAGTGTCTCCCGGTGGCCGCTGGTTTGACCGGATGGCGTAGCCGCGCGTACCGTAACCAGGTCGAGTTGTCGATGGCTGCTGCCGCCTGCCTCCGATGGGCCAAGATCGCGTCAGGTGATCGGGAAGCGGTGCACTCGGGCGTAACGAGAGCTACTCGTGGGCGCACGGTGACAGCCAGGACGGCACCCGCCGCCACCGATTTGATTTCTGGAGCCCCCGAGTGAGCAAGCGCACCTTCCAGCCGAACAACCGTCGTCGCGCCAAGACCCACGGCTTCCGCCTGCGGATGCGTACCCGTGCCGGTCGCGCGATTCTGGCGAACCGCCGTAGCAAGGGTCGCTCGAGCCTGTCCGCCTGATCCTGATCAGGTCATGACGTCGTGCTGCCTACCGAGCATCGGCTGAGGCGGCGCGAGGACTTCGCGACCGCGGTACGACGGGGGCGCCGGGCAGGTCGCCCGTCCCTCGTCATCCATCTTCGTAGCGGTGCCACGGACCCGCACGCGCCTGGGGAGAGCGCTCCCCCGACGCGTGCGGGTTTCGTCGTGAGCAAAGCCGTGGGCGGCGCCGTGGTGCGCAACAAGGTGAAGCGCAGGCTGCGGCATCTGATGCGCGACAGGGTCGACCTGTTTCCCCCCGGTAGCCTGGTAGTCGTACGAGCGCTGCCCGGTGCGGGTGACGCCGACCATGCACAGCTGGCCCGAGACCTGGATGCCGCCATCGAGCGGTTGCTGGGAGGGGGCGCGCGATGAAGTACCCGCTGCTGGCTCTGATCAAGCTGTACCAGTGGACGATCAGTCCACTGCTGGGGCCTGTCTGCAAGTACTACCCGTCGTGCTCCCACTACGGCTACACGGCCATCGACCGGCACGGTGCGATCAAGGGCACGGCGCTCACCGCCTGGCGCATCCTGCGGTGCAATCCGTGGTCGCTGGGCGGTGTGGACCATGTTCCGCCCCGCAAGCGCCCGCGGTGGCACGAAATGCTGCGTAACGCCTGGCGTGCACGCAAGGGCGGGCCCTCCGCCGCCGAAACGGCCATTGAAGGACAGACTCCTTCGAGCCCGGCCGCAGAGACACCGTCCCATGCCCAAGGAGCATGATTAGTGGACACGATTGCCAGCCTCTTCAGCTTCATCACGACACCTGTCTCCTGGGTCATCGTCCAGTTCCACAAGGTGTACGGCGCCATTTTCGGCCCCGACACCGGGTGGGCCTGGGGCCTGTCGATCGTGTCCCTGGTGATCCTGATCCGTATCTGCCTGATCCCGCTCTTCGTGAAGCAGATCAAGGCGACCCGGGCCATGCAGACGCTGCAGCCCGAGATGAAGAAGATCCAGGAGCGCTACAAGAACGACAAGCAGCGCCAGTCCGAAGAGATGATGAAGCTGTACAAGGAGACGGGTACCAACCCGCTCTCCTCGTGCCTTCCCATCCTGGCGCAGTCGCCGTTCTTCTTCGCGCTGTACCACGTGCTCAACAGCATCGCGAACAACGACACCATCGGTGTCATCAACCAGAGCCTGCTGCAGAGCGCGCAGAAGGCGCACATCTTCGGTGCCCCGCTGGCGGCGAAGTTCACCGACAGCGCTGCGGACGTCCAGGCGCTCGATGCCTCGCTGACCACGGTCCGCATCGTCACCGCGGTCATGATCGTCCTGATGTCGGCGTCGCAGTTCTACACGCAGCGCCAGCTGATGACGAAGAACGTCGACACCACGGTGAAGACGCCGTTCATGCAGCAGCAGAAGATGCTGATGTACGTCTTCCCGGTCATGTTCGCCGTCTTCGGCATCAACTTCCCGGTCGGTGTCCTCGTCTACTGGCTGACCACCAACGTGTGGACCATGGGCCAGCAGATGTACGTCATCCACAACAACCCGACCCCGGGTTCCAAGGCCCAGGCCGCGTACCTGGAGCGCCTGACCAAGCACGTCACGCACCACGGCAAGACGCGCAGCCGCGGTGAGAAGGCCATCGTCAAGGCCATCGTGGCCAAGGGACGCGACCGCAACGAGTTCGAGCGCAAGTTCATCAACGCTCTGAGCAAGGCGACTCTCGTGGCCCAGGCGGACGGCACCGTGGTGAAGGGCGAGGCCCAGGTCACCGAGACCGAGGACGGTACGCCGACGACCGGTGGTACTCCCAAGCGTCAGCAGCCGAAGCGGCAGAGCAAGTCGCAGCGGCAGGCCGGCGGTGCGTCGGCTGCCCCGAAGGCGGCCGACGAGCCCACGTCGCTCAGCAAGTCCGACGAGCCCGAGGATGCCAAGCCCGCCGCCGCTCCGGCCAAGAAGCAGCCCGGCGGCAGTACCCGCAGCAAGGCCCAGTCCGGACAGCGCAAGGGTCCGCAGCGGCCCAAGTCCCCGTCCAAGAAGTAAGAAGGAGTCCATCCCGTGACGGAAGGCACCACCTCCGCTGCCGCCGAGGGTGTAGACACCCTGTCCCGCCTGGAGCAGGAGGGCGAGATCGCGGCGGACTACCTCGAGGGTCTGCTCGACATCGCCGATCTCGACGGCGACATCGACATGGACGTCGAGGCCGACCGCGCTGCTGTGTCCATCATCAGCGACTCGGGCGGCCGCGACCTGAACAAGCTGGTCGGCCGCGACGGCGAGGTGTTGGAGGCGCTCCAGGAGCTCACGCGCCTGGCCGTGCACCGGGAGACCGGGGACCGCAGCCGGCTGATGCTGGACATCGCGGGCTACCGTGCCAAGAAGCGTGCCGAGCTCTCCGAGCTGGGTGCCAAGGCCGCTGCCGAGGTCAAGAGCACGGGTGAGCCCGTGAAGATGCAGCCGATGACGCCGTTCGAGCGCAAGGTCGTGCACGACGCCGTCAAGGCTGCCGGTCTGCGCAGCGAGTCCGAGGGCGAGGAGCCGCAGCGCTTCGTCGTTGTGCTTCCCGCCTGATCGGTCCGTACGTTCCTCCGGCCCCGTCTGTAGCGCAGACGGGGCCGAACTTTGTCAGCCTGATAGTTCTGGTGGATGTGGTGATCGGCGCCGGGTGCGCCCATCGCGGTACGGAAGGACGGTCCCCGTGACGGAGGCAGCGGAGCTTCCCCCTGCGCCCGAGCAGGCGCGCACGGTGTTTGGTGATCGCTACGCGGATGCGGTCCGGTACGCGGAGCTGCTCGCTGAGGCGGGTGTGCAACGCGGTCTGATCGGCCCGCGTGAGGTGCCCCGGCTGTGGGAGCGGCACCTGCTGAACTGTGCGGTGCTCTCGGAGGTCGTCCCCGAGGGCGTGACGGTCTGCGACGTCGGCTCGGGAGCGGGCCTCCCCGGCATTCCCCTGGCGCTCGTCCGGGAGGACCTGAAGATCACGCTGCTGGAGCCCCTGCTGCGGCGTACGACTTTTCTGACCGAGGTCGTGGAGCTGCTGGGCCTGGACCATGTCACGGTCATCCGGGGGCGTGCCGAGGAGGTCATGGGCAAGCTGCCGCCGGTGCATGTCGTGACGGCACGTGCCGTGGCCCCGCTGGACCGTCTGGCCGCCTGGGGCATTCCTCTGCTGCGCCCGTACGGGGAGATGCTCGCGCTCAAGGGCGACACGGCGGAGGAGGAGCTCAAGGCGGCGGGCACCGCGCTGAGCAAGCTGGGCGCTGTGGCGACGTCTGTCCTCCAGGTCGGGGAGGGCGTGGTGGATCCGCTGTCCACGGTGGTGCGCGTCGAGGTCGGCGAGAGCCCTGGCGGTGTGCGCTTCGCGGCGAAGCGGGCCAAGGCGGCTCGTACGGGGCGGGCTCGTAGGCGTCGGGGATAGCTGTCGGGGGATGGTCGCCGGGAACAGCTGGAGCAGCCGGAGCCGGCGACGCAGAGGGCGTCGCTGATCCGTCCTGACGACGAGACGTACTCCACACAAGCTGCCAAACGTACGCATGCCGGAGTGTCGCGACACTTCGGCCTCTGCTGCTGTGCATCGTGTTTCACGTGAAACGTCGCTCACTGCTGCACGGCATCATCAGCCGTGGTCGCGCTGCGGCCGAACCCCGTGACCGGAAGCCTCTTGGGTCACTCGGAGAGGTAACGGAGTTGTCCACAGAGGTGGATTTCTCCACAGAACGCCAGGCCTCACTGGTTCACGACCCCGAAGACATGGGAGGCTCTGTTCATTGCGAGCCTGAAGTCGAGGAGAGTGAATCCTTGCGGTCCGACGCCAACATCGCGGGACCGATGACCGATCCGGTCCCCGGTCCCCGTACCGAGTCGATGGGGGACGATGTTTCACGTGAAACACTGCCCCCGATGGACGACACTCCCATCGGTCGTGCTGCCCAATTGGCGGTGGAGGCACTGGGCCGTGCCGGCGAGGGCCTGCCTCGGCCTGAGCAGACGCGCGTCATGGTGGTCGCCAACCAGAAGGGTGGCGTGGGTAAAACGACGACAACGGTCAACCTCGCCGCTTCGCTGGCGGTGCACGGCAGCCGTGTCCTCGTGATCGACCTCGACCCGCAGGGCAACGCATCCACGGCCCTGGGCATCGACCACCATGCCGAAGTGCCGTCCATCTATGACGTCCTGATCGACAGCAAGCCGCTGGCCGAAGTCGTCCAGCCTGTCCCGGACGTAGAGGGCCTCTTCTGTGCTCCCGCCACGATCGACCTAGCCGGCGCGGAGATCGAGCTGGTCTCCCTGGTGGCACGTGAGAGTCGGCTTCAGCGGGCGATCCAGGCGTATGAGCACCCGCTGGACTACATCCTGATCGACTGTCCGCCCTCGCTCGGCCTGCTGACCGTCAACGCGATGGTCGCCGGTGCCGAGGTCCTCATTCCGATCCAGTGCGAGTACTACGCGCTGGAGGGCCTGGGGCAGCTGCTGCGCAACGTCGATCTGGTGCGGGGGCACCTCAACCCCCACCTGCATGTCTCGACGATCCTGCTCACCATGTACGACGGCCGGACGCGGCTCGCGTCCCAGGTCGCGGACGAAGTGCGCACCCACTTCGGTGACGAGGTGCTGCGGACGAGCATTCCCCGCTCGGTCCGTATCTCCGAGGCGCCGAGCTATGGGCAGACGGTGCTGACCTACGATCCAGGATCGAGCGGTGCCCTCTCCTATCTTGAGGCGGCACGAGAAATCGCATTGAAGGGCGTGGGCGTCGCCTACGACCCGACGCAGGCCCATATCGGCACCCAGAGCAACCCGAGCATGGTGGAGGGCATCCAGTGAGTGAGCGACGGAGGGGTTTGGGCCGTGGGCTCGGCGCACTGATCCCTGCTGCCCCGACGGAGAAGACGCCGGCTCCGGCCGGGGTCGGAGGCGCGGGTTCCGCGTCTCCGACGGCCGTACCGGTGCTGACGACCGACCGCGGAGTGGCCGCGGCGAAGGTGGCCACGCTGCCGCCTGTTTCACATGAAACCGAGGAGCTGTCGGTCAACGGCTACGGGGAGACGCCCGGGCCTCCCGTGGGCGCCTACTTCGCGGAGCTCCCGCTCGACTCCATCACGCCGAACCCGCGCCAGCCGCGTGAGATCTTCGACGAGGACGCGCTGCACGAACTGGTCACCTCCATCCAGGAGGTCGGTCTCCTCCAGCCGGTCGTCGTCCGTCAGGTCGGTCCGGCGCGCTACGAGCTCATCATGGGTGAGCGGCGCTGGCGGGCCAGCCGTGAGGCCGGCCTGGAAGCGATCCCGGCGATCGTTCGGGCCACGGACGACGAGAAGCTTCTCCTGGACGCGCTCCTGGAGAACCTGCACCGGGCTCAGCTGAACCCGCTGGAAGAGGCCGCCGCCTACGACCAGTTGCTGAAGGACTTCAACTGCACGCACGACCAGCTGGCGGACCGCATCGGCCGTTCCCGCCCGCAGGTCTCCAACACCCTGCGTCTGCTGAGGCTCTCGCCGGCCGTCCAGCGCCGAGTGGCCGCCGGGGTTCTCTCCGCGGGACACGCTCGTGCTCTGCTCTCCGTCGAGGATTCTGAGGAGCAGGACCGTCTGGCTCACCGGATCGTCGCCGAGGGACTCTCGGTGCGTGCCGTCGAGGAGATCGTGACCCTCATGGGGTCGCGGCCGCAGACGGCTCAGCGCTCCAAGGGGCCGCGAGCCGGCGCCCGGGTCTCCCCGGCGCTGACCGATCTGGCAGGCCGTCTCTCGGACCGCTTCGAGACGCGGGTGAAGGTCGACCTGGGGCAGAAGAAGGGCAAGATCACGGTCGAGTTCGCCTCCATGGAGGACCTTGAGCGGATCCTGGGTACGCTCGCCCCCGGCGAGGGTCCCGTCCTGCAGAAGAGCCTTCTGGACGGCGACGTCGAAGACACGGAGGACTGAGTCTCAGACCGGCCGGGCGCGATGCACGGAGGTCGACGGAGCGGGCTGTGTCCGGTGGGTACCGGACACAGCCCGCTCTTTGCTTTCAGGCGGTATCGAGGCAATCACATCGTGGATACGATGCGTTCGGGTATGGCGCATCCACCCGGCAGCACCTTCAGGGGAGGGCAGGTGTCATGCGAACGGTGAGCCGCACCGGACTGGTGAGCGCGGGCCTGGGGCTGGGCGCGGTCGGCGGCTTCGTCGGCAGCCTGCTCCGGGAACGGAGCGCTCTGACAGCCGCCCGCGATGCCGCGGGCGAGGGAAGCGAGGAACAGCCTTCATGGGCCGTCGGCTCGTACCGCTCACGCTGGACAACCTTCAGGACGTTCCCAAGCGCTGTCGCTCGTGTGTCTTCTGGGAGTTGGACCCAGTCAGCGGCGAAGCCGCGGTAAAGGCAGGCACAGCCGCCCTGGAGAAGGAAGCCTGGATCTCCTCGGTCCTGTTGGACTGGGGATCGTGCGGCCGGGTCGTGTACGTCGACGAGGTACCGGTGGGCTTCGTGCTCTACGCGCCTCCTGACTATGTCCCTCGCGCGACGGCGTTTCCCACGAGCCCTGTGTCACCTGATGCCGTGCAGTTGATGACGGCGTTCATCATGCCCGGGTATCAGGGGCAGGGGCTGGGCAGAGTGATGGTCCAGACGGTGGCCAAGGATCTCCTGCGACGCGGCTTCAAGGCGATCGAGGCGTTCGGGGACGCCCGTTGGCAGGAGCCGGCCTGTCTGCTGCCCGCCGACCACCTTCTGGCGGTGGGCTTCAAAACGGTCCGTCCCCACCACCTGCATCCCCGTCTGAGGCTGGAGCTGCGGACGACGCTCTCCTGGAAGGAAGACGTGGAGATGGCGCTGGACCGGCTCCTGGGGGCCGTGCAGAAGGAACCGGCGCTACGGCCGCTGTAACGACAATGGGCCAGCCCGTAAGGGCTGGCCCATTCGTGTTTCACGTGAAACATCGTTCAGCTGTCACGTGGAACGTCACTCGGCGATGAAGTCCTCGAGGTCGCGAACGATCGCGGCCTTGGGCTTCGCGCCGACGATGGTCTTGGCGACCTCGCCACCCTGGTAGACGTTCAGGGTCGGGATGGACATGACGCCGTACTTGGCGGCCGTACCCGGGTTCTCGTCGATGTTGAGCTTGACGACCTCGATTCTGTCGCCGTACTCGGCGGCGATCGCCTCGAGGGACGGAGCGATCTGGCGGCACGGACCGCACCAGGCGGCCCAGAAGTCCACCAGGACGGGCTTGTCGCTCTTGAGGACGTCCTGCTCGAAGGAGTCGTCGGTCACGTTCTTCAGGGTGCCGGCCACGGCGGGCTCCTTAACTGGTTGTGCGGGGGTGGGGTGGAAGGGAGGGTCAGACAGCGGTCTTCTCGGGCTCCGCCTGCTCCTCGTCCGCGAGGGCGGCGAGGAAGCGCTCGGCGTCGAGAGCGGCGGAGCAGCCGGTGCCGGCCGCGGTGATCGCCTGGCGGTAGGTGTGGTCGACGACGTCGCCGGCGCCGAAGACACCCGTCAGGTTGGTCCGCGTGGAGGGGGCTTCCACCTTCAGGTAGCCCTCCTCGTCCAGTTCCAGCTGGCCCTTGAAGAGCTCGGTGCGCGGGTCGTGGCCGATCGCGATGAACAGGCCGGTCACCGGGAGGTCCGAGAGATCGCCGGTCTTGAGGTTGCGCAGCTTCAGGCCGGCCAGCTTCGGGTCGCCCTGGATCTCGGCGATCTCGCTGTCCCACACGAACTTGATCTTCGGGTCGGCGAAGGCGCGCTCCTGCATCGCCTTGGAGGCGCGCAGGCTGTCCCGGCGGTGGACGATCGTCACGGACTTGGCGAAGCGCGAGAGGAAGGTGGCCTCCTCCATCGCGGTGTCACCGCCGCCGATCACGGCGATGTCGTGGTCCTTGAAGAAGAAGCCGTCGCAGGTGGCACACCAGGAGACGCCACGGCCGGAGAGGGCGTCCTCGTTGGGCAGGCCGAGCTTGCGGTGCTGAGAGCCCGTGGTGACGATGACGGCCTTCGCCTTGTGGACCGTGCCGGCGGTGTCGGTGACGGTCTTGATCTCGCCCGTCAGGTCGACGCTGACGACGTCGTCCGGGATGAGCTCGGCGCCGAAGCGCTCGGCCTGGGCGCGCATGTTGTCCATGAGCTCGGGGCCCATGATGCCGTCCTGGAAGCCCGGGAAGTTCTCCACCTCGGTGGTGTTCATCAGCGCACCACCTGCGGTGACGGCGCCCTCGAAGACCAGCGGCTTCAGCGACGCGCGCGCGGTGTAGAGCGCCGCCGTGTAGCCGGCGGGCCCGGAGCCGATGATGATCACGTTACGGACGTCGCTCACGGCTTGGTTCCTCGTCTCTGGACTGCGTCAGTACGGCCGGTGAGAGCCCCTCTCAGAACTCTCACCCCACCCAACGGATCCTAAGGGGCGTGCATTCCCGGTGTGTCCGGGCACACGGAGAGGCGACACCGTACGGGATACCACGCTGGACGGAGACGAAGGGTCAGCCCGTGGACGGCGCGTGAGGTGTCAGCCGGAGGACCGCGCGTAGGAGTGCTTCAGCAGCACCTTCGCCGAGGACGACGAGTCCTTCTCACAGGCGGCGTCGACCACGTAGGCGTCGACCCGGCTGGTGTCCTTCTTGTCGACCATCACCACGAGATAGGCGGACACTCCGTTGTAGGTGCCTTCCTTTGCGGCCAGCGCGTCGTCGTCCCGACCGATGCCCTGGAGGACGCAGGCGGGTACATCAGGGAGAGGCTGGTTGAAGATCTTGTTCTCGGGGACGGTGCTCGTACCGAAGGTGCGCTCGGGGCGGCTGGACCTCTTCGCCATGAGGCTGTTGACCTGAGTCTCCACCTTCTTCCCGGAGAAGGTGGCGGCCTGTGTGGCGGGGGCGGACGGCTTGCCGTCGTTGAGGGAGGACACGAGCACGGAGCCGAGCCCGAGGGCAGCAACGGTGAACACCGTGCCCAGGACGGCGATCCTGCGGCCCCCCCGGCGGGTGCGGTCCTTGCGTCCGGGGCCTGTGGTGGAGGTCCGGGCGTGCCCAGCGGGTCGGTCCGCCGATACCGATGTTTCACGTGAAACATGCGCCACAGTGAGGTCGGGGGTATCCACAGCATCGGAGGCCGTGGCGCTGAGCAGAGCCTCGGCGGCCAGTGCGGCGTCGATACGGCTCGCGACGTCGTTGGGCATGCGCGGGGGACCCGGCATCGAACCGAGCAGTCCCCGGATCTCCTCCAAGGACGCGTGGACATCTGCGCAGAGCTCACATTCGTCCAGATGCCGCCGTACGTCAGTGGTCCGTGACGGGGGGAGAAGACCTTCGGTGAGGTCGGAGATCTCCGCGACGTCCGGGTGCCCGGCCGTGTCTGTCGATGTCACGCTCGCCCACCTCCGCCCTTCACAGCAGCTGAATCGCCTGGACCCGTCTTGCGGGGACCTGTGTCATGAGGCTCCGCTGCGGGTGGGACGGATGTCCCCTGAACCCGGTTCCGTCCCCCGCTCGGTTCTCTGCTGTCACCGGTGTTTTCCGGCCGCAGATGAGTGAGGAGGGGAAGGAGTCTGGCTCTGCCGCGGGCACAGCGGCTCTTCACCGTGCCGGTCGGGACGTCGAGCATGCGCGCGGCCTCGGCCACCGGGTATCCCTGCATGTCCACCAGGACAAGGGCGGCCCGCTGGTCTGGCGGAAGCGTGCCGAGGGCTTCCAGGAGCTGGCGATGCAGATCATTGCGCTCCGCCGGTGCCGAGGCCGACTCGTGCGGCTCCAGGAGCTGCTCCAGGCGTTCGGTGTCGTCGACCGGGGACGTCTTGCGGGAGGCCGCCTTGCGGACGCGGTCGAGACAGGCGTTCACCGTGATGCGGTGCAGCCATGTCGTGACGGCCGACTGACCCCGGAAGGTGTGGGCGGCCCGGTAGGCGGAGACGAGGGCGTCCTGGACCGCGTCAGCGGCCTCCTCGCGGTCTCCGAGCGTCCGCAGGGCCACCGCCCACAGACGATCACGGTGACGCCGTACGAGCTCCCCGAAGGCGTCGGGATCGCCGTCCACATGCCGGGCGAGGAGGTCCTGATCGCTTGCGTCGCCGTATGCGGTGCCATCTGCCATCGGACCCCCTCCCCTGGGATGCGGTGAGTTGTCAGCCGGTGAACTTCACGTTGGTGATGGCCTGCTTGTAGCCGGCCTGGCTGTAGTTGGCGGAATCCGCGCCGGAATACGGCATCGCCGTCAGCCAGACGAGCACGTAGCGGCTCTTCACCGGCTTGGCGACCGTCACCTTCGCAGACATGCCGCTCGTCGTGACCTTGCCCAGTTCCTTCATCGAGCTGAGCGGTGTGGACGAGCCCGGTGAGTCGGTCGCGTACAGCTTGACGGTGGTGTGATTGCCGCCGTACCGGAGGGAGAGCGTCGCGGTCGACACCTCCTGGGTGGAGCCGAGGTCGTAGAGGATCCCGACGCCAGGCTTGATCACTATTTCCGGACCGTCGTTGTAGCTGTTGGTCCGCCAGCCCGTCGTAGCACTGCCGTCGTACGTCAGGCCCACGTCGCCGGGATGCTGGGCATCGCCCTCGGCCACGTACTCCTGGGCCCCCTCGATGCCGAGCGCCTTGGCGGGCTCGGTCTTGTCGCCGCCCTTGTCGTTGTCGTCCGTCGTCTGTGTCTGGTTGGTGTCGTCGGACTTGTTGCCCTGGTCCATGAGGGCATCCGCGAGCTGCCAGCTACCGAGGCCCAGCGCGGCGATCAGCAGCGCCGACACGGCCCACTTGAGGGCCCTGCCGGTGCGACTCTGCAGCGGGGGCGGAGGCGTCGCCAGCACCTGCGTGGTACCCGGGTGCGGCGCGGGGCGACCGTACGTGCCCTGCTGGTACGTCGTGCGCTGGTACTCGGGCGGCGCGGTGAACGCAGGCTCCGGCGGGCGGATGCGGGGCATCTCACCGATCGCCTTCACCAGTTCCTCGGGCGTGGTGCACGCGGACTCGTGGCGGGAGGCGGTCGCGCCGTTGTTGACGAGTGCGCGCATCGCGAGCTCGGACAGACCGCGGTGCACGCCGGCCCGTACCTGGTCCGGGGCGATCAGACCGACGTCCTTGGGCAGCCCGGACAGGCCGTAGGCGTCGCTCTCGTACGGCCAGCGCTGAGTGAGCCCCGCGTACAGCAGGGCGCCGACCGCCTCCGTGTCGGTGCGCTGCGGGGTGTCGGAGGTGATCCCGCGCAGCGCGGCGTTCACGGCGAGGCCGCGGATGCGCCACTGGCCGCTCGATGTGCGCAGCACCGCGTTCGGGTTCAGGCGCAGATGCGCGAGGCCCTCGCGGTGGGCGGCCGCCATGGCGGCCGCGATCTGGCTGACCATCTGGTAGGCGTCGTGCGGCTCCAGCGGCCCGGGGGCCAGGAGCGTGGTCAGCTCGGTGGCGTCGGGCAGCCACTCGTGGACCACATAGACGAGATCGTTCTCCTCGACGGCGTCCAGCACCTGGACGAAGCGAGGATCACCGAGCAGCGCGGACGAACGGGCCGCGGCCAGAACGGAACGAGCCCGTGAGTGGTCCGCGGGCAGGGTGTGGACGCCGACCGCGCGGCGGAGTTTCTCGTCGACCGCACGCCAGCTGCTGAAGCCGTCCAGACGGGTGACGCACTCCTCGAGCCGGTACCGTCTGGCGAGCTTGTGGCCGCTGTGCAGTTCGGGCGGTGAGGCTTTCCCGGGACTCTCGGTCCCGCCACTCCCCTGTGCCTCTTTGTTGTCCGTGTCCCGCTCCCGGTTCTGGGCCACCCCGTCGGCCGTGGACTGGTCCGCCTGTGCGGTCAGCGGCTCATCGCCGCTGTTGTCTGCCACGTCGACGGCAGCTGTGCTCCGTTCCGCCACCGTCGTTCCCGCCTCCCCATTCGTTGCGCGCCGACCGACTTCCGTGCGCGCCGTCCGACGCCGAACCCAATTGTGCCCACAGTCCGCCGCTATGCACGACACACGGTGGCGGACGATGGTTGTGCGCGTACCCGTTTATCAGCGCCCCAGCCGTCCGCGCACCATGCCGACCAGGGAGTTCAGCTCCTCGATGCGCATCTTGCGAGCGGCCACGAAGAAGATCCCGAGCAGCACGACCCCGCCGACGATCAGGGCCGCGAACGAGCCGACGACGCCCTGGCCGAGAGTGTGCCCGATGCCGTAGCAGACCGCGCCGCTGAGGACTGCCGCCGGTACCGAGGCGATGCACAGTCTGGCGTACGTCCGCATCACACGGGCACCGTCCAGGTCCCCGCCGAGCCGCTTGCGCAGCCGGTTCCAGGCGACGCCGACGCCGACTGCGTAGGCGAGGCCGTACGAGGCGGCCATGCCGACCACGGCCCAGCGGGCCGGGATCACGAAGAAGCAGATGGCGGACGCGGCGGCGTTGACGGCCGCCACGATGACCGTGTTGTAGAACGGGGTCCGGGTGTCCTCGTAGGCGTAGAAGGCACGCAGGACGACGTACTGCACGGAGAACGGGATCAGGCCGAGGCCGAAGGCCATCAGCATGAAGCCCATGTTCGTGGCCTGGTCGGCGCCCGAGGCGCCGAAGATCAGGGTGCACATCGGGATGCCGAGCGAGACGAAGCCGAAGGCGATGGGCACGATCGCGACGGCCGTGGTGCGCAGGCCTTGGGAGATGTCGTCGCGGACCGCGCCGGCGTCGTTCTCCGCGGCCGAGCGCGAGATGCGGGGCAGCAGGGCGGCCATGAGGGACACGGTGATGATGGCCTGCGGAAGGCCCCAGATCAGCTGGGCGTTGGCGTAGGCGGCGAAACCCGTGCCCTTCACACCGGAGTCGATGCCGGAGGCGGTGGAGAGCTGGGTGACGACGAGGGCGCCCGCCTGGTTGGCCAGGACGAACAGGATCGTCCACTTGGCGAGCATGGCGGCCTTGCCGAGGCCGTGTCCCTTCCAGTCGAAGCGCAGCCGCATCCGGAAGCCGGTCTCCCGCAGGTACGGGATCATCGACAGCGCCTGGACCACCATGCCGAGCAGGATGCCGACGCCGAGGAGACGCTGGCCCTCCGGCGGGATGTTGGTGACCGCCATGCCGGAGCGCTCCGCGGTGCCGTACACCCAGAGGAACGTCCCGAGCGTCACGATGATGACGACGTTGTTGAGGACCGGGGTCCACATCATCGCGCCGAACTTGCCGCGGGCGTTGAGGATCTGGCCCATCACCACGTGGATCCCCATGAAGAAGATCGACGGCAGGAAGTAGCGGGTGAAGGTGACGGCGACCTCGTTGGCCGCGGGGTTGCTCGCGACCGGGTTCGACAGCACGCGCACCAGGAGCGGTGCGGCGAACATCGCCAGTGCGGTGAGCGCGGCGAGCACCACCATGACGAGCGTCAGCAGCCGGTTGGCGTATGCCTCGCCGCTGTCCTCGTCGTCCTTCATGGCACGCACCAACTGCGGCACGAAGACGGAGTTGAGGCCGCCGCCGACGGTCAGGATGTAGATCATCGTCGGCAGCTGGTAGGCGACCTGGAAGGAGTCGCCGAGGAGGCCGAGGCCCAGTACCGAGACGATCATCGCGGAGCGCACGAACCCGGTGAGCCGGGACACCATCGTGCCCGCCGCCATCACCGCGCTGGACTTCAGCAGGCCCGCGGCCTTGCCGCCCTTCTTCGCCGGAGCCGGTGCGGCCGGAGGCGGTACGGGGGCGGTGCCCAGGTTCATGGTCCTGTCCGCGGAGGGCGGCACGGTGGGCTCGGCGCCCGGGACCGGTGCCGGGGAGGGGCCGGGGACCGACGGGGGCTGGTACGGCGGCCGGCCGCCACCCTGCTGCTGGTCGCGGAAGAGGTGGGCGAAGGCGTCCGGCTCGTGGCGCTCCTCGGCGGAGTGCGTGACGAGGTCGTCGACGCCGACGTACTGCGTCGTGCGGGGATCGTCGCCGTACGGCAGGTACTGGGTCGGACCCTCCGGCTCGGGCGCCGGCGTCTGGGCCCACACATGCGGGTCGGGCGCGTACGGGGACTGCTGAGGCTGGGCGTACAGAGGCTGCTGCGGCTGGTACGTGCCGGGGGGCGGCGGAGGGTGCGCGGCGCGGTCGTAGAGCGCCTCGGCGACCGGGTCCTGGGCGGAGAGGTCCTGCGCCCGGTAGGGGTCCTGGTCGTAGGCGTCCTGGAGGTACATGTCCGCGGGGGGCTGCGGCGGCACCTGGCCGTGCTCGGGCGGCGGGCCGTCCGGGTAGCCCGAGCTGCCCGCGGCCTGGCCGCGGTCACCGTCGTACGGCGCGTTCATGGTTACCCCACCTCATCGTCCCGGGCCCACCGGCGGCCACGACATCCTCAACGGTCCACTCTCTCACCCGTGCCGGACGGGTCGGCGCTTTCCGCTGCGGTGTCCGGCGCAGGGTCACTCGGCTGCTCCGGGTCGTCTGCCCCACGCAGGGGGCCGGACTCCTTCTTGAGACGGTCCTCGGAGGCTGCGGGGTTCTCCGCGGCGTCCACGGTCTCGCCGGTCTCGCTGGCCTCCCCGGTCTCGTCGGGGTTGTCCGGGTCGTCCTCCGCGGCCTCCCGGGCGGCGGCGCGCTTGCGCTGCGTGTACATCCGGAAACCGGCGAGGACCAGCAGGAGGAAACCACCGCCGATGACCAGCATCACCGTGGCCGTGAACTCGGTGACCTTCACGTCGAACTGAACGGGGTCGCCGTACGCCTGGCCGTCCTGCGTGAACAGCTGGGCGGTCACCGTCGCCCGGCCGTTGGCCAGGGCCGAGGTGGTGAACTTCACCGACTGACTGTGCCCGCCCGAGACCTCGACCCGCTGTTCCTGGTAGTCGCCGTCCCCGATCTTGAGGCGGGTCGGGCTCGTCGAAGTCAGCCGCAGCACCAGGTGCTCGACGCCCTGCACCAGGTTGTTCTGCACGGTCACGGGGATCGTGGCGCTGCGCCCGGAGAGTTTGGTCTCGGACTTGTCGATCAGCCTGACCTGTTCGGTCAGGGAGTTGAGGTGCCACTCCACACCGTTGCGATAGCGGTTCGCCTCGGCGGCACGGCCGCGCCAGGATGTGGACATCTCACGGTTCATGGCCCGTCCGAACGGGGTCACGACCCGGGACTCGTCGGTGAGGATGACCTTGAACCTGTCCAGCTTGTCCTGCGTGGCCGCGATCTGCTGGAAGGCCGTCTTCGGCAGTTCCTGCTTGCGCAGCGAGGTGGGGTAGGCGGATGCCGACGGCACCTTCGTGGTGGCGTTCGCGTCCGGCTTGGCGCCGGCCGCCGACGTGAGGCCCTGGGCCTGGGACCAGTTCCCCTCCTGGAGGGCCGACACCGCCTTGGCCAGCGCCCGGGCCTGGCTCGCCGTCGCCATGCGCTGCGGAGCGACGACGATGCTGCGCTGCTTGTCGGTCTGGACGTTGAGCGTCAGGCTCGACGCGAGGAACTTCTGTACGGCGAGCGTTGCGGTGGAGGCCTTCGTCAGATCGCCTTCGAAGGCCGTGGACAGCCGCGCGTCCGCGACCACCGCGGTCGTACCGCCGCCGATCGGGCGGGCAGCGGAGGGCGTGTACGGCAGCCCGCCGGTCTCCTGGAGGCTGTCGCTGCGCGCGATCACCTTGTCGGCGCCGGCGGAGGTGGCGACCTTGACGATCGACGGGTCGACGGCACCTTCGACGGGCCAGGCGAAGTCGGTGCTCGGCGTCACATGGAGCACCGTCTTCACCGTCGTGGCGGCGGCGTCGGTGGCCTCCTTGAGATGGCCGAGGGAACCGGTGACCGTCGTGCCGTTGTGGGCGAGGGAGGCCAGATCCGGGTCGGAGAAGGGGAGGGCGACGACCTCCTTGTCCGCCACCGCCTCCTGCAACTCGGCGAGCCACGCCATGGCGACCTGCTGGTGCGTGCCCGCCACGGTGGTGCTGCCCGACTCGACGCGGTAGGTACGCGTCATCGCGTCGACGGAGGCCAGCAGGTCCGGATCGATCACCCAGGTGACGTCCAGCTCCTTGCCCAGCGACAGCAGCTGCTCCAGGCGGCCGCCCGGGGAGATCTCCTTGGCGAGATCGTCGTTGAGGAAGACCGGCGTCTGCTGTTCGTTGGACCCCGTCTCCGCCGTCAGGTGGACGGTGGAGACGAGCGGCCACAGGACCGTCGTCTTCGTCTTCGTGTCGGCACCCTCGGGCTGCCAGGGCAGGAACGTCCGCTGGATACCGAGCACCTGCTGCCACTGCTGCGCGGACGTCTCACCCGTCAGGGAGACACCCAGCTGGTAGACGCCGTCCGAGCCGAGGTCCAGCTCGTCGACCGGCACGGAGATGCTGAAGTCCTGGGCGACGCCCGGGGCGAGCTTGGTGAACTTCTTGACGTACTTACCGCCGACGATCGTCCCGTCGAGCCCCGGCTGGAAGTCGGTGCGCTTGGCGACGGTGTCGATCTCCGAGCGGGTGCTGAGCGCGGGTCCCACGCGGAGGTCCACCTGGGCGTCGGTGACCGCCTGCTTGCCCTTGTTGGTCACGGTGCCGGACACGGTGAGCGTGTCGCCGTCCGTGGGGGCGCTGGGGGTGAGCGTGTCGAGGGCGACGGCCACCGTGCTCGAGCCGGACGCGGCCGCCGCGGGTGCGGCCGCGGGCAACTGGAGAAGGCCGGCCAGCAGAGGCGCCCCGGCGAGCAGGGCTCCGGTGCGCCGCAGCCACCGGCGGGCAGGTGAGGGACTCATCCCCTGGAAGTCTGCCGCCTCGGCCACGCGCTCGCCCGTCCCTCGTCGTCGTCAGTGGTCGTCGGAATGTGCGTCCACGCATGGTAACGATGCGCGCTGAGGGGAAGTGCCGCGGACTGGTCCACAAGATCGGGCGAAGGGTCCGGAGCATCCCGTATGTGTGCGTATAAAGGAGAGCGATTTCGCACGTCCGGGGAGCGAGCCTCACACGCCTGGCTGTGCAGATTCAATGGAGGCGCATCGCGCCGCCCAGGCCACGTACCCTCTTCTGTTGTGCCGAACGCCAACGAAGACACCTCCAGTGCCCTGAGCCAGGTGCAGCTCCGCGCGGTGAGTGAACTGCTGCGGGTCGCTCCTGTCGCCGACGACCTTGCCCGCCGTTTCCAGGAGGCCGGGTTCTCTCTCGCCCTGGTCGGCGGCTCGGTCAGGGACGCGCTGCTCGGCCGGCTCGGCAACGACCTGGACTTCACGACCGACGCCCGCCCCGAGGACGTGCTGAAGATCGTGCGCCCGTGGGCGGACTCCGTGTGGGAGGTCGGGATCGCCTTCGGCACCGTCGGGGTACAGAAGGACGCCCGCGTCGGAGAAGCTGTCAGAAGCTTTCAGATCGAGGTCACCACGTACCGGTCGGAGGCGTACGACCGGACCTCGCGCAAGCCCGAGGTGTCCTACGGCGACTCCATCGAGGAGGACCTCGTCCGGCGCGACTTCACCGTGAACGCGATGGCTGTCGCGCTGCCGGAGAAGGAGTTCATCGATCCGCACGGCGGGCTCGACGACCTCACGGCGGGTGTGCTGCGCACCCCGGGCACGCCCGAGGCGTCCTTCTCCGACGACCCGCTGCGGATGATGCGGGCCGCGCGCTTCGCCGCCCAGCTCGACTTCGAGGTGGCTCCCGAGGTCGTCGCCGCGATGAAGGACATGTCCGGACGGATCGAGATCGTCTCGGCCGAGAGGGTGCGGGACGAGCTGAACAAGCTCATCCTCTCCACGCGCCCGCGCAAGGGGCTGACCCTGCTGGTCGACACCGGACTCGCCGACCATGTGCTGCCCGAGCTGCCGGCCCTGCGGCTGGAGAGCGACGAGCACCACCGGCACAAGGACGTCTACGAGCACACGCTGATCGTCCTTGAGCAGGCGATGGCTCTGGAGGAGAACGGTCCCGACCTGGTCCTGCGGCTGTCCGCCCTGCTGCACGACATCGGCAAGCCGCGTACGCGCCGCTTCGAGGAGGACGGCCGGGTCTCGTTCCATCACCACGAGGTGGTCGGCGCGAAGATGACCAAGAAGCGGATGACGGCTCTCAAGTACTCCAACGAGTTGGTGAAGGACGTCTCGCGGCTGGTCGAACTCCATCTGCGTTTCCACGGTTACGGCATGGGTGAGTGGACGGACTCCGCGGTTCGCCGCTACGTCCGTGACGCTGGCCCTCTCCTCGACCGTCTCCACAAGCTGACCCGGTCCGACTGCACCACGCGTAACAAGCGCAAGGCGGTCGCGCTGTCCCGTGCCTACGACGGCCTGGAGGACCGCATCACCCAGCTCCAGGAGCAGGAGGAGCTCGACGCGATCCGCCCGGACCTGGACGGCAACCAGATCATGGAGATCCTCGGCGTGGGGCCCGGCCCGGCCGTGGGGCGTGCGTACAAGCACATGCTGGAACTGCGCTTGGAGAACGGGCCGATGGGCGAGGAAGCTGCGGCCAAGGCGCTCAAGGAGTGGTGGGCCGAGCAGGGCTGAGACGGTGAAGTGGGGTCGTGTTTCACGTGAAACACGACCCCGGGACGCACCGAGGGGCGATGTTTCACGTGAAACATCGCCCCTCTTGGCGTCTGAGTTACTTCAGGACCTACTTGTCCTTCAGGCAGAGCAGGAAGTTACTGCCGTCACCGGTCTCGGTGTACACGTACTGGAAGTCCTTGGCCTCAGCGGCGCACTTCGTCTCGGCGAGGCTTCCACTGAACGTGCCCTCGATCTTGGCCAGCACCGTGTACTCGGCCTTCGAGGAGGTGCAGTCGACGACCTCGAGGTCCGGGTCGTTGTCGTTGGTGCTGCCGCGGTGCATGCAGTCGCCGACCGCCGCCGTGTTGGCGTCGTCGCGGCTGGATATGTAACCGCCGATGGCGATACCGGCGACGGCCAGGACGATGACGATGTTCTTGATCGTCTTGAAGCTGAGCTTGCGGCGAGGCTGCTCCGGCGGAACCGGCGCGTACGGGGCGCCGCCCTGCGGGGGAACGCCCGGCTGGCCCTGCGCGAAGGGGTTGCCGCCCTGGGGCGGGTACGGGGCCTGGGGCTGCTGGCCCTGGGCGTACGGGTTCTGGCCCTGAGGCGGCGGAGTAGTCACTTGGGGGTCCCCCTAGAACATGGGCGTGTGACACGCATAAGGAGCGAGTAAGACGCACGTAAGTTACCGGGCCCCACTGACACTCCTGCAATCCAGGGGGACTCTGTGTCATTGATGTGACACTTACTGGCGTTCAAAGCGGGCCATAGCCACCGCAACTGCCCCGTAGATAACGGCCACCGTGACCACGAGCACCACAGAGCGCCCATCAGGCGGCAGCATCAGCGCGGCCACGCCGGCCGCGCCGACGAACGCGATGTTGAACAGCACGTCGTAGACGGAGAAGATTCGCCCCCGGTAGCCGTCGTCGACCGAGGACTGCACGATCGTGTCCGTCGCGATCTTCGCGCCCTGGGTGGTCAGACCCAGGACGAACGCCGCGACCAGCATGGGCGCGACGGCGAAAGGGAGACCGAGAGCCAGTTCCAGGATCGCGGCGGACGCTGCGCACACGGCGATCCAGCGGCCGGGGCCGAGCCGTCCCGCCGCCCAGGGCGTCACCACGGCCGCCACGAAGAAGCCCGCGCCGGAGATGCCCAACGCCAGCCCCAGCAGGGCGAGTCCGTCATCGCTGGTCGAGGAGAACTCGTACCGGCAGAGCATCAGCAGCATGACCAGCAGGGCGCCGTAGCAGAACCGCATGAGTGTCATCGTGGCGAGCGCCCGGGCGGCCTGCCGGCGCGGTGGGGAGGCGAGGTGGCGTACGCCCGCCACCAGATCGTGCGCGGTGCCGGAGAGGGCGGCCGAGAGGCCGGGCCGCACCAACTCCTGGTCGGGGCCCAGAAGTTCCCGTGACATGCGCAGCGAGGCCAGCGCCGCGCACAGATAGAGGGCGGCGCCCAGCAGCACCACCGCGGCGTCGGAGTCCGCGAACACCAGGCGCACGACGAAGGCCAGGCCGCCTCCGGCCGTCGCGGCGAGCGTGCCGGCGGTCGGGGAGAGGGAGTTGGCGATGACGAGACGCTCGGAGTCGACCACACGCGGCAGGGCGGCGGACAGGCCCGACAGGACGAAGCGGTTGACGGCGGTGACGCACAGCGCGGAGACGTAGAAGAGCCAGTCCGGGACGTGGCTGACCATCAGGACGGCGGTCACCGTGGCCATCAGGGCGCGCACCAGGTTGCCGTAGAGGAAGACCTGGCGGCGGCGCCAGCGGTCCAGCAGGACGCCGGCGAAGGGGCCCACCAGGGAGTAGGGGAGCAGCAGGACGGCCATGGCGGAGGCGATGGCGGTGGCCGAGGTCTGTTTCTCCGGGGAGAAGACGACGTAGGCGGCGAGTGCGACCTGGTAGACACCGTCGGCGCCCTGGGAGAGCAGACGTACGGCGAGCAGGCGTCTGAAGCCCTGGAAGCGCAGCAGAACGCGCAGGTCACGTACGACGGCCATGGCGCACAGCCTCACATAAGGACAGGGTCCCCGGGCGGTACAACCCGGGGACCCTCGACACAGCCCTGGCAGGAGCGTTCTTCAGTGAGCCTCGGCGCCTTTAGCGCTCGACTTCACCCTTGATGAACTTCTCGACGTTCGCGAAGGCCTCGTCGTCGAAGTACTGGACCGGCGGGGACTTCATGAAGTACGAGGACGCCGACAGGATCGGACCGCCGATGCCGCGGTCCTTGGCGATCTTCGCGGCGCGCAGGGCGTCGATGATGACACCCGCGGAGTTCGGGGAGTCCCAGACCTCGAGCTTGTACTCCAGGTTCAGCGGGACATCACCGAAGGCACGGCCCTCGAGGCGGACGTAGGCCCACTTGCGGTCGTCGAGCCAGGCCACGTAGTCCGAGGGACCGATGTGGACGTTCTTCTCGCCCAGGTCCCGGTCGGGGATCTGCGAGGTGACGGCCTGCGTCTTCGAGATCTTCTTGGACTCGAGGCGGTCGCGCTCCAGCATGTTCTTGAAGTCCATGTTGCCGCCGACGTTGAGCTGCATGGTGCGCTCGAGACGGACACCGCGGTCCTCGAACAGCTTCGCCATCACACGGTGCGTGATGGTGGCGCCGACCTGGGACTTGATGTCGTCGCCGACGATCGGGACGCCCGCCTCGGTGAACTTGTCCGCCCACTCCTTGGTGCCGGCGATGAAGACCGGAAGGGCGTTGACGAAGGCGACCTTGGCGTCGATGGCGCACTGGGCGTAGAACTTCGCCGCGTCCTCGGAACCGACGGGCAGGTAGCAGACGAGAACGTCGACCTGGCGGTCCTTGAGGATCTGGACGACGTCGACCGGGGTCTCGGCGGACTCCTCGATAGTCTCGCGGTAGTACTTGCCGAGACCGTCGTGAGTGTGGCCACGCTGGACCGTGACGCCCTTGTTCGGGACGTCGCAGATCTTGATGGTGTTGTTCTCACTGGCACCGATGGCGTCGGAGAGGTCGAGGCCGACCTTCTTCGCGTCGACGTCGAACGCGGCGACGAACTCGACGTCACCGACGTGGTAGTCGCCGAACTGGACGTGCATCAGACCCGGCACCTTGGTCGCCGGATCGGCGTCCTTGTAGTACTCGACGCCCTGTACCAGTGAGGCGGCGCAGTTGCCCACGCCGACGATGGCTACGCGAACCGAACCCATTCCGGTTGCTCCCTGTGTGTGCGAGGTGAGGCCCTGACTGGACCTCATGTGGTGGTGTCATCGGACGGATCCGGCCCGGGGGTGGCACCCCCGAGCCGGGGCAGGCCGCCCGACTCCCCAGATGTGCTGTCCTGCCGAGCGGTGCCGTCCGGAACGGGACCCTTCAGGTCCCGTCCGGCCCGCTCGCTCTCGATGAGCTCGTTCAGCCAGCGCACTTCGCGCTCCACGGACTCCATTCCGTGGCGCTGGAGCTCAAGCGTGTAGTCGTCGAGGCGCTCCCGGGTGCGCGCGAAGGAGACGCGCATCTTTTCCAGCCGGTCCTCCAACCGGCTGCGGCGGCCCTCCAGTACGCGTACGCGTACGTCGCGCGACGTCTGGCCGAAGAAGGCGAAACGCGCGGCGAAGTGCTCGTCCTCGTACACGTCGGGGCCGGTCTGCGAGAGCAGGTCCTCGAAGTGCTCCTTACCTTCCGCCGTCAACCGATAGACGATCTTGGCGCGACGTCCCGCGAGCGATGCGGCGAGAGCGTCTTCAGGAGCGTTCCCCGGCTCTTCGATCAACCAGCCGTTGGCGACCAGCGTCTTGAGACAGGGGTAGAGCGTGCCGTAGCTGAACGCACGGAACACGCCCAGTGATGTATTGAGTCGTTTGCGCAGCTCATAGCCGTGCATCGGAGACTCGCGGAGCAGGCCGAGTACGGCGAACTCGAGGATCCCTGAGCGTCGGCTCATCCTCTCGCCTCCTCGTCCCCGGCTCGCTTATCTCGCTCCGATGTATCGACTCGATACATCACGACGATAGAACGACCATCCGGATGCGACAAGTGGGGAGACGGTGAACGGGATCACATCACTTATTCATCCGAGGCAAGTTGCCTGATTTGGGGTGAACTTCGGGGCTAGGCGGGTTTTGACGGTGCGTAGTCTGTGCGGCATGCACACCACCGGGAACCGAGTGACGCTTGGGGGCGTCGTCGTCCTCGGTGCAGTACGGGTGAATGCGAAAGCGACCACATCCGTACTTCGGGGGGACCGGAAACCAGCTGCCGTTTCCAGGCGCGCAAAGGTGCGCCTGCCCGAGGAGTAGTCGTTCGATGAGCGAGCACCGTCGCAAACCGCCGCAGCCGCAGGGAGGCGGACGTGCCGCGGCCCGACGCGGCCAGTCAGGCTCGTCCTCCGGCGGCCGCCGCGCGGCACCGCGAGGCGCCACCGAGTCTCCTTCCGACTCGTACGGGTCGGGTTCATACGAGTCGGGAGGCGAGGAGCGGTCGTACGGCGGCCGCGCCGACGCCCGGCGCGCGGCCCAGAGAAGCGGGGGCAGCCGACGCAGAGCGGCCGAACCCGTCGGCCGTGGCGCCCGACGCGGTGGCCCGGGCGGTCCGAGCGGTCCTGGACGAGGCCGAGTCGCCGTCTCGAGCAACAACCGGTTCATCGACTATCCGCGCGCCGGCAAGTACGGCTGGCAGCGCTGGATGCCGTCCTGGAAGCTCGTCTCCGGGCTGAGCCTGGCGTTCTTCGGCGGCCTGCTGGCGATCGCGGGTATCGGATACGCCATGGTCGGCATCCCCAGCGAGAACGCCGCGGCCAAGTCGGAGAACAACGTCTACTACTGGGAGGACGGCTCCCAGATGGTCGCGACGGGAGCCGGCACGAACCGACAGAACGTAGACATTTCCAAGATCCCCCAGGCCATGCAGTGGGCCGTGATCTCTGCCGAGAACAAGAGCTTCTACTCCGACTCGGGCGTCGATCCCATGGGTATCGCCCGAGCCCTGGCCAACATGGCGCGGGGCGGTGACACGCAGGGTGGTTCGACGATCACCCAGCAGTACGTGAAGAACACCTACCTGAGCCAGGAGCAGACCGTCTCCCGGAAGTTCAAGGAGATGTTCATCTCCATAAAGGTGGGCACGAAGCTCACCAAGCAGGAGATCCTCCAGGGCTACCTGAACACCTCGTACTACGGCCGCGACGCCTACGGCATCCAGGCCGCCGCGCAGACGTACTACGGCGTGGACGCGGAGGAACTGTCGCCGAGCCAGTGCGCCTTCCTGGCTGCACTGCTCAAGGGCCCGACGTACTACGACCCGGTCGACAACACGAGCTACGACCCTGCGGCCACCAAGGCGAAGAACACCGAGCGCTCCAAGTACCGCTGGAGCTGGATCCTCGAGCAGATGCACAACGACAAGCATCTGACGGACGCCGAGTACGCGAAGGCCACCAAGAAGTACCCCATGCCCCAGGGGCTCAAGGCGACCAAGGGCATGACCGGGCAGGTCAGCTACCTGGTCGACACGGCCAAGAAGTACGTGCTGGCCCACTCGGACATCTCGCGCACCGAGTTCGACAAGGGCGGCTACCAGATCTACACGACCTTCGAGAAGGACAAGGTCAACGCTCTGGCCAAGGCCGTCAAGAAGATCGAGGACGAGAAGATCGACCCGGAGAAGCGGGAGCTGGACAAGCACGTTCAGTTCGGTGCGGCTTCGGTGAGGCCGAAGGACGGTGCGATCGTCGCGCTGTACGGCGGCGCCGGGTACGAGAACGACCACTTCAACAACAACGCGGACACCTCGGGTGTGCCGGTCGGTTCGACATGGAAGCCGTTCGTGATGGCGGCGGCCATGGAGTACGGCACGTACAAGGATCCGGACATTGGTGTCTCGCCGCTGAGCAAGTACAACGGCAACGACCATCTGAAGGTCAGGAACAACGACGGCACCTATGTCCTGAAGAAGGACAACTCGGTCTTCTACCAGGAGAACGAGAGCGACTACCCCTGGGGCTACATCAGTCTCCGCAAGGCGATGGAGCAATCCATCAACACGCCGTTCGTGCAGCTCGGCATGGACGTGGGGATGAGCAAGGTGCGGGACGTAGCCAAGGCGTCCGGCATCCTGGATCAGAGCTTCGAGACGCTCAACGCGTCGTTCGCGCTCGGTACGTCGACCCCCAGTGCGATCCGCATGGCTGACTCCTATGCGACGTTCGCCGCATCCGGCAAGCACGCGGACCCGTACTCCGTGACCGGGGTCAAGAAGGACGGCCAGGCCCTGTCGGGCTTCGACAAGCCGAAGGTCACGCTGGCGATGCCTGAGAACGTGGCGAACAACGTCACGGACATGCTCGAGAACGTCATCGAGAACGGAACGGGCCAGAACGCGAAGGCCCTGGGACGTGCGGCGGCCGGTAAGACCGGTACCACCGACAGCAACAAGTCGGCATGGTTCGTCGGCTACACCCAGCAGCTGTCGACGTCCATCGCGATGTTCCGAGAGGACCCCAAGAACAGCAAGCTGCTCTCCATGAACGGCACGGCGGGTGAGGACTCCATCCACGGTGGTGACATCCCCACGTCGATCTGGACCGAGTACATGAAGGCCGCGCTGAAGGGCGACAACGACCCCGGCTTCCCGGACGCCGACAAGATCGGCGAGGTTCAGGACGAGGACGGCGCTCCGTCCCCGACCCCGAGCATCACCGCGACGCCTACCCCGACGCCCAGTGCGACGCCTACCCCGACGCCCAGTCCGACTCTCACCGCTCCCTCGCCCTCGGCGACGGAGACCTGCCTCGGCTTCACCTGCGAGGACACCGGAGGCACGGACAGCGGCGGTACGGACGGAGGCACGACCTCCACACCGACGGCTACGGAGACAGACAGCACCAGAGGCAACGCCAATGGAGGCATCTTCGGAGGATCGAGCGGTTAGCCGCCATATCGCCCGCCGAGGGTGTTTCACGTGAAACATGGGCCGCCGCACCCACCAGGTGCGGCGGCCCTCGGCGTATTCCTAGAGACGTACGGCAGGATGTGCCCCATGCCCAGCGCAGAATCGACGCAAACGAGCGTGCACGAGCCGGACCCGGTGCGGCCGACCAAGGACGACGAGGTCGCCGCGAGTGGCAGTGAGTTGATCGGTGGTCCCATCGGGCGGCGTGCGCTGCTAGGGACGTCCTGGTGGACTCCCGTGCGCATCATCGCGCTCGTGGCGATCGGGATGTTCGCCCTCGGCCTGGTCCAGAAGGCGCCCTGCTACAACGGCGGCTGGTTCTTCGGCGCCAGCTCGCAGTACACACACGCGTGCTACTCGGACATCCCGCACCTCTACGCGGGGCGCGGCTTCGCCGACGGGCTCGTGCCGTACTTCGACAAGCTCAACGGTGACATGGAGTACCTCGAATACCCGGTGCTGACCGGTGTGTTCATGGAGGTGGCCTCCTGGCTGACGCCCGGCAGCGGCAGCATCCAGGACCAGGAACAGTGGTACTGGATGGTCAACGCCGGGATGCTGATGGCGTGCTGTGCCGTCATCGCCGTATGCGTGACCCGTACGCACGCCAGGCGGCCCTGGGACGGTCTGCTGGTCGCCCTGGCGCCCGCCTTCGCGCTGACCGCCACCATCAACTGGGACCTCCTGGCGGTCGCTCTGACGGCCGCGGCGATGCTGATGTGGTCGCGGGGCCGCTCCCTCGCTTTCGGCGTCCTGCTGGGCCTCGCCACGGCCGCCAAGCTCTACCCTGTCTTCCTCCTCGGCCCGTTGTTCGTGCTGTGCTGGCGCGCGGGCAAGTGGCGGGACTTCGGAAAGGCACTGGGCGGTGCCGCCGTCTCCTGGCTGGTCGTGAACCTGCCGGTGATGCTCCTCGCCTGGGACGGCTGGTCGAAGTTCTACGAGTTCAGCCAGGAACGGGGCGTCGACTTCGGGTCCTTCTGGCTGATCCTGGCGCAGAACTCGACCGACCCGTTGAGCACCGACACGGTCAACACGCTCGCCACGCTGCTGGTACTGCTGTCCTGCGTCGGCATCGCCGCGCTCACCCTGACCGCCCCACGCCGGCCGCGCTTCGCCCAGCTGGCCTTCCTGATCGTCGCCGCGTTCATCCTCACCAACAAGGTCTACTCGCCGCAGTACGTCCTGTGGCTGATCCCCCTCGCCGTACTGGCGCGGCCCAAGTGGCGGGACTTCCTGATCTGGCAGGCCTGCGAGGTGGCCTACTTCCTGGGGATCTGGATGTACCTCGCGTACACGACCAGCGCGGACGCCCACAAGGGCCTGCCCCAGGACGGCTACCACTGGGCCATCGGACTGCACCTGCTCGGGACGCTGTACCTGTGCGCCGTGATCGTGCGCGACATCTGGATGCCGGAGCGGGACGTGGTGCGGCGGGCCGGCGACGACGACCCCTCGGGGGGCGTGCTCGACGGCGCGGAGGACGTGTTCGTCCTGGGCCCCGCGGCTCATCCCCCGCGGCACGCCGCTCACTTCGGGGGGCCGCAGGTGGAGTGGGGCGATCCGGTCTCTTCCCCAGACCGTTCGCTCTGAGCGAACAGGGCGTAGTCGGCCCACACAAAAGGCCGTACACGGAGGTCCGTGTACGGCCTTTCGGCTGTCTGTGTACGGCTCTTCAGCCGTCCGTTCTTCGGTCGTCCTTCAGTTGTCCGTACGACGCTCAGCGGTCGACGATGCGGTCGAACTGCGTGGTGGTGTGCCGCAGATGGGCCACCAGATCCTCGCCGACCTTCGGCTCCGGGGCGTCGGAGGGGACGAACAGGATCGACACCTGCATGTGCGGCGGCTCGGCGAACCAGCGCTGCTTGCCGCCCCAGACGAACGGAGAAAGGTTCCGGTTGACCGTGGCGAGGCCGGCGCGGGCCACGCCCTTGGCGCGCGGCATGACGCCGTGCAGCGCCTTGGGGGCCTCCAGACCCACCCCGTGCGACGTACCGCCCGCCACGACGACCAGGAAGCCGTCCGAGGCCGCCTTCTGCTGCCGGTAGCCGAACCGGTCGCCCTTGGCCACGCGTGTGACGTCCAGGACCGCCCCGCGGTACTCGGTGGCCTCGTGGTCCCCCAGCCACAGCCGCGTGCCGATACGGGCGCGGAAGCGGGTCTGCGGGAACTGCTGCTGGAGCCGGGCCAGATCCTCGGCCTTGAGGTGGCTGACGAACATCGTGTGCAGCGGCAGACGCGCCGCGCGCAGCCGGTCCATCCAGCCGATGACCTCCTCGACGGCGTCCGAGCCGTCGGTGCGGTCCAGCGGCAGATGGATGGCGAAGCCCTCGAGACGGACGTTCTCTATGGCGGAGTGCAGCTGCGGCAGATCCTGCTCGCTGATGCCGTGCCGCTTCATCGAGGACATCACCTCGATGACCACGCGGGCGCCCACGAGGCCGTAGACCCCGTCGATCGACGACACCGAGCGGATGACCCGGTCCGGCAGCGGCACAGGCTCCTCGCCGCGCCGGTACGGCGTCAGCACGAGCAGGTCGCCGCCGAACCAGTCCTTGATGCGCGCGGCCTCGTACGTCGTGCCGACCGCGAGGACGTCCGAGCCCAGCCGGGTGGCCTCCTCCGCCAGCCGCTCGTGCCCGAAGCCGTAGCCGTTGCCCTTGCAGACCGGGACGAGACCCGGGAACTGGTCCTGCACGTGCTTGTGGTGCGCACGCCAGCGCGCGGTGTCGACGTAGAGCGTGAGCGCCATGGCCGGACCCGGAACCTTTCTCGTGGCTGCGGTGTATCAGAGGTATGGAAGCGAACGAACGTGCCGACGCTATCGAAGCAAACAGCCGGGGTTCAGCGCCGCGACATGTAGATGTCGAGCGCCTTGTGGAGCAGCTTGTTCAGCGGGAAGTCCCACTCGCCGAGGTACTCGGCGGCCTGGCCGCCGGTGCCGACCTTGAACTGGATCAGGCCGAAGAGATGGTCGGTCTCGTCCAGCGAGTCGGAGATGCCGCGCAGGTCGTAGACGGTAGCGCCGAGCGCGTAGGCGTCGCGCAGCATCCGCCACTGCATCGCGTTCGAGGGCCGGACCTCACGGCCGATGTTGTCGGAGGCGCCGTAGGAGTACCAGACGTGGCCGCCGACGATCAGCATCGTCGCCGCCGACAGGTTCACGCCGTTGTGGCGGGCGAAGTACAGCCGCATGCGGTTGGGGTCCTCGGTGTTGAGGGCCGTCCACATGCGCTGGAAGTACGACAGCGGGCGCGGCCGGAAGTGGTCACGCACGGCCGTGATCTCGTACAGCCGCTGCCATTCCTCAAGGTCCTGGTAACCGCCCTGGACGACCTCGACACCGGCCTTCTCGGCCTTCTTGATGTTGCGGCGCCACAGCTGGTTGAAGTTCTTGTGGACCTCTTCCAGGGACCGGTTCGCCAGCGGCACCTGGTACACGTAGCGGGGCTGGACGTCGCCGAAGCCGGCGCCGCCGTCCTCGCCCTGCTGCCAGCCCATACGACGCAGCTTGTCGGCGACCTCGAAGGCGCGCGGCTCGATGAAGTCGGCCTCGATGTCGCGCAGCCGCTTCACGTCGGGGTTCTGGATGCCGGCCTTGATGGAGGTGGCCTCCCAGCGCCGGATGATCACCGGCGGGCCCATCTTCACCGAGAAGGCGCCCTGGTGCTTCAGGTGCGCGAGCATCGGTTCCAGCCAGTCGGTCAGATTCGGCGCGAACCAGTTGATGACCGGGCCCTCGGGCAGATAGGCGAGGTAACGCTTGATCTTGGGGAGCTGCCGGTAGAGGACCATGCCCGCACCGACCAGTTCGCCGGTCTTGTCGTCGAACCACCCGAGGCTCTCGGAGCGCCACTCCGCCTTGACGTCTGCCCAGGCCGGAACCTGCATGTGGCTAGCCGACGGCAGGCTCTGGATGTACGCCAGATGCTGCTCGCGGCTGATCGTCCTCAGGGTCAGGCTCATTCGGGGCGCTCCTCGGGCTGGTGTGTCCCCATGGGTACAGGGGCTCCGGCTCTCGCGCCGAAGCCTACTGCGCCTGACGAGCGCCCTGACTGGGCGTACGGAACCTGCGCCCCGGCCGATGGGCCGCCGGGGCGTTCCGCGGTGCTTTGTGTGGGGTTGAGGGGACGGTGCCCGAGGCGTCAGCTGATGACTCCGCCGAAGAGGCCGCCGTGCGCCATACCGAGGAAGAAGCCGATGGCCGAGGCGCCGAGACCGAGGATCAGTCCGAAGCGCTCACGGGTCGTCTCCGAGATCCACTGGCCGTACGCGCCGGTGAGGATCCCCACCAGCCCGGTCCAGGAGCTCAGCAGGTGCAGGCTGTGGAACATCGCCGTGATGAACGACGTGAGCCCCAGGACCAGGGTCACCGCGAGCAGCGTGTCCTGGAGGGGGTGGGACTTGCCGTCCGTGGCGAAGAGGCCTCCGACGGTGTTGGGTCGCAATGCTTGTGCCATAGGGCACCTCCTGCGAAAGGCGGCGCATCGTAGCGCCATACACACCCGATGTGTACAGATTGTCGGTCCTGGCGGCCGGATTTCAACCGGAAGCCATGGTGCGGGTACTCTGTACCGTCTGCACTGGTGTCTGCCCATGTCACGACCGGGACTACCGCGAGGAAGCCCCGATTGTCAGTGGCGGCGGATACCTTTGCGTACGCATTACAACCCTCCTGCCACGGAACGACCGTGGCCGCTGAGTCCAAAGGAGGTGGGTTCCACATGCGTCACTACGAGGTGATGGTCATCCTCGACCCCGATCTGGAGGAGCGCGCCGTCGCCCCCCTGATCGAGAACTTCCTCTCCGTCGTCCGTGAGGGCAACGGAAAGGTCGAGAAGGTCGACACCTGGGGCCGTCGTCGTCTCTCGTACGAGATCAAGAAGAAGCCCGAGGGCATCTACTCGGTCATCGACCTGCAGGCCGAGCCTGCGGTCGTCAAGGAGCTCGACCGCCAGATGAACCTGAACGAGTCGGTCCTCCGGACCAAGGTCCTCCGCCCCGAGACCCACTGAGCCTCCCGCTCAGCTGATCTCGGGATTCGAGTAGCAGCAACCAAGCAGCCAGAGCAGCAAACCCGCCGAGAGGTACCCCATGGCAGGCGAGACCGTCATCACGGTCGTCGGCAATCTTGTCGACGACCCCGAGCTGCGCTTCACCCCCTCCGGTGCGGCGGTCGCGAAGTTCCGTGTCGCGTCCACTCCCCGCACCTTCGACCGTCAGACCAATGAGTGGAAGGACGGCGAGAGCCTGTTCCTGACCTGCTCGGTCTGGCGTCAGGCGGCGGAGAACGTCGCGGAGTCGCTCCAGCGAGGCATGCGCGTCATCGTGCAGGGCCGGCTGAAGCAGCGGTCCTACGAGGACCGTGAGGGCGTCAAGCGCACGGTCTACGAGCTGGACGTCGAGGAAGTCGGCGCCAGCCTGAAGAACGCCACGGCCAAGGTCACCAAGACGGCCGGCGGTGCCGGTCGGGGTGGCCAGGGTGGTTACGGCGGCGGTGGCGGCCAGGCCGGCGGCGGCTGGGGTGGAAACTCCGGCGGCGGCCAGCAGGGCGGCGGCGCTCCGGAAGCCGACCCGTGGGCCACCAGCGCTCCCGCCGGTGGCAACCAGGGCGGCGGCGGTGGCGGCGGCTGGGGTGGAAACTCCGGCGGCGGCCAGCAGGGCGGCGGCTACTCGGACGAGCCCCCCTTCTAGGCCTTCGGGCCAAGGGTGGGCCGTACCCACACTTCTTGATCACACAGGAGAAACACCATGGCGAAGCCGCCTGTGCGCAAGCCTAAGAAGAAGGTCTGCGCATTCTGCAAGGACAAGGTCACGTACGTGGACTACAAGGACACGAACATGCTGCGGAAGTTCATTTCCGACCGCGGCAAGATCCGTGCCCGCCGCGTGACCGGCAACTGCACGCAGCACCAGCGTGACGTCGCCACGGCCGTCAAGAACAGCCGTGAGATGGCGTTGCTGCCCTACACGTCCACCGCGCGATAAGGGAAGGGTGACCGACTCATGAAGATCATCCTCACCCACGAGGTCTCCGGCCTCGGTGCCGCTGGCGACGTCGTCGACGTCAAGGACGGCTACGCTCGCAACTACCTGATCCCGCGGAAGTTCGCTATCCGCTGGACCAAGGGTGGCGAGAAGGACGTCGAGCAGATCCGTCGTGCTCGCAAGATCCACGAGATCCAGACCATCGAGCAGGCCAACCAGGTCAAGGGCCAGCTCGAGGCCGTCAAGGTTCGTCTGGCCGTTCGCTCCGGCGACGCCGGTCGTCTCTTCGGCTCCGTCACCCCGGCCGACATCGCCTCGGCGATCAAGGCTTCCGGTGGCCCCGAGGTCGACAAGCGCCGCATCGAGCTCGGTTCGCCGATCAAGACGCTGGGCGCCCACGAGACGTCCGTGCGTCTGCACCCCGAGGTGGCCGCCAAGGTCAACATCGAGGTCGTCGCTGCGTGACGCTGCGCTCGGTTTGAGCAGCTGAGAAGGGCCGCATCCATCGGGTGCGGCCCTTCTCCCGTGCGTGCGGGCCGCAGGTGTTTCACGTGAAACAGAGGGTTTCACGTGAAACAGTCAGCGCGGTGCGCCCGGTTCAGTGCCGTCCTTGGTTCAGCGGGTGGCGCCGGTGACGATCCAGCGGCCCGAGCGGGAACGCAGCCAGAGCGTCAGCATGCGCACCGCCATCATCAACGTCATCGCTGCCCAGACCGCGGTGAGGCCGCCGCCGAGCGCGGGGATGAGCAGGGCCACGGGAGTGAAGACCGCCAGGGTCAGGACCATGGCCCAGGCGAGGTACGGTCCGTCGCCCGCCCCCATCAGGACGCCGTCCAGGACGAAGACGATTCCGCAGATGGGCTGGGCGAGCGCCACCACGAGGAGGGCGGGCAGCGCCGCGTCCTTCACCATGGCGTCGCTCGTGAACAACGGAAGGAACGCGGGACGGGCGGCCACGACGGCGAGACCGAGCAGCACACCGACCGCGATGCCCCACTGCACCATACGGCGGCATGCCTCGCGGGCGCCCTGGACGTCGCCCGCACCGAGGTAGCGGCCGATGATGGCCTGTCCTGCGATGGCGATGGCGTCCAGGGCGAAGGCGAGCAGGCTCCACAGGGACAGGATGATCTGGTGCGCCGCGATGTCGGCATCGCCGAGACGCGCCGCCACGGCTGTGGCGATCATCAGGATCGCGCGGAGCGAGAGCGTGCGGACGAGCAGGGGGACGCCGGCCTGTGCCGAAGCCCGGATGCCCGCAGCGTCGGGGCGCAGCGAGGCGCCGTGGGCGCGGGCTCCGCGGACGACCACCATGAGGTAGACGGCGGCCATGCCGAACTGGGCGATGACGGTGCCCCAGGCGGAGCCGGCGATGCCGAGGTCGGCGCCGTAGACGAGGCCCACGTTGAGGACGGCGTTGGCGACGAAGCCTCCGATGGCGACGTACAGCGGTGTCTTCGTGTCCTGGAGTCCGCGCAGGACGCCGGTCGAGGCGAGGACGACGAGCATGGCCGGAATGCCGAGGCAGGAGATCCGCAGATAGGTGGTCGCGTACGGAGCGGCGGTGTCCGAGGCGCCGAAGAGATCCACCAGGGCCGGTGCGGTGGGCAGGGCGACGGCGACGACCACGGCGCCGAGCAGGAGTGCCAGCCAAATGCCGTCCATGCCCTGCCGGATGGCGGCCTGGAGGTCGTCGGCGCCGACACGTCGGGCAACGGCCGCGGTGGTGGCGTAGGCGAGGAAGACGAAGACGCTGACGGCGGTCATGAGGAGGGCCGAGGCGATGCCCAGTCCCGCTAGTTGCGCAGTGCCGAGATGGCCCACGATCGCGCTGTCGGCCATGACGAAGAGCGGCTCGGCGACGAGTGCACCGAAGGCCGGGACGGCCAGAGCGACGATCTCTCGGTCGTGCCGTCGCCGTATGGCGCGCGTGGTCGCCGGAGCGTGTGTCATGAGCACCAATCTAATCGTCCACAGGTAAGAGATGCAATGTATTAATGACCCTTACTTGCTGTGTTGTCGTGTGCGCTTCCGCGTGTCGTTCGATGTGATCTTGGTCCGACTGGGGAAGTTTTTCTTCTGCACAGCCGGTGGATGGGAAGAGTGCAGGTCAGGGCGGTTCTCGAACGAGAAGCGCGAGCTTGTTCACAGGCCTGTCCACCGTGTCGTGCACAGGTTTTGCGGAGTTCTCCACAGCATCCGGGCCGTCGTCCACATGGCCTGTGGATAACCAGATTGGCTGACGGTGCCGTCGGGCCTACCGTGGTCCGGCGCCCGCTCCGTCTGTCGGCCTGAAAACCAACACAAAACCGACGCGCCAGAACCGGAGTTGGGCCTCTCATTTGTCAGTGCCGTGCCGTAGAAAAAGAGAAGCACGGCGAGGTCCGCTCCGCGGACGGGAGGAGGTGGCTCGGTGAGCATTTCCGAGCCCTTGGACGATCCGTGGGCCGACAGCGGTCCCAGTGATCGCCTGCCTGCCTCGCGCCGCCGCGGCGAGGGCGGCCGGGGTCGCGACGAGCAGCACGACCGCGGCCGGGAGAGCGGCGAATGGGACGGCGGGGGCACGTCCTTCGAACGCGTACCGCCACAGGACCTCGACGCCGAGCAGTCCGTCCTCGGCGGCATGCTGCTGTCGAAGGACGCCATCGCCGACGTCGTCGAGGTCATCAAGGGACACGACTTCTACAAGCCGGCACACGAGACAATCTTCCAGGCGATCCTCGACATCTACGCCAAGGGTGAGCCGGCCGACCCGATCACGATCGCGGCCGAGCTCACCAAGCGCGGTGAGATCAACAAGGTCGGCGGCGCATCGTATCTGCACACCCTCGTCCAGACCGTGCCGACGGCGGCCAACGCCGAGTACTACGCGGAGATCGTGCACGAGCGCGCGGTCCTGCGCCGTCTGGTCGAGGCCGGTACCCGCATCACCCAGATGGGATACGCGGCCGACGACGACGTCGACGAGATCGTCAACCGGGCCCAGGCCGAGATCTACGCGGTCACCGAGCAGCGCACCAGCGAGGACTATCTGCCGCTCGGCGACATCATGGAGGGCGCGCTCGACGAGATCGAGGCGATCGGCTCCCGCACGGGAGAGATGACCGGTGTGCCGACGGGGTTCACGGACCTGGACTCGCTCACCAACGGTCTGCACCCGGGCCAGATGATCGTCATCGCGGCCCGCCCCGCCATGGGTAAGTCCACGCTGGCGCTGGACTTCGCACGGGCCGCGTCGATCAAGAACAACCTGCCGAGCGTCATCTTCTCCCTGGAAATGGGGCGCAACGAGATCGCGATGCGCCTGCTGTCGGCCGAGGCGCGGGTGGCTCTGCATCACATGCGTTCCGGCACCATGACGGACGAGGACTGGACGCGGCTGGCGCGTCGGATGCCCGAGGTCTCGGCCGCACCGCTCTACATCGACGACTCCCCGAACCTGTCGATGATGGAGATCCGCGCGAAGTGCCGTCGGCTGAAGCAGCGCAACGACATCAAGCTCGTGATCATCGACTACCTCCAGCTGATGCAGTCAGGCAAGCGCTCCGAGAGCCGCCAGCAGGAGGTCTCGGACATGTCCCGTAACCTCAAGCTCCTGGCCAAGGAGCTCGAGGTCCCGGTGATCGCGCTCTCACAGCTCAACCGTGGCCCCGAGCAGCGCACGGACAAGAAGCCCCAGGTGTCCGACCTGCGTGAGTCCGGCTCCATCGAGCAGGACGCCGACATGGTGATCCTGCTGCACCGCGAGGACGCCTACGAGAAGGAGTCGCCGCGCGCCGGCGAGGCCGACATCATCGTGGGCAAGCACCGTAACGGCCCGACGGCGACGATCACGGTCGCCTTCCAGGGCCACTACTCGCGCTTCGTGGACATGGCCCAGACCTGAGCCGCCCGTCGTGGGCCCAATGCGTTCGACGCCGCGGTGTCCCGCGGGGTGGACTGGGCCCATGACGACATCTCAAGACGAGCTGCTTCCCGGCACGCGCCGGGCGCTGCTGCACCGCATCGCCGTCGCCCAGGCCGAGGGGCGTGCGCCATCACTGGTCGCGGCGGTGGTGAGGGACGGCCGGGCCGTCTGGCACGGCTCGCGGACGTCGGTGGACGGGCACGGGCCGGACGAGAACGTGCAGTACCGCATCGGCTCGATCACCAAGACCTTCACCGCCGTTCTCGTGCTGCGACTGCGCGACGAGGGACTGCTCGACCTCGGTGACCCGTTGGAGAAGCATCTGCCGGGCACGGGCGCGGGGGAGGCCACCATTGCCGAACTCCTCGCGCACACGGCTGGGTTGGCGGCCGAGTCGCCAGGGCCGTGGTGGGAGCGCAGCCCGGGCTCGCTGCGCCCCGAACTGACCGACGTGCTCGGCGAGCAGCCCTTCCTGCACCCGGCCGGCCGCCGTTTCCACTATTCGAACCCCGGCTACACCCTGCTGGGCGCGCTGGTCGAGAAGCTGCGCGGCGCCGCTTGGGAGGACGTCCTGCGGCACGAGGTGCTCGAACCTCTGGGCCTCGACAGCACGAGCGCGCAGCCCCGGGCACCGCACGCGGGTGGCTGGGCGGTGCATCCCTGGGCCGATGTGATGCTTCCGGAGCCCACCGAGGACCTCGGGCTCATGGCACCGGCAGGGCAACTCTGGTCCACCACCGGTGACCTGGCGAAGTTCGCGGCCTTCCTGGCGAAGGGCGACGACCGGGTGCTGTGCGCGGAGACGGTACGGGAGATGCGGACGCCCGCCGCTCCGGCCGAGGCCGCGGATGTCGTGGACGGTACGACGTACGGTCTGGGCATGCAGGTGCAGAGCCGGGACGGCCGACTGCTCGTCGGGCACTCGGGGTCCCTGCCGGGGTTCCTGGCCAACCTCACCATCAGCGTGGCGGACGATGTAGCCGCGGTGGTGCTGGCCAACTGCACCTCCGGGCCACTGCTGGGTTCCGTGGGCGCCGACCTCGTACGGATCGTCGCGGAGGCCGAGCCGCGGATCCCCGAGCCGTGGCGTCCGCTGCCCGAAATCGACTCGGCCGTACTGGAGTTGGCGGGGCAGTGGTACTGGGGAACGCACGCGTTCGTGCTGCGGCTGACGAGCGAGGGCGGCGTCTCACTGGATCCCCTGAGCGGCGTCGGCCGCCGCTCACGTTTCCGTAAGAACGGTGACGGCACGTGGACCGGCCTTGAGGGCTACTTCGCCGGAGAGCCTCTGAGGGCCGTACGGCGGCCTGACGGCGGCGTGAGCCATCTGGACCTCGGGTCGTTCGTGTTCACGCGTCAGCCGTACGACAAGGGGGCGCCTGTGCCGGGTGGGGTGGACCCGGAGGGGTGGCGCGGTATCGGCTGAGCGGGGAGGGGCTTGTTTCACGTGAAACAAGCCCCTCAGGGGTCGGAACAGTGGGCCTGAGGATCGGAGCGGCGGCCTCGTGCGTCCGGCGTCCCTGGCATCCTCTGCTTCAGAGCGGCAGTTTGAAGCCCACGTGTGAGGCCTCAAAGCCCAGCCTCTCGTAGAAGCGATGTGCGTCGGTGCGGGTGGCATCGGAGGTCAGCTGCACCAACTGGCAGTTCTGACGCCGTGATTCATCGACCGCCCACTCGATGAGCCGCGTGCCCAGACCACTGCCGCGCTCGTCGGCGTGGATGCGGACGCCTTCGATGATCGACCGGGTGGAGCCGCGCCGGGACAGCCCGGGAATGATCGTGAGCTGGAGCGTGCCCACGACGCGGTCCTCGCGGACGGCCACGACCAGGTGCTGGTTCGGGTCGGTGACAAGCCGCTCCAGCGCGGTCAGGTAGGGGGCGAGGTCGTCCGGTGACTCGCGCTGCGCGCCCAGCGGGTCGTCCGCGAGCATGGCGACGATCGCGGGGACATCGGCGGCGACGGCGGCGCGTATTTCAAGATCTCCCATGCCGGCCAGCCTAGGCGGGCACGTTCAGCGACTCCACGACCCGGACCAACGGGGCCAGCTCGGGGTTCCTGGCGGCTTCGTCGAGAGCCTCGCGCAGGGCGGTGTCATTGGTCGGCCGTGCTTCGTCGAGGAGCTTGAGCCCCGCCTCGGTGACGTTGGTGTAGATGCCGCGGCGGTCGGTGGGGCACAGGTAACGGGTGAGCAGGCGGCGGTCCTCCAGGCGGGTGACCAGCCGGGTGGTGGCGCTCTGGCTCAGCACGACGGCGTCGGCGACCTGCTTCATCTGCAGATGGCCGCCGTCGCCGTCGTGCTGCCGGCTGAGGACGTCTAGCAGGGAGTACTCGCGCACGCTGAGGTCGTGCTTGGACTGGAGGGCCCGCTCGATATGGGCCTCGATCCTCCCGTGCAGCAAGGAGAGGGCGCACCAGCCCTGCGAGAGGGCGGTGAGTGCGGGGTCCGTCGCTGTCATCGGCGCTTCCTTCGTCCCGGAACGACTGGAACCAGGATAGAGCAGGGCTGCAATAGTCAGCGCTTGCAAGTATCGCGCGTCTGCAAGTATTGTCTTCGAATGTAAACAGCTCCTGCAATCACCTGGAAGGTGCAGACCCTCATGCCTCTCGCGCTCCTGGCTCTCGCGATCGGGGCCTTCGGCATCGGAACCACCGAGTTCGTGATCATGGGGCTGCTGCCCGAGGTCGCGGGTGACTTCGGGGTTTCCATCCCTACGGCCGGCTTCCTGGTGACGGGCTATGCGCTCGGCGTCATGTTCGGAGCTCCGCTGATGACGGTGCTCGGCACCAAGGTCTCCCGTAAGCGCATGCTGATGGTGCTGTTGGGCTTCTTCATCGTCGGCAACCTGCTGTCCGCCCTGGCCCCCGCATTCAGCGTCATGCTGATCGGCCGGGTGGTCGCCTCACTCGCCCACGGTGCCTTCTTCGGCATCGGCTCGGTCGTGGCAGCCGAACTGGTCGCCCCGGACAAGAAGGCCGGAGCCATCGCGATGATGTTCACCGGCCTCACCGTCGCCAACGTGGTGGGCGTCCCGCTCGGCACCCTCGTGGGGCAGACCGTAGGCTGGCGCGTCACCTTCGCCCTCGTCGCCGCATTGGGCGTCCTGGGGCTGGCCGGCATCGCCAAGCTCGTCCCCGACATGCCCAAGCCGGAGGGCGTGCGTCTGCGCCACGAACTGGCCGCCTTCAAGAACACCCAGGTCCTGCTCGCCATGGCGATGACGGTGCTCGGCTTCGGCGGCGTCTTCGCGGCCGTCACCTACATCGCGCCGATGATGACCCACGTCGCCGGGTTCGCCGACGGCTCCGTCACCTGGCTGCTCGTCCTCTTCGGCCTCGGCATGGTCGGCGGCAACCTCATCGGCGGCAAGTACGCGGACCGCGCCCTGATGCCCCTGCTGTACGTGTCACTGGGCGCCCTGGCCGTCGTTCTCGCGCTCTTCACGCTCACCGCGCACAACAAGGTCCTCGCGGCCGTCACGATCGCGCTCATCGGCGCCCTGGGATTCGCCACCGTCCCGCCCCTGCAGAAGCGCGTCCTCGACCAGGCGCACGGCGCCCCGACACTCGCCTCGGCGGTGAACATCGGTGCCTTCAACCTTGGCAACGCGCTCTCCGCCTGGCTCGGCGGCCTCGTCATCGGTGCCGGTCTCGGCTACACCGCTCCGAACTGGGTGGGCGCCGTCCTGGCCGCCGCCGCGCTGGGGCTCGCGCTTGTCTCGGCTGCCCTGGAGCGCAGGGCCGGCTCGCCCAGCGAGGTCGTGGCGGGGGCCGTACTGGCTGAGCGGCGGACCGCCGTCCATCAATGAACCGGACAGGGCCGGCCTAGCCTCGTCGGCTCCTTGAGTCGTAGCAGCCTTCTTGAGCCGCGCCCAACGATGCCGGGTTCCGACCAGGACCCGGCATCGCCACTTCGGCTGCTCTCAGAAGGCCGCTGCCGCGCCGCCGTCCCTCACCCCGCTGCCGCGCCGCCGTCCTTCACCCCGCCGCCACCGTCACCGGCGCGAACCGCCGGCTCCAGTCACCGGGCAACTCCGAAATCCCGTAGGTCATGACCGAGTTGAAGGCGACGGGCGCCAGCCCGCGCTCCTTCACCCACGTCAGCAGCTCCTCGTGCCGCACGTCGATGTCGGTGCGCAGCTGAAGGTCGGTGTGGGCGGCCAGCGAGGCGATGAGCGCTTTCGCCGTCTCCGTGTCCCCCGCGACCAGCGGCCCCACGACATGGTTGTCCATGTTGGGCCACGCGCCCACGTACCCGATGATCCGGCCGTTCTCCTCGGCGACCCGCAACTGGTCGGCGAAGGCGGGCAGCCGCGTCACGATATGCGTGCGATCGGCGCCGAAGACCTCCTCGTCGAGCCGGAGGATGGCACTGAGGTCCTCGGCGGTGGCCGCGCGTGTGGCGACGGCGGGCTCGTATCCGGCGGTCGTGAAGTGGCCCCGCACCATCTCCGCCCGGCCGGTGACCTTGAAGCCGAGTTCCTCGTAGAGCGGTCGGCCGTACGGCGTCGCATGCAGGGTCAGCGGGGTGGTGCCCATCGCCGCGATCACGTGGCGCATCAGCCGGCGGCCGATGCCTTTGCGTGCATGCCGCTCGGCTACAAGCACCATGCCGATGGCCCCCAGGTCGGGGCGGTCCCACGGCCCGTACTCGGTGACGACACAGGCGCTGACGAGGCCGCCGTCGGGGTCGTCGATGCCGTATCCCTTCCCGGAGGTGAGGAGGAAGCCCCACTTGTGCTCCTCGCGCGGCCACCCCCGGTCCTCGGACAAGTCGGCGCAGGCGGCGAGATCGCGCAGCGTCAGTCGGCGGATGGGCAGATCGGCGAGGGAAGGTGTCGACACGCAGGTCAGGCTGTCTGACGGGCGCCCTCGGCGTCCACCTGTTTCCGGCGGGATGTACGAGGTTTTGGCCATGTCGTATCCGACTGCACAGCGCCTCGACAGACGGCCCGTGTTTCACGTGAAACACGGGCGAGCTGCAGGCATAGAACGGCAGGCATCGAACGGCCTCGAGAAGTATCGACGGCGCCCTGGCCGCAGTGCTTCAAGAATCCTTCAAAAGTGCTTCAAGGGTCCTCACCGAGGCGCCGTCATCCGACCTCGTCATCCGACCAGGCTAGCCTCGGGCACCATGGCCAGACTTCATCTCTTCGACCTTGACGGCACATTGCTGTACGGCACTTCCTCGCCCGTGGAGATCTCCCGGCAACTGGGGCTGGAAGCCGAGGCCGTGGCACTCGACCAGGAGATTTCGGCAGGGCTGATAGAACCGCCCGAGTATGCCGCGCGGGTGCGGGAACTGTGGGCAGAGCTCACCGAGGCTCATGTGGCGGCTGCTTTCGAGGGCGCTCCGTGGCTGGCCCGAATTCGCGATGTCTGGGAGGAGATCCGGGAGAACGGCGACTACTGCGCCGTCGTATCGCTCTCGCCGTCCTTCTTCGTCGAGCGGCTCATCACCTGGGGTGCCCACGCGGCGTACGGATCGCGGTTTCCCGCCGTGCCGTTCACGGAGCCCGTGGACCCGGCCGGAGTGCTCAGTGCCGCGGCCAAGGTCCTGATCGCCGACCGGCTGTGCGAGGAGTTCGGGGTGAGCCGGGCCGATTGCATCGCCTATGGGGACTCGTCCTCGGACAAGGACCTTTTCAGCACGGTGCCGGTCTCCGTCGCGGTCAATGCGGACAGCCATCTGTCCGGTCTCGCGACCCATGCCTACACGGGCAGAGATCTGTGGGATGCCTATGAATTGGTGCGCCACGCCCGGTAATTGAGGGAATTGATGGTTCGCTCCTCGCCTCATTCGTGGGCGAGGAAGGCGGGACTTGTGTGCGGAGCGCTGACCGGTAGGGTCGACTCCGGTTCTCGTCCGGCGTGAGGTGCGCAGACCCTGCACATGCCCTGCCCGGACCGTGGACAAGGCAAGGAAGCCTAACGGGACGGAGAGATCGAAGACCCGCATTTTCGGTTATGCGGCCCGGTGTCCCCACCCGGTGGGAGGCTGCGGTGAGAGTACTGCGGCCAATGTCACACTCTCGCCTTACTTGTCCGTATGGAGCGCGCATACGAGTTGAATGTGGCCGCATTGGCCGCGGCCATGAACGGGGAAAGCAAGCCGTCTGCGGGGGAAAGCAGGCACATTCCGACCGAGGAAGTGCGCAGACCGACCGAAAGATGTTCGAGGCGAGGCACACCATGGACGCTCCGACCACCGCGTCGGCCGACAACGGCACTTCCGGCGGCGGGAGCGGCTGGTTCACGCCGCACACGCAGCCGGCGTCGACACCGGGTACCGAGCAGACGGCCGAGGGCAGCCGCCTGTCGGCGCTGCGCCCGGTCGGAAGGACCTCACAGGGCTCACAGGGCACCGACGCGCCCCCACCGACACAGGACCACCCCCCCCCCCGCGCTCACCGCACCCGCCTCCCCGTCTCGTCCACCCGCGCGGCCACCCCGCG
>NZ_JABERD010000042.1 GCF_013044505.1 Streptomyces sp. S3(2020) | reverse complement strand
GTTGAGGCCGCTGCCGATGCCGGCGCCGCCGCTGGTGGCGGTGCGGTAGGGGTGTGCGGTGTCGGCGGCGTAGAGGTAGGCGTGGTAGTTGAAGTCCTCCTGGGCGTGGACGATGTCGTACGGCGCTATGCGCTGGCCGATCGTCGTGGTGCTGGACTCGCGGGGCGTCGGGGCGCTGGAGATGGCCTCGGGCAGGCCGGCCACGTTGTAGCTGAGGACGCTGAAGGTGCCGGAGTCGGCGGCCGCCGCGGACGGGGCGGCCGCGGTGAGCCCGCCGAGAACGGCGGCTGCCGTCGTCAGACAGGCGAGGAGTCTGCGCATGGGGGTGTGGCTCCTGGGGAGAGGGAAAGCGGTTGCAGTCAGAACACGGCGGAAGTTACCGCTGGTTACCCAGGGCTTGTCGAGAGGGCGGACGCCGATTCACAGGAGGTCTCGTCCGGATCTCGACGATTCGGCTCCGCGCTGCGTGGGGTACACGGCGCGGACCGGACCGTTCAGGGATTCGGATACGCGGCACGCACCCGCGCCAGCTCCTCCGCGGTGACGGGCAGGACCGTTCCGTGCCGAGGGCGCGAGGGGAGCGCGTAGTCGCTCGGCAGTGACCAGGTCGGCTCGGCGAGGCTGTCGGTGTGGAAGGGCAGGTAGCCGCGTCCGGAGGCCTCGTCCATGAATACCCACCAGCCGTCACCTGTGTTGTCCTTGAACACCGTCGGCCCCTCGACCCAGTTGGTTCCGACACCGGTGCGGACGCAGTCGTCGACCAGCTCCCATTTGCGCAGCGTCGTGCCGGGGGTGTCGACGGCCGTCAGGGTGCGGGAGCGCTCCAGTACGACGTCCCGGGCGCAGGATCCGACGACCTTGTCATCGGTGGTGACGCGGTAGTACCAGTCGCCGTCCTTGGCCACGGTCGCGTCGATGACACCGCCGCCAGGGTCGTTCCAGACCTTCGGCTCGCTGAAGGCGCGGAAGTCCCGCGTGGTGGCGTACATCATGCGCGGATACGTGCTGCCGGTGTGCTCGGTGTCCTCGGCCGCGTAGAGGTTGGAGGCCCAGTACACGACGTAAGCCCCCAGCCTGGGATCCCAGGTCGCCTCAGGCGCCCAGGTCATGCCCACCTGGTCGCCGGAGACCTTCACGTGCCGCTGCTCGGACCAGTGCACGAGATCGGTGGACTCCCAGACCTCCAGGTACTTGCTGCCGAAGCGCATCTCGTAGCCCCAGCCGTTGCCGCCGTTGATCTTGAGGTCGGTGGCGACGAGGAAGAACCTGTCGCCCTCGGGGGAGCGGATGATGAAGGGGTCGCGTACGCCCTTCTCGCCGAGCGAGGAGGTGAGCACCGGCTGGTTGCCGTTGAGGTCGTCCCAGTGCAGCGGGTCGTTGCCGTGGGAGGCGCCGAAGTACACCTGCTCGCCGTCGGCGTAACGCTCGCCGGCGAAGTAGGGGAAGAAGTATCCCTCCATCGGCTTCCGTTCCGGGAGCGGGCGGACGGTCAGGTCGAAGCGTCGCTTGACCTGGCGGTGGTCGAGCTGGATGGTGGCCGGCAAGGTGACGTGAGCAGGGGCGCGGCCGTGGGCGGGGCGGTTCACCTCGCCGGTGGGGGTGACGTTCCGAGGCCTGTTCGAGGCCCACTTCACGGTCGCGTCGTGCAGGGACGCTGTGGGGAGGGTGAGGTAGCCGCGTACGTCGTCGGCGTCCCGGACGGTCAACGCGGCGGCGGCTTCGGTGAGTTCGGGGCTAGGCGGCGATGGGGGCGTGGCCCGGGCGGGCAGGGCGGTGCACGCCAGCGCGGCCAGGGTCAGCGGAATCAGCAGGTGTCTGGGCGGAAAAGGCATGGGCGGCTCGTCCCTTTTGCCTTCGGTGGGGGAGGTCCGTCACCGGCATATTCGAGATGTCGAACGATGTTCGTGGTGTCGAAGGAACCGTAGGAGGGGGTAGAGGCGAGCGTCAATACCCGTGCTCCCATGGCCCGTTCACACTCACCGAGAAGATCAGGAACGTCCGCTCGACGTTCGCCGTGCAGGACCCGAGGGGTTTGATCCGCAGCACCGTGCCGGTGAGGTCGGTGACCACCTTCACCGGCGCGCGACCGCCCGGTGCCGTCACCAGTCCTTCGCCTGGTCCGGGTCACCGACTTCTGCGGTACGACGAGAACGGCGGCTTCTGGGCAACGCCCGGCGGCTGCCTGGAGGAAGAGGGCGCGGGAGACCACGCCGCGGCGACAGCCCGCGAGCTGGGTGAAGGGCTCGGCATCGAGAAGCAGGCAATCGCACTCGGGCTCCAACTCGCCGAGCGCAGCAGGGACCACATGATCGGCGGTCACCAAGTACGTCAGGTGGAGCGGCACTTCCTCACCCGCGTCTCCGCGGCCGACGTCGACCCCGCCCGCGCCACGCAGCCCGACAACATCCGCGAGCACCGCTGGTGGACCCTCCCGGAGCTGCGCGACACGGCGGACACGGTCTTATCCCGTCGGCCTCGCCGACCTCATCACCGACGTCCTCGCAACGGTGCACCCGTGCGCCCGGTCGTCCTGCGCGGATGAAGAGCAGAGAAGAGACGGTCCGCGCCCGCCCGTTCTGCCGGCGCGAACCCGTTCGGTCCAGCTGAGCGCAGTTCACGGCTCCTTGTCCGAGCACAGTGGGGCGATGCTCGCCCTCGCGGCCGTCACGCTGATGGCTCGTCGCCTCAACCGCCAGCGGGTCTACCCCGCCGCCGCGGTACCTCGACCGGCGACAGTCGTCTGGGCTTCGTGATCCGTCACGGCGGGTGACTGGGCAGCGGACGTCGTGAATTTACCCACCGTTGCCTGCGTCGGCCGGTTGAGGAATGTGGTTGCGGAGGATCGGGCCAGGCTCTTTGAGAAGTGATCTTGTGTCCGGGTTCGTCAGGCCAGTCCGAGGGCGATGAGAGGCCGCAGGTGGTCGCGGCCGGTGCGGCGGAGGGCGGCTGCGATGTTGCTGTGGCCGTCCTGGCGGTGGACGCCGATGGCGAGGTTGCGCAGGCCGGCCATGACGCGGGGCAGGCGGCGGGTGCGGGTCTTCGAGGCGTCCTCGTGGAAGGTGCGGTCGCGGACGTGGTGCAGCTGGTTCTCGATGCGCCAGTGGCCACGGATCCAGGTGGCGAGTTCGCTGCCTGGATCCGTGGCCGCGCCGGGTGGCAGGCTCGTGACCAGGTAGATCCGCTCGATCGTCAGCTTGCCCGTGCCCAGATCGCGTCTCCGGCGCACGACTTGGAGGGCCTGGCGGGCGTGGGGGTAGTCGAGGTGGGCGAACGTGGCGGTCTTCAGACGGCGGATCTCGTCGCGGTGGTGGGCCCGTCCGCGTTCGTGGTGGTCCAGGCGGACGTCGCGCCAGGGCAGGCGCCGGACGCTCTCGTGGAGAGCGGGGTGGTTCCGTTTCGCCACGGCGAGGTAGTGGGCTCCGCGTTTGTGCAGGTAGGTGGCGTGGTCATGCTGGGTGTGCAGGGCGTCGGCGGTGATGACGGCGCTGGCCAGATCGATGCTGTCCAGGAGGGGAGCGAAGGCCGGGATCTCGTTGCTCTTCCCGTCGATCTGTCGTTGGGCGAGGACCTGGCCGCTGTGTGTCATCGCTGCGAACAGGGCGATGGCCGGCTGTTTCGCGGTGCGGGAACCGCGGAGAGTCTTGCCGTCGACGGCGATGATCTTCCGTCCCGGGGCTGGGGCCCTGCGTTCCTGGAGGAAGTGTCCGATGGCGCGGTCCAGTGCGTCACCGTCCGCGGCGGCCAGGACCAGGCGGATGGTCGTGGCGTGGGGCGGGCGGATCAGGCCGGTCAGCGGATCAGGCCGGAATCCGAGCAGGGCCAGGACGCGCTGCGGGGCGTCGGTGACCCACTCGCCGATCGCTGTGATCGAGGCAGCGCCGGCCAGAACGGCGGCGGCCGCAGCGGTGAGCAGGGCCGTCCATGGGTGACGGATACCTCGACGGGCCCGTGGGTCAGGCACCGTGGCTAGATAATTCCGCAGGTCAGCGACCGTTTTCAGCGGGATGGGACTGGAGGCGTCCCCCAGTTGCTGGAGACATGACGGCATGCGGGACGATGGGTACGCAGGCATGGACTCGCTCGGTGGTCATACGGACTCGACACCCACATGATCACCAGCATCCATGCCTGTTCTGCGTCCAAGGTTGCTGCCGACAGAAGCTGACAAGACATCACATCCGGTGCCCAGCAGGCGAACCACCCACCTCAAGACTTCTCAAGGGCCCTGCGGACTACCCAGGGGCTGTCGTCTTCGGCGAAACACAGCACTCGGGGGACCAGGATTGGTCTCCTTGGAGCGGTGCTGGATGCCTCCGCCGGGGAGGGTGCAGGGGTCGGCTCGGCGTTTCGGCCGTGGGTAGTGGCCCGGCCGCGCCTGCTCGCCCTGTTCTGCCGACCGTACCCGACGGGTTCTGTCCGTGAGTCTGGCCGGCCATCGGTCGAGGTACGTCCGGGTCTGGCAGACCAGGGTCTCGGTGCGCCCCGCGAGGGTGCCCCCGTGCAGGCCGGCCTCGACGGCGAGTTCCGCCCGGGCGAAGCACTCGGCGTCGTCATCCCGTTCTCCGGCCGCCCGGCTGAGACTGATCATGCCGGCCAGAACGTCGTCGTAGACGCCGGACGAGAGCCGCGGCGCGGTCCGGCGAGCGTTCCAGAGTATGTGGCAGTCGGGCCTGCGCAGCCTCACATCCGGGATTTCAGCACGTCGACCTCACAGCCCGGCGCGAACGGGTCGAAGCCGTGCTCGATCAGCCAGCGAACCACCAGCAGGCTTCGCAACGACCACCACGCGCGGATCACGTCGAGGTCGACGTCGGTGCCATAGCCGGCGGTGACGTCGCCGAGATGCCCCTCGTGTCCGAGTGTGAAGGTGGCGAGGTCGTACAAGGGATCACCCTGGCCTGCCTCGGACCAGTCGATGATGCCCGTGACCTCGTCGCCATCGGCGAAGACGTGCGCGATCTGCAGGTCGCCGTGCGTGAACGCCGGAGTCCACGGGCGCAGCGCGGCCTCGGCGATCTGGCGGTTGCGGGTGACCAGGTCCGCGGGCAGGACGCCGTTCGTCACGAGCAACTCGCACTCGTCGTCGAGTTCCGCCGCCAGCGCGACGATGCTCCGGCCGGCTTGGCCCGACCGGGACGGCAACGGCGCGTCATGGAGCTTCCGGATGGCGGCGCCCGCCGCGGCCCACGCCGACGGCGACCCGGTCGAGGGCCCGCCGAGGCGCCCAAGGGTCGTCCCCGGTAGTGCGGCGAGTGCGAGGACGGGCGGCTTGCGCCACAGGACCTCCGGGGTCGGGACCGGTGCCAGGGCCATCGTCTCGACCTCGACATCGATGCGTGTCTGATCGGCGTCCACCTTCAGAAACACATCGCCGACGCGCAGAGTCGCGCGCTCGGAATGGGCGACGACGACTTTGACCTCATCCATGGGCGACCAGTATCCCGGGGGTGATCGCCGACGTCGCCAGGTTTCTCACGTGGGACTACGCGGCTGACCGCGTGGGCAGTTGAGGCGTGCCTGCCGATCACCTGTCCCGGCGTCAATTCCCCGCCGGGTGGGCTACTCGCTGGCCGGCGGCGACATCAAGTGCTGGGCGGACAAGGCGTACCAGGGTGGTGGCCCAGAGGGCGTTTCTCTCGGCTGTGGTGTTCCGGCTGGTCAGCGGGTTGTGGGTTTACGCTCCCGGTGGCGGTGTGAGCCCGAATCGCGAGATGACGTCCGGCAGCCACTTTGGCTGGCCGAATTCGAGCCCGTACTTGGCCACGAGTGCCGGGATCGCGTCGGTGGACGGCGGCGGGCCGTCGGCGAGCATCTCGGCGATCTCGCGGAAGCAGTTCTCGAAACCGGCCGGGCTGATGATCTCGATCATGCGGGCGGGGACCGGGCCGGCATTCCACATGGCGTGCAGTTCGCCGCGCGGCTTGGTGATGTAGCCGCCGGGGCCCAGTACGGCTTCGCGGTCGCCGGAGCGGAAGCCGATCTCGCCTTCGGTGACGATCGAGTACTCGTCCTCGCGGGTGTGCAGGTGCGGCGGCACCAGCGCGCCGACCGGGAACGGGTGCTCGACGACCGACAGGGCGCCGTTGGTATCGGCACCCCAGAGCTTGAAGATCACCCCGATGGAACCGAGGAAGCCCTCGGCGCCCTCGCCGGGGCGGACGACCGTGAGCGGAGGGACCAGGTCCTCGGTCATGGCGATCACTCCTCTGATCGATTTCGAGATACACTGGTGTTCTATTAAAAGTGTCCACCCCGGACCACGAGGCGGCAAGTTGAGTGAACAGCATCGTTCAGTCAAATCGCGGGGCTACGAGATGCGCAAGCGCGCCGAGGACGTCGGCCGCACCCGGCAGCGCATCGTCGAAGCCGCCGTGTACCTGCACGGCACCACCGGCCCCGCGGCGACCAGCATCGCGGCGATCGCCGAGCGTGCAGGGGTGACGCGGCTGACCGTCTACCGGCATTTCCCCGATGAGCCGGCGCTGTTCGCCGCGTGCTCCGGACACTGGCTGTCGCAGCAGACGCTGCCCCGGCCGGAGGAATGGGCCGCTGTCGAGGATCCCGACGAGCGGCTGCGGATCGGGCTCACCGACCTCTACCGCTTCTATCGCGGCGGAGAGCGGATGCTGACGCTGGGCGTCCGCGACCAGCACGCCGTCCCGGAGCTGATCCGGCAGGCGTGGGAGGAAACGAACCGGCGGTACATCGAGGTTCTGGTGGGTGCGTCAGTGGGGGAGGGCGATCGGATGCGACGCGCGGCGATCGGACACGCGGCGGACTTCACCACATGGCATTCACTGTGCCGGGAACAAGGACTCGAAGACAGTGAGGCGGTCAAGGCCATGGCCGCGCTGGTCAAGGAGGTCAGCGCAGCAAACTGAATCAGCGCCACCAGATCTGATGCGTCGACTCCTGGCTGTCGACGAACGTATCGAACGCCGCGACAGCCTGCGAGCCATGCTGGGCTATCGCGGAGACATCGAAATCGTCCGCCACCACGTCAACAGAATCAAGCTCCAGAAGAGACCGGCGTACGGCCGCGCCGACTTCGACGTCCCACAGAGCCCGGAACTTGCGCCGGAGCCCGAAAGAATTCGCCACAGAGGACGAGTTCGCCGCCTACAAGTACCCGCGCGTCGTCGAATTCACGGACGCCCGCCCACGACCACGACGTCCACCAGCCAGGTCCTTGAGCGGGCGATCGGCTGACACCCCGGGTGCTCGGAGCGGATACGGTGGTGCTGTTGAGTGGCTCGTCAGGGGAGGTTGGACGGTTCCGTGACAGCAGCAGGTGATTCCACGCGCGTGAGCGGGGGCGCGGCTCGGCGTTCTCCGGGGCGGCCGCCTGTTCCGCTGGACCGGATCGTCGCCACCGCGTTGCAGATCGTGGACGAGGAGGGCGCGGACGCCCTGTCGATGCGGGCGCTTGCGCAGCGACTCGGGTCGGGTACGGCAACGCTGTACCGGCATTTCGACAGCCGAGCGGCGCTGGTGACCCATGTGGTCGACCGCATGTTCGGCTCCGTGGACCTGACGAGTGAGGAACTCGCCGCGATGGGCTGGCAGCAGGCGCTGCGGAAGGTCGCGCACCTGATGTTCGACGCACTGGGCAGGCACCGGAACGCGGCACGTCTGATGGTCGAGCAGAGCCCGATCGGTCCCAACGCGATGCTGGTGCGTGAGCGCTGTGTGGCGGTCCTGCTCGACAGCGGCTTCGCACCAGGAGTCGCGGCCCACGGATACGCCACGCTGGCCCGCTATGTCCTGGGCTTCGCCATCCAGGTCCACGGGCACGGCAGCGCCGAGGGCTCCGACGACGCGCAGTTGTCCGCCCTCTTCAAGAGCATGGACCGGGCCCGGTTCCCGGCGACGGCCACGGTGGCGGGCTCGTTGCCGCTGCCGCTGGACGAGGAGTTCGCCTTTGGTCTCGACCTGCTCCTCAGAGGCCTCGGCGACCTGCGCGACGAGGGCTGACCGCCGTCGGCGGGTCCGGTTCGCGGACCCCCAGAACGCTGATCCATCCGGATGGTGTGATCGCTGGCGGTCTGAACCCATCCTGTCCTTCGACGACTCCGCCACTCGTTCTCGCTCGGACGAGGAAGCCTGACTTTCCCGGCAGACGGCGTCAGCGGCCCGCAGAACGAGGTCGCCGGCGGTGTCCAGGACCGTGATGGCTTCCTTCACTATCTGCCCCGCGGTCAGCGCTGGGTGACGTGGCCGCTGACGGCAGAAGGACGTGGAACCTCGCGCCGACCCAGGCGGGGGAGACGCGGGTCGGCGCGAGGAGCTTTCCTTCACCGGGGCCGTGCCGGTGTGCGTCAGCCTTGTTCGCTGCCCGGTCCGTGCATCGTGTGCAGGAGCCGTTCCCCGGACTCGCGCAGGCGGTCCTTCAGAACGTCGAGGTCGGTCGCGAGCAGGGTGTGGTCGCGTTTGCGCCACCGTCCTGCGATCATCACCGCTTCGATGTTCGCGATGTCGGCGTGCACGACCGTGGCGACGGGATCGTGGGCGGGCCAGAGGTTGAGGGCCCGGGCGTCGACGGCCACGAGGTCGGCCTGCATGCCCTCCGCGATCCGGCCGACGCGATCGGCCAGCCCGAGTGCCCTGGCCCCTTCGACCGTTGCCCATGCCAGCGCCTGCCTGCCGGTGACCGAGGGCTTGTCGGCATGCCCGCCGGTGGTCCGGCGGTGCCGGGCGTGGTCGAGGGCGCGCTGGTGGGCGAGTGCGATGCGCGTGGCGGTCAGGAGTGTGCCGGGTACGACGGTGTCCACGTCGGTGCCGAGGGAAGGCGCCGCGCCCAGCCGCAGCAGCGGGCCGGTGACGGGGGTGCCGTGGCCCTGGCCGAGTTCGTTCTCGGGGGTGGCCGTGAAGGTGACACCGGCGTCGACCAGGGTCCTGATCCAGTCCTCGGGGAGGTCGATTCCGTGCACGACGTTGGTGCGGGGGCCGAACAGCCGAGCCGTGCGCAGTGCTTCCCAGCCGGGCGAGGGTTCGCCGCCGCTCTGGTGCAGGGACGCGACGAGACCGCGTTCGGCGGCGGCCCGGAAGTCGGTCACCGCGGTGTCGGGAGTGGAGTACTGCGGCCCCTGTAGGGCCATGCCGAGGGTGAGGAGGGGATGGCGGCCCGCGGGGCCGTCGAGCAGCCGGTCGATCTCGGCGAGCGGGTGCGGGATGTCGGGGGCACGGTAGGGGGTGCCGTGCAGGAAGGCGGCGCGGATACCGGACCGGACGAGTCCCTCGACGGCGGCGTCGGCGTGCTCGGGGGTGAGACTGTTGTGGCACCAGTCACCGAGGGTGGTCGTACCGGAGTTGATCTGGTTCAGCGCTCCGGCGAGATTACTGACGTGCATGTCGTCCGGGGTGTAGTGCCCGACGCACTCGCCGTGCAGGTGGGTCAGGTACTCCACGAGCGTCCAGTCGGCGCCCACCGACCTGAGTGCCGTCTGCCAGGTGTGCAGATGGGCGTTGATCAGGCCGGGGATGACGATGCGGCCGGAGAGGTCGACGACCTCCGCGCCGGCGGCCGGCAGGTTCTCGCCGACGGCCTCGATGCGGTCGCCGTCGACGAGGACGTCGACCCGTTCGGCGTCGGGACGGTCCGGGGTCATCGTGATGACCCGCGCCCCCCGAAGGAGCGTACGGCTCATGCGTCGTCCCCGGTGGGGGTGCGGCTCTGGTGGGACATGGTGCGGCTCTCCTTGCCTACGGTGTCATCGTCTGCGCGGCCTTGTGTGTGGTGGTGAGGAAGTCCCGGGTGGCGATGTGCCCGATGTAGCCGTCGGGGCGGATCAGCAGCAGGGTGTCGCCGGCCAGGCCGTACGCGCGCCGCAGCGTGTTCGAGGGGTCGGAGAGGGCGCCGTCTGGGCCGATGGCGATTGTCTTCAACTGGGCGCCTGAAGTCGGCCAGTTGAGGTTCTTGAGGTCGTGTGCGGCACCGGCGCCGTAGGCGATCGCGGTGAATTCGGGCCCGCGCAGCAGGTCGAAGAGCCGCGTCTGCCCGCCGTCGGCACCGAGCAGTTCGGCGTCCGGGGCGCGGTCTCCCACTCGCAGCGTGGTGGTGTGCTCGCCGTCGGCGGGGGCGAGCGGGCCGCCGAAGTAGGTCAGGGCGAGCTGCTGTTCGTCCTTGCCGCGCTTCATGCTGGACGGGTCCAGCTTGGCGATCCCGGCCCACTGCTCGGTGGACAGCCCGAGCACGCCGGCGGCGATCGGCTGCCGCTCGGCCTCGTAGGTGTCCAGCAGCCGGGCGTCGGCCCCGGCGAGAACCTGGGCGATCTTCCAGCCGAGGTTGTAGGCGTCCTGGATGCCGGTGTTCAGCCCCTGGGCACCGGCAGGGGTGTGGACGTGCGCGGCGTCGCCGGCGAGGAGGACGCGTCCCCGTCCGTAGTGTTCGGCGAGACGGATGTTGGGCCGGAACACCGACGTCCAGTGGATGTCGTGCAGCTCGATGCGCCGGTCGTGGGTGTGCTCCCTGATCCGTCGGACGATGGCGTCCTTGTCCCGGGGCGGTTCCTCGTCCGGCGTCAGCCGGATGATCCACTGGAAAGCGTCACCGTGGGGGATCGGGCAGGCGCCGACGAGGCGTCCGCCCGGGCGGGGCCACATGTGCCACCGGTTGCGGGCCAGGCCCGTGGTGGTGGCGTCGACGATGAGCATCCGGTCGCTCTCGTCGGTCGACCCGGCGAAGTCGAAGGCGAGCCCCCTGCGGACACTGCTGGCACCGCCGTCGGTTCCCACGACGTAGCGGGCCGTGATCTCCTCGACGCCGTTCGCGCCCGCCACCTTGACGGTGACCGTGTCCGCGTCCTGCGTCAGCTCGACCATCTCCCGGCCGAACTCGACGTCGTGGCCCAGCTGTCGGAGCCGGGCGTGCAGGGCGCGGTCGGTGCGGTACTGCGGGATCAGCCAGGTGTTGGGGTAGGGGACGTCCGAGGTGGGTTCTCTGTGCGGGAACATCTTCCACGGGATGGTGAGCGGTCCGCCGTGGAGGCCGAGCTTGGGATAGACACTGCCGCCGGCCAGCACGTCGTCGAGCGCGCCGAGGTCGTCGAGGACGTCCAGGGTGCGGGGCTGGACGCCCTTGGCCCGTGAGCCCTCGAAGGCGTGCGGGGCCTTGTCGACGATTCGGACGTCGAGACCGCGTCGTACGAGATCGATCGCGAGCGCCGAACCGGCCGGGCCCGCTCCGACGATCAGGACGTCGATCGGCTGGGTGTCGTTCATGAGTCGAGCCTTTCCTTGCTGGATGCCACGAAGGAGGCGATCCGGTCGGCGACCTCGTGGGGGTGTTCAAAGGGCGCCATGTGCCCGCAGTCGTGGATCACGTGGTGTTGTCGTGGTTTGAGCAGCGCGCGGGCCGGTTCGAACTGGTCGATGGGCGTGACGTGGTCGTCCGCGCCCCACAGCAGCAGGGTCGGAATGTCCAGGGCCCCGGTGTGCCGGTAGAGGTCGTCGCGGCCGGAGAGGGGCAGGTGCTGCAGTGTGTCGAAGAAGGCGTAGAGCGAGCCCTCGAAGCGGTAGGCGTCGAGAACCATCGCCGTCAATTTCTCGGCCTTCTCGGGGGCACGCACGTTGTGCCCGAGGTGACCCGTGAGCAGTTTGAGGCCGTGGCGCCGGGCCACGAGGCCGGCCAGCAGATCACTGCGCAGCAGCCGGTCCGGGGACATCGCCTTGCGCGGGGCGAGGCCGGCCGGTCCGGCCAGGACGAGGGTGGCCAGGGCGGAGCGGTGCCGGGCGGCGTACGCCATCGAGATCAGCGCGCCCATGGAGGTGCCGACCAGGTGCAGCGGGCGGTTCAGGCCGAGCTTCTCGGTCAGCTCGGAGAGCTGACGGACGAAGAGCGTCTCGTCGTACGTCGCTCTCACGCGGTCGGAGTAGCCGCGCCCGTACCCGCTGCACGCCAGGGTGCGCAGGCCGCGGGCGTGCAGTTCGGGGACGAGCCCGTCCCAGTAGAACAGGGGGATGGTGAGGCCACCGACCAGCAGGGCGACCTCTCCGTCCTCCGGTCCGGTCAGCTCGTAGTGCGTCGCGCCGTCGGACAGTTCGACGAAGCTGCCGCGCAGCCCGCTTCGTGAGCGCGCGTCCAGGCGACGGTCCTCGCCCGCCGCTACGAAGTACTTCATGGGGAGCCTCCTTGGCGTCAGCGGCAGTTGTCGGCGGAGGAGTCGAGGAATTTCTCTACGGCGTCGGCGAACCAGCGAGGTTCCTCCTCCGGTAGCAGGTGGCCGCCGGCGGGATGGATCAGCTCCTGGGAACCGCGGATGTCCCGGGCGAAGTGCTGGCCGTCGCTGCTCGCGCTGCGCAGCACCAGCGTGGGTACGGCGATCCGCGAGATCTGGGCGCTGCGGTCGGGCTGGTCGGTGTTGCAGAAGTCCACGAACGCCGAGCGGTTCCCGGGCCGACTCATCAGCTGGTAGGCCCGGTCCACCATGGCGTCGTCCACGATCCGCGAACTGGGGCCGACCGCCGAACGCAGATTGCGTTCGATGGCCCGTCGAGGCATCGCCCGGCGAAGCAGCGGACGCAGGAGCGGGTGGCGGGTCAGCCGCATGCCGGCCGGCACCGTCTTCTCGGGGTAGCCGGTGGCGTTGACCAGCACCAGGCCGTTGAGGCGCTCCGGGTGGTCCAGAGCGTGGTTCCAGGCGATGTTGCCGCCCAGTGAATTGCCGGCCACGGCGTAACGCGGCACCCCGAGCGTCTCCAGGAGACGCGCCACGGTTCCGGCGTAGGTAGGGACGCGGTAGTCGCGATCCCCGCGCGGGCCGGTCAGCCCGAACGCCGGCAGGTCGGGACGGATGACGTCGTACGACTGCGCGAGCAGCGCCGCCGCACGGTCGAAATGCTGGAGCGACGAGGCACTGCCGTGCAGCAGCACCAGCGGGGGGCCGCTTCCTGCGCGTTTGTAGTGGATCCGCAGGCCGTCCACCGCGACGAACCGGGAGTCGGGCTGCGGCTCAGACCAGATGTTCATATTGGCTACGGTGTATCCAATAAGGTGGCTGTGTCAAGCGGAAGCGCGCGTTTCGCGGTGGGGGCTGCGCGAGGAGCTGACGGCAGTGCCGCGTTCACCAGGCCGGTTCTCCTTTTCGCGGTCACAGGGTCGTGCTCCGGCAAGGGCAGAAATCGGCGGCTCTTCGCCGTGCACCGGGCCGCGCGGCGCCAGGGCGCGTCTGTCCGAGTGAGCATGGGGTCCTGACCGGCGCCCGCGGAGACGGAGGACCGCCTCGAAGCCCGGGTCCGCCGCCGGCTGCGGCTCGCCACTGTGCTCTCCGCCGTCGTGCTGGGTGACGTATGTCCTGTTCGTGCTGACTGTGGCCGGGCAGCGCTGGGTGAACGCCGTCATGGCCGGCCGCAGGACCGACGAGACCCCCTCGCGGCAGCGCATGACGCGAGCCGCGCCCTGGAGCACACACGGTCTACTCGCTCGGTATGGCGGTGCTGCTCCTGGCCGTCATCGGTCTGGTCCGGCGCCGCACCGCCCTCACTGCCGTGGCCGTCGGCACGGTGTGCGGCTCACTGGTGATCACCGAGGTGCCCAAGCGGTACGTGCTGCCCCGCCCCGAACTCGTCGATGCCCCGCCCGACTTGCGGCACAACAGCTTCCCCAGAGGGCACACCACCATCGCCATGGGCGTGCTGTTCGGCCTGATCCTCGTCGTCCCCTACCGGCTCGCGGCCTCGCTGCCGGCCTCGCCTACACATACTCCAGAGCGGTCGCCGCGCACACCGTGGCGGCGGGCTGACGGCATCCCTCGCCCGCCGGGGTCTGGTGCACCGGGCGCCCGCGCACCGCTTTCCGCTGCGCACCGTGTTCGTGATCATCCCGCTGGCGCTCGTCGCGGCCGTCGGCCTGATCGTCGGAGCACTGCTGCTGGTCGACTCCATGTACCAGCTGCGGCTCGACGACCCCTACCCACCGCAGCTGGCCTACCAATCCGGCCACGTCCTGGTCGCAGGGATGAGCGCCGCGGTGACGCTGACACTCTTCGCGCTGCTGCGGCACGTGGACTTCGACGGCCAGGCGCGACTCGGCGGACGGGGCTGATTACGAAGACCCTCCAGCAGGTCGTCACCGATCCCGAACACCCCGCGAAGAGGCAACTGCGGGTAGAGCGCCTATTGCGCCGGACGGGCTTATTCACACCCCCTGGCCGATGGCAGCCGTCCGGGCCGCGCGATCCCTCACTGCAGATGACCGGGCGCCGACCTGGCTGCCACGACCTCGTCGTATGCCGCGCGTTCGTTTGCCACCGAATCTCCCTCGGATCACTGGTGCTGATCGCGTGACCGTCCGCACGTGCATGGCGTTCATCTGGCGATGACCACGAACCGATTGCTCGATGCTTCGCAGCCGCACCGCGCAGTCCACGCCGCCAACCCTGTCACAGCCTGCGAGGGCCCGGGACGGGTCGGCGTGACCGCGAGCGTTGGAGCTGCTGGCCTGCGTGTTTCACAAAGTTGAGCCAGAGCCCGAGTTCCGGCTCTGGCTCAGCTTTGGTGGTCGGTGACGCTGCGTGGTGATCGGTGATCGGTGATCGGTGATCGGTGATCGGGTTCGGCTGCCTGCCGGGCTCGTTGTTGGTGGTGAGTGTCATGATCGGTTGTATGGGAGCTCTCTTCGGGTACTACGCCGCTGCTGATGATGAGGACGCCGTTCGGGCTGTGGTTCGTGAGGACGGACTACCGATCGGATCGGGGTACGACTCGTTTGTCGTGAAGGGTGTCGATCCGGTGGTCGAGCTGCTGCCTGCCGAGGTGCTCATTACGGGGCGGGACGCCGATGTTATCGAGGCTGATCCGAGGCATGGGCATTTGGTAGGAATGGTGGGTTCCGGCGACGTGGTCTGCTTGTCCCTTACTGATTCTTTTTGTGATGCGCTAGCCCATTTGGGACGAAAGCAGTTGGGCGAAGTGGCACGTGGTTGGTTCGCGTCGGGTGTCTTCAACGCTCAGTCGGACCCGAGTGGGCTCACGGGTTTCCTGGAAGATCTTGCTGCTCTGGCAGGGAGTGCGGCTGCTCGCGGCCACCGGATGTACTGCTGGATCAGTATGTAACGAGGTCGGGGTTCAGCCCGCAGTAGTACTCGCTTGCGCAGCAGGCCGAAGGCGGCTCGGCCGAACATCCGGCGCTTGAGCATCTCGATCCGGTTGGCATGGCCTTCGGTGACGCCTGAGCTCCTGGGCAGTGTGAGGCCGGTGGTGGCGGCGTCGCGGTCGCGGCTGGCGCAGGATCCATCTTCTCGATGTTCACGTCCACCGACAGCACCACAACGTCCTGGACCGCCGGTAGCAGCAGCTCCTTCAGCCGGAGTGCGACTTCCTCCACAGCCCCGAACTGTCAGCCGCACCGCACCGGCCACTGATTGTTTTCGGGCAACTGCCCGAACGGCCAGACGACCTCAGCCATTGCTCAGCGTGCACACCGCAGAGGTTGGGGTAGTGCCGCATCAGACAACGTTCGCCCGGTTCGGCTGCGGCTCTGGTGCGAAGGGGCACGACCGCGGCACCGGCGTCGGTGTCGCTTGAGTTCAGCCGCCGCCAGGCGGATGAGGGCGTCGCCCGACGAGACCCGCGCTAAGTTGAGAATCTTTGGACCCGCGGGCTGCTCTTGCGCCTAGGGTTCCGATCATGTTCAAGTCAGGGGTGGGGTTCCTCGCGTTGTTCGGGCTCGGCTGGTGGCTGCTGGGCTCGAGCGCATTCGACGGGTTGACGCGGCAGGTCCTGGTGGTAAGTGGCTGTGTCGTCATGGTGGGGCTGATGCTCGCCGCGCGCCGTTTCCTTCCCTCGTCGGCAGGGGGCCCATTCCCCGTTGGCCGACGTCGGCGGTTCAATCAGATCAACGGGCTCCAGTGGCTGCTGATCATCGCCATCGCCGCAGTCTGCCGTCACGTCGGGGTGCCGGTGCTTGTTCCCCCGCTGATCGCGGTTGTCGTTGGGCTCCACTTCCTGCCGTTGGCGGCGGTGTTCGAGCAGCCCCGGCTGCGAATACCGGCAGCCCTGTTGATCGCTTCCGGGGCGGCGGGCATGACCGTCTGGCTCACGAACGGCCCGGACGAGAGCGTTCGCCTCGTGGTGGGCCTCATTTCTGCGCTTTCCCTGTGGGCCATGGCGATATGGACAGTTGCAGGGGCGGCGTCCGCAACGGGGCAAGGGCCAGGAAATGAGAGATCTGGCGGCGCGTGACAGCCTCGTACCGGGTCAAATCCGCCGCGGCCCGCCCACGGAGAGCGGACCGCGGCGCTGGCCGACTACTTGTAGGCGCCAGCCACAATGGCCACCGTCACGGTGTCGCCGTTGTCCGCAGCGATCGCGGTCCCGCCGCCCGCGACCGCGATGACGATCCCCGCCGTGATGGCGACGGCCCGCACGATTTTGGTCATGAATGCCTCCCGTTGGATGAAACGTACAACACTACCGCCCCGCGATGACACGTCAGTGCTATTGCCGAGCATCCGGTGCGTCGTGACGGTCACCCCAGGTCAGTGCAACGTCGAGCTGACGGGTTCGTGCATGGTTGGCGGTGGCGCGTCGAGACCTTGATCGTCGATCAAGGTCTGCGTGGTGGGGAACCGGACGCGTGCAGGGGTCCTTCGCAGTCAGCAGATCACCGGACTGAGTTCGGAGGTGATCGCGGAACTCGTAGCGGAGATAGGCCCGTTGGGGCACGAGCGACACCAGGCGACACTCGCCTCGCGTCCCCGCCGAAGAGCTGTCGGCGCCGGCGCCAAACACAAGCTCGTCTTCATCGACCGGCTCCTGGCCACGCTGATTCACCTCCGCCATGGCCCCACCCACGACGTACTGGCCTGCTGGTTCGACGTAGATCGCTCCACCATCATGCGCGCGATCGGTGACGTACGGCCGCTGCCGGCCCAGCGGGGCTGCACCATCGCTCCCGGCCTTCGGCTCCGCACGCCCGCCGAGGGGGTCGACCACCTCGGCGAGAACGAGAAGACCGGAATCATCGACGGCACCGAGATCCGCGTCCGTCGCCCGTCCGCCGGCCGCAAGGACCGGGACAAGTTCATCTCGGGGAAGAACGAGCAGAACGCCGTCAAGTCCATGGTCCTCACCGACGCGGACGGCCGCCTCGGGAGGGATGGCTTGTCGCCGCCGAGGCGGTCAAACGGATACTTTCCGTGACGGGGATGTGCTGCGGAGCATCGGCCTACCTCGTCTACCTGGGCGTCCGCGCCGTGCTGGCCGTGCGACGGGCTGCTCGCGAGCGGGCCGCCGGGCGAGAGACGGCTGGCGGTCTGGAGGATGGTGCCAACCCGCGAACTCCGGTGCAGGACGGTCCCGCCCGCGGCCGGTGGAGCTCCGGCTTCGGCCAGGGCCTTCTCACCAATGTACTGAATCCCAAGGCGGCGCTGTTCTTCCTCAGCATCCTGCCGTAGTTCGTCGACAGCGGCGGTTCGACATCGCGGCAGATCTTCTTCCTCGGCACCCTGGACCTCGTCATCGGGGTCGCTCACTGGTTCGCCCTGGTCGCCGTCGCCGCGCGGCTACGGGCGTTCCTCGCCCGCCCGAAGGTCCGCCACCGCTGGGAGCTGACGACCGGCTGGCTGTTTATCGCCGTCGGCAGCGGCGTCGCTGCGGCTGCCTCAAAGCACTGCTTCGGTTACTGGACGAGGTCGGATCCGGGAAGCCGTCGGACCGCTTTTCGACGACGAGGATTTCGTGGATCTGTTCCCGCGGCGTGGTCAACCCGCGTGGCCGCCGCATCAGTTGGCGATGGTGTCGGTGCTGCAGTTCGTGGAAGGTCTGTCGGACCGCCGGTCAGCCGCTGCACTCAACGTCCTGACCTGCACAGTCGCTTGCGTCTTTCGTGTCAGGGCCGCGTTCAGGTGGAGGCCGACACCATCCGACACGGGCCGGAGCGTCGGCGTCCTCGCGTCGGCTGCGGAACCCCGGCCGGCGATGAAACCCAGGCTCCGCACCGCCAACATCACCAGACTCCAAGCCAACATCCTCGATTCCTGCCCCTGTTGAGACTCGCGTCGCCCGGATCCACTGACCGGTGCGTTCAGTTCTCGGGGTTGATCTTCGAGGACAGAGTGAACAGCGCTGCCGCCGACGCGATGAGACCTCCGGCCAGTTCTTCGTATCCCTGGAAGTAGGCGATGGGGATGGCGATGGCGCAGGCTGTTCCGGCCAGGACGATGACGCGTCCGATGAGCCGCCGGAGTCTGCCCGGCCGCGGAGGGTATTGGGGGTTCGGCGGGTTTCCCCAGTAGGGAAAGGGACCCGGCCTGGGTTTCCAGCCCTCGTCCAGGAGTCGCACGAATTCCGGGTGGTGGCGGGCGTGGCCCAGACGGTGGGGTGCCAGGCGCCGCCAGGGCAGTCCACCACGCCTGATGGCGAGCCAGGTGAGTCCCGGCAGGCAAGCCACGACTGCCCAGATCCCTGCGACCGTCCGCTCTGCGGCTGAAGCCGACAGAATGCCGAGGAGTCGGTCCAGTTGGCCGCCGGCTGCGTAGGCGATCAGCGCGGCTATGGAGAGCACCGCCGCGGTCTGCTCGATCTGATGTCCGGTGTGGCAGCGGGCGCAGCGTGGCACATGTACGAATTCCCGGCGCCACGTGGTGCGCAGGACAACGATCCACGGGGTCATGGTCGTGTCGGCGTCCTGGTGCAGTCCCAGGACACGGTCGTGCCACGACGCCGGTGTGGCTTTCCCGCAGAACCAGCACTCCCGCACCACGACGTTCCTCTCCCTCTACGGCCAGTCCCGCTGGTGAGGATGGTATCGACGTCAGTCCGGGACCGGTCCCGCTCAGCCGGAACGGCCCATCGCCCGTAGTGATCGGTTCAGATGCGGGCATGGACCGAAGACCGTATCCGGGCGACTTGACCTGTTCGTACCAACCTGGCCCGTTGTCCTGACCAGGCGAAATAGGCGGAACAGGTGAGGTTGCGCAGACTCGGGGAAGAAGATGCGGCAACCGACAGGAGGTTGCTGTGAACGGTGGAGACCTGGAACTGGGCGAGTTGCTGGCCGCTGCGGAAGCGGCCCCGCCCGGTGAGTCCGTCGACGTCGTGGCACTCGACCTGCAGAAGCGGTTCGGTGCCGAGAGCGTGTCCTTCTTGTTTGTCGACCTCATCGGCCAGCGGCTGGTACGCCTTGCCGCGGCCGGCGATGAGCCCGCCGACCCTGGCGAGCCGATCGACCTGCAGGGCAGCGTCTACGACAGCGTTCTGCAGAGCCAGCACCAGTATGTGGGTCCGGACGGCCAGGGCGGACAGCGCGTCATCACGCCGGTCACCAACCGCGGCGACTGCATCGGCGTTCTGGAGTTGACCCTGCAGTCCGCGGACGACACTGTGCTGCGACAGGTCCGCGACGCGGCCCACGCACTGGCCTACATCATCGTCACGGACCGGCGCTTCACCGACCTTTACCACCTGGGCCGGCGCACCACCGAGACCAGCCTGGCCGCAGAGATCCAGCACCAACTCCTGCCCTCGGCCCCCTGCTGCGAGGCCGCCCAGTTCACTCTGGCCGCCGGGCTGGTCCCGGCGGACGACATCGGTGGCGACACCTACGACTACACCCTCGACCGCGGCACCCTGCACCTGTCGATCACCGACGCGATGGGCCACGACACGAACTCCGCGCTGCTGGCCACCCTGTTGGTCGGCGCGCTGCGGCGTGCCCGACGCAGCGGCTGCGACGCCCTCAAGCAGGCCCACCACGCCCATCAGGCCCTGCTGAGCCACAGCCGTGGTCTGGCCACCGGACAGCTGCTGTGCGTCGACCTCGAAACGGGACGGTGCGAACTGGTCAACGCCGGCCACCCCTGGCCGCTGCTGATGCGTGACAACGCCGTCGAAGAGGTGGAACTCGCCGTCAACCTGCCGTTCGGGGTGGCGGCACCCACCCCCTACCGCCTACAGGAACTGCAGTTGCGTCCCGGGGACCGCCTGGTCCTGCTCACCGACGGCATGCAGGAGCGCGGTGCCGCGGTCGTCGACCTGGCCTCGGTCGTTCACGACACCCGCGGGCTGCACCCGCGAGAAGCTGTCCGGAGCCTGACCGCCGCGGTGCTCGACGCCTGCCATGGCAGCCTCAAGGACGACGCCACGGTCCTGATACTGGACTGGCACAGCAATCGCAGTCGGCCGGCCGAAACAAGACCCGACCCGCCGCCATGAGCCGCAACGGTCTACTTGCTGAGAGGGCGTTACTCCGGATTTGACGAACGACCGGTAGGGCTGTTCTTGGCGGTGTTTGTGCCAGGTGTGAGCGGCTCGTTGTATCGGTCTCGCCCAGTCGTCTGGGCTTTGTGCGGCGATAGAGTCCCATAGTCGGTGCTGGGCGCGGGCGAGTTCGAACTTCGGCCCCAACAATGTGCTGCTCGATCTCGTAACCTTCCAGGCCGCAGTGGTGGTCGACTGGGAGTTCGCCCATCTCGGGGAACCGGTTGAGGATGCACCATCTCGAGCACTGCCAAGCGCTCGACCACTTCTTCCACGCCTACGGCTGGGAGGCGCCGCTCTGGCCTGTCCGCCAGGCTGCCATGCCGGCCAGGTGCGAGGCGCTACGACAGTTCTGCCATGGCTGGGAGCCCAATGGTCCGGACGTGCGGCAGTGGCGAGAGCGCGCTGCCGTGACAGCGGGCCGGCGGGGGTAGCCAGGAGCCCCAGCCCCCGGTCGAGCGGGTACAGGGTTGTGGACGTGACGACGGCCGCACGGGCTGGAAGGTTGTGACGTCCTGCCGGACCCGCTCGGCCTGTCCTGCCGCCATCTCGGCGGTTTGATCGGGGAGCTGGCCGCTCCCTGGACGGCCCAGCGCGAGTCCGTGCTGCGGAGAGCGGCGCGGCGGGGGAGCGCAAGCGGGCCGCCGGCGCCGGGCCTGACCACCAACTGGTCTGCACTGCCAACTGGTGCTCGTCCGGCACCTGCTGAATACCCACCAGCCGACCCGCCAGGCCAGCACGCCCCGACCTCGATCGGCAGCGAGGTCGCAAGGTCTGTAGACGCGGTCTTCAGGCAGGTCATCCAGCGGGTGTTTGGTTCCAGCCCTGGCACTGCCAGCAGCCGATCGCCTTGCGTGTGGTTCGTGGGCGGCCCTGGGTAACGTCTGTCGATGGTTTCTCCTCGCGGCACCTGAGGGCGCCCGTCCTGCCAGGAACCGGCATGTCCCGAATAGGCAAGACGGCCTGTCCGCCACGGGAAAGACCCGCTGTCGATCACCGGTGTTCACTGGCGGCCACCCACCCGCGAGACGCAGGGAGCCGATCATGCCCGACGCCGCCGGCAACGAGTTCTGGAAGAACATCAAGCCGATCACGAACTCCCTCAAGCCGGACGCCCTGCCCGAGGTCTACCTCTCCCAGGTCGCCACCGACGACGACCGGTACTACGTGCCGTTCACCGAGACCGTCGGCTCGCGCCCGCTGTGGATCAACGTCAAGGACAACAGCTGGGCCGACATCCTGCGCGCCAAGGCAGCGGGACTGGTCAACCGGCACTACCACCCGCACGAGGTGTTCGCGTACACGATCTCCGGGAAGTGGGGCTACCTGGAGCGGCCGTGGACCGCGCACGCGGGTGACTTCGTGTACGAGGCGCCGGGGGAGGGGCACACGCTGGTGGCGTACGAGAGCGACGAGCCGATGAAGGCGTTCTTCATCGTCAAGGGCCCGCTGATCTGGCTGGACGAGAACGGAGAGCCCGACGGCTTCTTCGACGTCCACGACTACATCGAGATGTGCCGCACGCACTACGAGAAGGTGGGCATCGGCGCCGACTACGTCAACTCGCTCTTCCGGTAACTTCGGAAGGGTTCCCGCGCCGTTCGACGACTCCGGCGGGAGCGATTGGAGGCCCTGGTGAGCGCGGCTCTCGTCTCCCGTGTGTCCACGTGGTCCGTCGATCCCGCCGACCGGATCGGTTTCTGGGAGGAGTACAACCGACAGGCGCTGGTGGGTCTGACCTGCTCGTCCTACTCCAAGGACGGCCTGCTGGCGACCCAGGCCAATTTCGGGCTGGGCGGCCTCAGGCTGGCCTCGATCACCGGAAACGAACACGTCATCGAACGCACCCGGCGCACCTGCCAGGCCCTGCCGAAGGACTCGGTCTTCGTCAGCCTGCTGACGGCCGGCCAGGCGGTCTTCTTCCACGAGGCCGGCTGCCTCACGGTCCGGGCGGGCGACGCGGTCCTCTACGACACCCGGGGCCCGTACCTGTTCGGTTTCCCCTCGGCTATGCGCAAGCTGCTGGTGGACATCCCCCGCGAGACCTTCGCCGAGCACTGCGCCACCGGCGACCTGCCCGCGCCCCTGCTGTTCGAGCGGGGCGCGGCGGTGTCCACCCTGGAGTCCGTGCTGACCTACTGGGCCACAGGCCGCGGCAACGCCGACCCGGCGCGGAGCGAGGCCACGGTGCTGGACCTGGTCCGCACACTGGCCGTCCCGCGCCTGGGCGACGCCTCCGCTCCGCCCACCAACTCGTCCCGGCTGGCCATGGCCCGGGACTACATCGACCGGCACCTGACTGACCCGGCCCTCAGCGTGGAACGGGTCGCGCAGGCACTCGGCGTCTCCACACGGCACCTCGGCCGTGTCTTCCGGCACAGCGGCGTCACACCCGCACGCCACATCCTCGACCGACGGCTGGCGAAGGCGCGCGAGCAGCTGACCGCCCAAGACTCCCGTCACCTCACGGTCGCCGAGATCGCCCACCGCTGGGGCTTCGCCAGCCAGGCCCACTTCGCCCGGGTTTTCCGCGACCGATACGACCAGACACCCGGCGAAGCCCGTCCACCTGGAGCCGATCGGAGTCCTGCTGCCGTACGACGACCGTGCTGAGCCTGAGCCCGTCGTAGAGGTGGTTGTGGGAGAGCGTGAGTGTTTCCAGCTCGTTCTCCCGCCGCCCGCGGTCAGCTCGAGGCCGACCCGCGCCCTGTACGGCGGGGCCGCGTTGATGACCACCACTGTCAGCCGGCCGTAATAGGGGCGGCCCGCCTCGGGAACGGCGAGGCAGGTGGCAGGGGCGGCAATTACGGCAGTGGCAGCCGGAGGGGGCGACGCGGTTGTGGTGCCGGGCCATGGCCCGCGTCGCCTCACGCAGGTTGGGTGACCGTTGACGAGTCGCGACCCCGACCGCCTCCCGCGCGTCCTGGATTGGCGCCGGGATCGCCGCCGATTCCACCGTAACTGTGTAGTCGGTCGATGGTGCCTGGCGGTACGTCCCAGGCCGAGTGGCTGAGGATGAGCAGGTCCTCGGCGAACCGTTCGCGGTCCTGCGGCGGCAGCGGGCCAGGAAGTAGCGGCGGATGTACTTCACGTGCATGCGGGATGTGCCAGCCCCAGACGAGAAACTGGCCGTCCATCGTTACGGCGGTGACGGCGGCCAGGGCGCCATTGGTCAGGAGCAGGCCCAGCGGCGTACTGAGCCGGGGACAGGCGCCGAAACGCCCGCGCTGCCCCTTCGGCGCGTGTTCCACGGAGATAAGCGCAGCGCCGCCTCACTCGCCGCCCGCGGACAGGCCCTGGAGGATCCGTACGAGTACGAGCACGAGCAGGACCGGAGCGCCCACGCCGACGGAGTCCGATGCCGGCAGGACCCCGATGAGGGGGGCGCGACACCCATCAGCAGCAGGGTGGCGATGAGCATCGCGCGGCGGCCGAGGCGGTCACCGAGGGCGGCGTCGACCGGCCGGAGGAACAAGCTGATGCCGAAGGTGGCGAAGGAGATGATCAGCGAGTCCTCGCCTGGCCCGTCGAAGAACAGGCCGTTGAAGACCAGCCCGGTGCACAGGGCGTAGATGAAGAAGTCGTACCAGTCGATCGTTGTTTCTATGACGCTCGCTGCTACAACTTTCCGCATCTGACGGAGGGTTGGAGCGGGCGCTGCCGGTGCGGTCATATCGGTCACTTCAGGGCGGAGACGAGGATGCTTTGGGTGCTGCACAGGCTAGTGCCGCATCAGGCAACGTTCGCCCTGTTCACGACGTCGCGAAGGCGCTCGTCTTGGGCATGCTTGTTCCGCCAGATGATGTAGCGGCGGATCATGCTGCCCTGCTCCTTATCGCTGGCGTGGTCGGTGCCGTCGAGGGTGAAGTAGCGCAGGGCCGTGAACTGGGCCTCGATCCGGTTCAGCCACGAGGAGTTGGTCGGGGTGTAGGCGATTTCGACGTTGTTCGCCTCGGCCCAGTCCGCCACCCGACGGCACCGCTTCGTGGTCAGGTGCGGCGAGTAGTTGTCGCACACGATGGCTATGCGCACGTCGGCCGGGTGGAGACTGCGCAGGTAACGGCAGAACTCCAGGAACTTCGAGCGATTCTTGGTCTTCTTGATGTGGCCGTAGAGCTGGTCTTTGCCCAGGTCGTAGGCCGCGAACAGGTGCCGGACCCCGTGCGGGCGGGTGTAGGTAGCCCGGCGGCGCGGCCTTGGCTCGCGATCGGGGTCCTTGCCCTTGCCGCCGCGCTCAGCCCACTGGCGTCCGGGGTGGGGTTGCAGATTGAGCGGGCCGAACTCGTCCATGCAGAAGATGACTTCGGGCTCGCTGTTCTCGGGGACGACCTCGCCGTCGGCGATGGCGTAGAGGTGCTCGACACGGGCCTTCTTCGCCTCGTAGTCGGGATCGTTCGAGGACTTCCAGGTCTTCACGCGTTGAAAGGAGACGCCCTCCTCGCGGAGCACAATGCGCAGGCCCTCGTGGCTGATGTCGTCGACCACCCCCTCGGCGACCAGGAAGTCGGCCAGCTTGACCAAGCTCCAGGTCGAAAACGGCAGGCCGTGCTCGGCCGGCTTGGACTTGGCGATCTTCTTGATCTCGCGCTGCTCAGGCAACGAGAAGGTTCTGGGACGGCCGCCCTTGTACTTCGGATACAGCGAGTCGAAGCCGTCCGCGTTGAAGTTGTGGATCACGTCGCGCACCCGGTCCGCGCTGGCGAACGTCACCGCAGCGATCTTGTCCACCGGCATGCCCTGCGCGGAGAGCAGCACCATCTGTGCCCGCCGCCAGGTCACCACGGACCCGGTGCCCCGCCGAACGATCTGCAACAACCGCCGCCCCTCGTCGTCATCGATCTCCCGGACGCGCACACGTTCAGCCACGTGATCATTCTGGACACCTGAGCCTCCTCCGGCGGTCAACCGCAGCCCATAGCTCCTACGATTCGAGTCATGGCTCGTTCTGACGATGTGCTGCCCGCGTTCTGGGACGCCAGCAGCAACTATGGGGTGCAGCAGCCGCTGACTGACCAGGCTGTGCGGGACGCCGAGCGACTGCTCGATGTCACGCTCCCAGCCGCGCTGATTGATCTGTTGCGCGTTCAGAACGGCGGCCAGGTGACAGGTGCTCGGAACGCTTTCCGGACAGACAGGCCGACCTCCTGGAGGGAGGACCACGTCCCGTTCGACCATGTGATGGGCATCGGCCACCGCGAAAGCACAGTCTCGTTGCTCGACAGTCCCTACCTGGTCGAGGAATGGGGTCTGCCCTCGCCTGTCGTGCTCCTCTCGGGCGACGGACCCTGCTGGATCGCGCTGGACTACCGGGCGTGCGGCCGACACGGGGAACCTTCAGTCGGATGGTTCGACGCTGACTTCAGCGTGGAGTTGGCCCTCGCCGCGGACTTCGGATCCTTCGTCGAGGGCCTCACTTCCGCCAGCGATTTCGACTGAAGCGCCACCGCGAGACATTCGGCTGACCTCGCGAGCAGCAGGACAGTTCCCGCCAACGTCACGGCAAGGCGAACGTTGCCTGATGCGGCACTAGGAACTGCTGCAGCGTTGCCCCATGTGGTGTGAACCCATACTTTGATGCCGTCTGATGGTGCGAAACGCTGTGGAGGGCGCCCGTTGGCACGGCTGTTGGCTTTAACGCTCCGCGGCGGCCCCACTTCTCCGGCTTGCGCTGGCTCCGCCCACAGCAGACAGACCCAGTTCCGGTCCGAAGCGGCCCTGCCACTCGCCAGGCCCGACGGCGCACGGTGGGGCCAAGCCAGGCCGGAATCGAACACGCTCATGGGTCCACGTCAGGCCGATTCTGGCGGGGCCAACTGCGCCGTTAAAGCCAGGCTGTCGGCACCCGTTGTCACCTGTGGTGACCCGTACCGTGCTGGTTGGACGGCTCGTTCGTCGCTGAGCTGTCTTGGATAGTCGCGCTTGCGCCCGCCCCCTCTGCGGGCAGGGGCGTGTATGACCGCGCGTCAGGAGATTGTCGAGCTTCCGAGTTCGTGGGGGAAGGGACTGGTGGCCTCATGCAAGGTGCAGGGGTAGGTCAACTGCGGGCCAGCGCCGTTGCCGGACGCTAGTGGGGCGCACATGCCGGGTCATAGGTCCTCCCGCCAGGGAGGGGTTATGCAGGAGATGGCGTGCGCTCTTCCTGCAATCGGGGACGAGTCTCGTGACCTGTTCGCCTTGGCCAAGCTCGATCATGTCCGGCATGTGGCTGACCGTGGGCGGTTGTTTCCGTCACGGGTGGGGAACGCCATGGCAGTAGGGCGGTGGCGGGGGTGGGGCGTGGAGATTGCTGCGGTGCTGGTGTCGGTTGTCGCGCTGGGGGTTTCCGGCTTCGCGTCTCTGCGACAGCTGCGACTGACGGAGCACGCGAACACTCTGCCCGTTCTGGTGGATCTGTTTCGCGAGCATCGCAGTATTCAGCTGGCCCGGGCCCGGCAGGTGGTCTACGAGCAATTGCCCAGCTGCGATCTGTCCGCAGGGCTCGAGGGACTGCCTGAGTCCGAGCGGGATCTCGTGCGGGAACTGGCGTGGTTCTACGACAACTTGGGCGCCCTGGTCGCGCACGGTGTAGTGGATATCGAGCCCGTGTCGGGCTACCTGGGTGGGTCGGTGATCTCGGTGTGGGAACGCATGGAACCGCTGGTGCAGGCCGAGCGGGCCAAGCGGGCGAGTAACCACTTACCGGATCCGAACCGGTGGCAGGAGTATTTCGAGAATCTGTATCACCTCGTACGCGAAACTCCAGCGGAGCAAGCGCGAGCACAGACCCAACTGTGGCGGCTCTCCTCATAGTGACCACCCAGCTTCTCCTTGCGATCGACGAGACGGTAGCCGGGGGCGACTGCACAGATCTGTTCATGCAGACGTTCCAGCAGCGGCCGCCAGCCCAGACCCACCACGTGGAATCGCGCAGGGATTTGTATCGGATGCGTACCAGAGGCAGCGGGGTTGTCGGACATTTCCGTCTGCGTCAGACTGCCGTCGCGATCGGCCCGGGCACGCCTGCCCAGCCCTTCATCGACGCGCTGAGCGACCTGGTGCAGGCGCAGGTGGACAACGACGCCACTTCCCGCCGGACCTCCCCGACTCCGAACACACCACGAAGTAGTTCTGGCCGGGGCCCAGTTACGCCTCAAGGCCTATGAGCCCGTCGACGGGCCCGTCGCGTCCGGGAGTTGGGCATGCGGGCGCCCCGGCGCCCCGGCGCGTGGGGCCGCGGCACCGTCCGTCCGGACGGTGTCCGGCTGGCTCACCCGCCACCCGCCGCCCGGACATCCTCACCCAGGACGAGATTCAGCAGTTCAAGACCGTGCTGGCTGCTTGCCCGGAACTGGATCAGGCCCATCAACTGGTACGCGAGTTCGCGGAAATGCTCACGACACGCACCGGCACTCTGCTGCCGGAGTGGATCGACAGAGCTCGCGCTGCACAACGGCCTGGCATCACCGACTTCGCCGGCGGGCTGACCTCCGATCTCAAGGCCGTGGTCGCCGGCCTGACCCTGCCCTGGAGCTCCGGAAGCGTCGAGGGCGCCGTTACCCGCAGCTAGAAGATTCAGCGGCAGCTTTACGGACGCGCCGGATTCGAACTGCTCCGCAAGATCATCCTGTTCCAGTGGCCCTCCGCGGCCGCTGTCCAAGATCTGTGCCAGAGCCCCGCTGTAACCGCCCGAGGCAGCGCCGGGCGTTCATGCACCAGCCGGATGGGTGGGCCGCGGAGCGAGGTGCCCGCCGAAGGGTGAGTCCCATCCGCACGGCCTCCCGCCGAACCGGATCTCTGTTGTGGTCGCCGAGGCCCACCAGATTGCGGTTGCTCCAGGTGTCAACGGAGAGTTGGGCTGCCGTGGAGATGCTGTCGGGTTGGTACCGGGACATCGTTGAGCGTCCTCCAGGACGCGGTGCAGGGCGGAGTGCGATGACTTACCTGTCGATCTGCACGATGTAGCCCTGGTCCTTCCATGCCATCCTTCTCTCACCGCTTCTCGGGTACCAGACCCCGCCGATCAGTCGGTAGTCACCCGCGGGCGTATTGGCAGGGACTCGCAGGCAGCGGTGATACGTCGACTCTGGGCCCGGGGTGAGCGTAACGTGCAGGTCCCCTGACGTGTCGTAGTACTCCGTTGAGTCCCGGCCGACCAAGCTGGCGCCCAGCATGACAGGCAGAGGCCCGTCCGCCTGCATGCGGATCCTGTACGTCAGTCCCAGTGCCTGGCCCGGATGGAGCACCGCGGCGTCGCACTCCAGAGCGAGCAGTTCTGCGGTGGCTTCTGCAGCCCGTCGATCGGTGACCGGACTTGGCGTTGTGACATCGTGGGCCGGCAGCGCGTGGTCCGCCGCGGCTGCCGCTCGCCACAAGCGCAGGAATTCGTTGATCTCGGCTTCCGGCGTAGTGTCCCGAGCCGCTGCGGCAAGAATCTCTACCACCGTGTCTACGACGTCCCAGGAGGGGAGCCGGCCGGTGGTGAATACCGTGTGCAGCCGGCTGCGCGATACACGCCCGTCGGCCACCGATTGGCACATCAGGCTCAATGAGGGTCTGCCCGCCCGGAAGTGAAGGTCGTGCAGCGCGTCGTTCAGACGTTGGAGCGGTCCCTCCGGCAGATCCGGCTGCTTCAACCTCCCCGGTCTGCCCACAGCGCGTCCTCCTACTACTGCCGTCTAGAACCGTCCAGATTCGTCCCGTCAGGATGACAGCTCGTCCCAAGTCGCGTGTCGTTTTCCGCGGTTGTGACAGAGCGTCCAGGGCGCCGAAACGGCCGGGACCGTCAGTCAGGGCCCCACGAGGAAAGGGGCCTGACCTGACACAACCGACCTCCATGGAGGAACCCCTTGCGCTGCGCACTCCTGCTACGAAGGCTTGCCGCCCTCGTGCGTTCACGCACAAGCCGCTGGTTCACCACCGGCCGCCGACTGGTTCGCAACGCCTGCACCTGGGCGGACACCCCTACAGGAAAGATGCTCCTGTGGGTGCTCGGCACGGCACTCAACATCCTTGTGCGGCACCTGACCGGATAGACGATGCTCGGCGCCTCTGCCGAGTTCGTCTGAAGCGCGGGTGGCCGGGAGAGGCCCCAGGTCCTCTCCCGGCCACGCAAACTGGGCTCGCTCAGCGCCAGCGCCCGCGAACTGGGCCTGAACCGACGCACGGTGGCCAAGTACGCCCGCGCCACCAGCTGGCAGGAGTGTGCACGCCGCGCCCCGCCGCAGCGAACGACCAGCCTCAATCCCTACCTGGAATACCTGCAGCAGCGATGGGACGAGGGCGAGCACACCGCGAGGGTGCTGCACCAGGAGATCACCGCCAAGGGCTACCAGGGCCACTACCAGCGAGTGAAGATGGCCATCGCCGCGATCGGGGCGGCTACGGGCAGCGTCATCGGCCACCTCGGAGGATGGCGAAGGGGGACATGATGCCGCCCGGGAGCGGCTGCCGCAGCTGTGCGGAAGGGCGTCGTGGTGACGTTGACCTGCGAGACCGAAGTGTGAAGGAGCCCACATCGCTAGCACGCGAGGCGGTTCGTCGAAACCGGCTTGGGAGCAATTCCCTCGCAGGAGCAGTGTTCCCGTGATGCCGCTTGCGACCGCAGGGCACGAACTCCTGCAATAGGGCGTACGTCTCATGCGGGGCGCAACGGACATGAAGGGGAACGCAGGGTGGCGTACGTGGGTGAAATGTTGCTGGATGACGGGCACGTCGTACTGCTTGAGGTCTCGGAGGGGGACAGCACGGGCATCGACCGGGTCGGGCGACGCGCCGATCTCGCCCGTGGCGCGTCGGACACTCTCCAAGAGGCCTTGAAACGGGTTGGTCCCGCTCTTGTCGCGGTGGTGACGGCGACCCGGGGCCTGTCGACCGCCCCCGAGTCCGTGACCGTCGAGTTCGGAGTCAAGCTCACGGCGGAGGCCGGTGTCGTCGTGGCGCGTGGCACGACCGAGGCGAACTTCGCCGTGACCGCCACCTGGAGGACGCGACAACCGTGACAGCGACCGAGTCGCGCCCGCCTGGCGGCCGCCTTCCCGCCTTCGGTTCTGCTGTGGCCCGGCTGTGCACCGCGGAGGGCACACCGGTCGGTACTGGTTTCCTCATCGCGCCGCACACGGTCGCCACGTGCGCCCACGTGGTGGCGCAGGCGCTCGGGAGCGATGAAAGGGCGCTGTCGCCGCCGACAGGTTCCGTTCTGGTCGAGTTCCCCTTGCAGCGCGGTTCGTCGAGGTACCCGTCCCGGATCACCGCCTGGCTGCCGGTTGATGCGGACGGCAGCGGGGACATCGCCCTGCTGGAACTTCCCGGGCGGCTGCCTAATGTCCGCCCGGTGCCGCTCGCCGGAGCGGACGACGTCTGGGGACACCGCTTCCGTCTCCTGGGATTTCCCGCATCCGCCGAGCACGGTGCCTGGATCAGTGGACGGTTGCGCGCCGCGGTCGGCGCGGGCTGGATCTCCATGGAGGGGGACGGCGAGACCCACCGCATCGCACCTGGCTGCAGCGGGGCCCCGGTGTGGGACGAGGAGGTGGGTGGCGTGGTCGGCATGACCGTCGCAACGGACCGCTCCGGCGCTTCCTACCTCATCCCCGCCGCCGCGCTCCTCGAACTCCGGCCGGGTCTGCGCCGATGCCCCTACCAGGGGCTGGATGCCTTCCGAGAGGAGGACGAGGAGTACTTCTTCGGCCGCGAGAACGATGTGGAGCGACTGTTGGACGCGGTCGACCGTCACCTCGTCGTGCCCGTGGTGGGGCCGTCGGGCAGCGGAAAGACATCCCTTGTCCGTGCCGGGGTCATCCCTCGCTTGCGCGCGCTCGGTCACACCGTCTCGGAGATCCGCCCGCTGCCCGGCACCCGTCCGTCCCTCACCCTCGCCAGGGCGCTCACTCCGCTTCTGGAACCGGGCCTGGGCGCCGCCGAAGGCGAACGCGACGCTGTGATCCTGGCCGACGTCCTCGATGCGGACGGCGGGCTGACTCCCGAGGCACTCGGGACCCGGGTGCTGAGCCACGGCGGGTCACGAGGGCATGTCCTGTTCCTCAACCAGCTCGAGGAAATCGTCACGTCCGAACCGCGTTGCGCACGCGACCTACTGGCGCTCTGCATCGCCATGGCGTCCGCGACCGCGGAGGGCCGCCGGATCAGGGTCCTGGCGACACTGCGCTCAGCCTCACTGGACGATCTGGCCGCCCCCGGCACTGCCGCAGCACTCAGTGACTGCGCCCAACTTGTCGCACCCCTGTCCCCCGAGCAACTCCTGCAGGTCATCAAGGGGCCGACGACCCGCGTTCCCGGCCTGCAACTCGAGCCCGGTCTGGCCGAACGCATCGCCACGGACGTAGAGGGCGAACCCGGGCAGTTGCCCATGGTCGAGTTCACACTCACCGAACTCTGGGCGTCGGAACAGCTCGAACGCGGCGGATGGACCCTGACACACAAGGGCTACGCCGCGCTCGGCGGTGTCGCCGGAGCCCTCTCAGCCCATGGCGAGAAGCGAGTCGGTGAAGTCGTCGCGCTCCGCGGTGAAGGGCTGGTACGACGCCTCTTCGTGCAACTGGCACGTCCCCATCCGTCAGGCGGGTTCACCCGCGTCCCGGCACGCCTGGCGGAATTGCCCACCCCGCTCCGCGCCGTCGCCGAGTCCCTCGCCGTACGCACCCGCTTCCTGCGCATCACCGTGGGCGCCGACGGTGAACCCATCGCCGACCTGGCGCACGAGGCCCTGACCCGGCAGTGGGAACAGCTGGGGCACTGGCTGGAGGACTCCCGCGAGTTCCGCGGCTGGCAGGAACAGGTGCGTGAACAGCGGGCGCGCTGGGCCGGGGGCGGCCGTGATCGCGGGCTCCTGCTGCGCGGTGTCGCACTGGAGACGGCCCTGCACTGGCTCGAGCGCAGCCCCGCGGATGTGTCGGCGGCGGAGGGGGAGTTCATCGCGGCGGCAGTGCGCCATCGTCGCCGCGGGTTACGCCGGTGGCGAGCGGTGACTGCCGCGTTGGCCCTTCTGTCCGTCATCTCCGTGGTGCTGGCGGTGCAGTTCGGCCTCAGCAACGAACGATCGAAGCGACACCTGTGGCAACAGGCCTCGCAGGCGCTGGCCAAGAGATCCGAAGCGCTCGCCGGTAAATCGCCGTCCACCTCCCTCCAGCTCTCCCTGGCGGCCATGAACAACGCTGATACGCCTGAGGCACGACAGGCACTGCTGAAACGGTATGTGTCTATGCGGACAGTGGTCGAACAGCGTGACGCCGCCTGGACCGGGACGCTGTCGTCATTCACCTCCAGCGCAGACGGCCGTACGGTGGCGACCGCCTCAGACGGGGGCCAGGTGTCCGTGTGGCGCGACTGGAGCGACGGGACGTTCCGGCGCACGGAGGTCGTTCTGCCCGGACTGCCGGTCGACATCCAACTCCGCGACGACGGCTGTCTGCTGGCGGCCTTGTTCGACGACGGGCGCATCGTGGTGCGCCCCACGGGCTGCCAGGGACCGCTCGCTGGATTCTCCCTTCAGGTGCCTCCGAGCCACGGTGGTGTCGTCATGGGGTTCGGCATGGACTTCCGTACGGACGGTCGGCTGTTGTTGCTGTACGAGAACGAGGCGGGCAAGGAGCGGGCCGTGCTGTGGGACACCTCGGAAGGTGCCTCGGCGGTGGCACGGCTTGTGTGGACGCCCGACTGGACGGGAGTGGTGCAGGCTCGGCTGGCTTCCGACGGTGAGCACGCCGTCGTCGTCGGCCATGAGTCCCCGGAAGCCGGCCGGAACCAGGCGCTGCTCGTGCCCTTGAACGGAGGGAAGCCCCGGGGCGAACCGATCGACGGAGTCATGGAGGCACTACGTGATGGACGAGTGCTGCTGTCCGACGCGGGTGACTACCCCGGCGACGTGGTGAACCCCGTGAACGGAAAGCGATCGCATTCGGTCCACGGCATGGAGAGCGGAAGCCCGGATCTGACGGGCGGGTACCTCGTGGACGGCATCGACTCCGTAGCGGGGCCAGACGTGAACAGCAACTTCCTGACGATCACGTCCCTGCACGGCGACAGCTACTACTGGACGGCGGTCCCAGTCGACGAGACGGGGTCGACCATACGTTCGAGTGTCGTGGTCCCCGCTGAGAAAGGCGGGATCAGGCTGCTCCTGCCGGTCGGCTCGGATCTACTGGTCCTGGAACCGGAGTCCACCAGCACGCCGGTACGGAAGCTCACCCCGGCGGGCTGGGCCGAGGTGTGGGACCGGCACGGTCGGCAGCGGCTCATGATGGCGCCGGACGGAGGCTTGCTGCTGGCATCGGCTCCGGGAGGCGGAGAACCGAACCGACGCGCCATGCCTCCCGATGCGGAGGCCGAGAAATTCGCGGACGCTCGTTTCACCGACTCCGGTGCGTATGCCGTGGCCTGGGAGGCATCTGGTGTGTGGCGCTATCGCACACCAGGGTTGGACGCCAGACGTCGCCTGGGCCCGGTGCAGAAGGCGGGCTCCGTGCACGGAGTCGAGCCGCTGGGCGGGGACACGGTGGCGGTTCTCAGCGACGGCGGCCTCGAACGCGTCGACGCGCGAACGGCAGAGAGGATCGGCGAACCGCTGCCCGATGCCGGACGGAACTGTGCCGCGGGCTGCGTACTGGAGCGGGTACCAGGTCATCCCGACCGTGCGGCCGTACTGGCGGACGGCACCGTGCGGGTCTGGAACCTGGCCGACGGCACGCTCGTGGAGCCCGAACTGAAGCTCGGCCCAGGTCTTGCAGACGGCGGATTCGGCCGGGCGGTGGCGTTCAACCAAGACGGCACGCGGCTGGCTGCGGTGACGTCGTCGGGCGGGGTGGAGGTGTGGGACGTAGGGACCGGCCGCCGGGCAGACCAGCGGCTGGTGGAGTCGGAGATCGAGTCGATCCTCGACTTCGGGCCGCAAGGGCTACTCCTGATGGACATCACCGAGCAACCGAGGCATTGGGAACCGGGTTCCGACGCGGCTCTGGACCTCGGCTTCCCCTCATACGCCGCGGAGGCCTGGCGCATGGAGGACGGCGCCGCCACCGCCGATGTGCGCGGTGCGTTGCTGACGATTCCGCTGGACCCGGGGCAGTGGGTCCGGTCCTTGTGCGTGCACGCCGACCGGGACTTCCTGCCCGGGGAACTCAGCGGCCGCCCCGCGGGCATGAAGAGCGAACCGCCTTGTGCGGCTCATCGAAGAGGCGGCACAGGGCGGTGAACGCAGGTCCCCCCGCCACGTAACCGCGTCATGGGTCCTTCGGGGCCTCGTTGACACTTGAAGAGGCGAGCCGCTGCTCCGTGAGTGCGTGGTGCTCCACGGGTGCTACCGAGTGGCAAGGGTGGGCCGTGACCGGTATTAGAGGACGTTCGCATCACTTATGGGCCACTACGCCCCGGTCACTTTCTGCCAGCGGTACCTCGGTACAGGGCATTTGCCGAAATCGCCCAGCTTTCAAGAGGGTTCAGGTGCCCGCTTCAGCACTGACATACCCGACACCTCCTGTCCGGTTCGAAGATGACCCGGTAGCAACTGCTTTGCCTCGCCCGTTCGAGCGATAGCGGCCGTGCGGACCGCGTGAGTCAGTATCTTCATGGCCCCGCGACTGCCCTATCTCAGTGATCTGTCCGATGCCCGCTGGGCGTTGATGGAACCGATCTTGACCGCCTGGCGGGCCGAGCGGCAGAAGAACTCCCTCAACCTCGGCGGCAAGGTCGCCGACCTGCGGGAAGTCATGAACGCGATCCTCTACCTCAACCGGACCGGCATCCCATGGCGCTACCTGCCCCACGACTTCCCGCCGCACACCACGGTCTTCGGATACTTCAGCGCCTGGACCGCCGACGGCACGATCGAGAAGCTGGGCGTCCACCTGCACGGGATCGTCCGCCAGCAGGAAGGCCGCGCCTCCGAGCCCACCGCCTGCGTCATCGACGCCCAGAGCGTCAAGACAGCACCCAGCGTGCCCGTCGACACCCAGGGCACCGACGCCGGCAAGAAAATCGTGGGCCGCAAACGCAGCATCGTCGTCGACACACTCGGCCTGTTACTGCTGGTCACGGTGACCGCCGCCAGCGTCTCCGACAACGAGGCCGGCATCCAGCTCCTCAGCCGGATCGCCGCCGACCGCCCCACCATCAGCAAGGCATGGGTCGACACCGGCTACAAGAAGAAGGCGATCGAACACGGCGCCACCCTCGGCATAGACGTCGACGTTGTCCCGCGAAACACACAGGTCAAGGGCTTCTCCGTGACACCGAGGCGCTGGGTGGTAGAGCGGAGTTTCGGGTGGATCATGATGCACCGCCGGCTCGCCCGCGACTACGAGACCAAACCCGCCCACTCCGAGAGCATGATCCGCCCCGCGATGATCTCCAACCTCGCGAAACGAGCCACCGGAGAAACACCCATAACCTGGCACAAACCATGAACTCCGCTTCTTCATGCGGAACGTCCTCTGAGTAATAGTTTTCGAGGGTCGCATGAGTTTCGCGGCTTCAAAGTCGACATGGTGGTGCCAGAGAGCCCGACCAACTGGGCACTCACGTAGGCGAGTTGGCCTGCGTCTGGTCCCTGCGCCGGTCCTCAGTGACGAGGCCGGCGCCTGCATCGCCTGGAGGATCCCATGGGCAACGGCGACGTCAGCACTGACGTATCGCCCCAGGACGGCGGCCACGGCCAGCGCGTCCAGGCCCCTCCCGAACTCCCCCTCGACTTCGAGGCCTTCTACCTCGGTCACCAGGAGTTCTTCCACGACTTCGCGGAGATCCACCTCGGTGGCCGCCGGGTCGCCGAAGACGTGGTCCACCACGTGTTCCTGGAGATCCTCGGAGGCTGGGACGAACTGCTGCAGCAGGGCGACCTCGAACAGCAGGCACTCGCCGTCCTGCACCGCGGCGTCACCCGCCGCCTTGATTCGGACGGCCGCCCTCCGGCCTTTCTGATCAACGGGCCGATAACGCAGAACCTTCAAGCGGTCCGCAACCAGCTGGAGTTCAACAGCAGCGCCGGCGGCCTGTACGAGGCGATCCTGGAACTGCCCACCCGCCAGTTCACCGCCATCGTCCTGCGCCACCTGCTCGGCTACCCCACCAAGCGGATCGCCCGCTACATGGGCCTGGACACCCGCACCGTCGACTATCACGGCCGCAAGGGCAAGGAACGCCTGCGCATCCGGCTGGACCTGCCCGCCCCCGCGGGCAAGAACAACCCCAGGAAGGGAACGGCACAGTGACCGCCATCGACGACGTGCTGGCCGACGCACGCATCCCCACCACCCGCCGCGAGGGCTTCGACGTCGGCGCCGCGCTGCGCCGCCTCGCCGCCGACGCGGCCGGCCCTGCCGCTCGCCCGACCGCCGACATGGTCCGCGCCGCCCAGGCCGGACAGCGCCTCTCGGTGGTGTGCCGCTGGATCCTCAACCGGCCCGACGCCGCCGACCACGTCGACTGCCTCGCCCAGGAACCCGATGCCCTCCAGGACGACCGCCACCTGGACGTCGACGGCGCCCTCATCTTCGCCTGCCTGCTCCACCTCACCGACCACCGTGAGAGCGCCCAGTTCTGGTGGCAGCTCGCCGCCGGCGCCGGACACCGCGCCGCCGCCTACTGCCTGCACCTGCACCACCTCGCCCTCGGTGAGACGCGCGAAGCGTGCCACTGGCTGCACGAGGTCACCGACGACGTCCTCGACTCCGACGCCCCCGACAGCACCTTCCTCGCCACCCTGGAAGCCGTTGCGAAGTACGTACGCAAGAGCGGCGCAAGCCTTGCAAGTGCTCCCACCGGAGGCCTGGAGATGGAAATCGACCGCCTCGCCACCACCAAGGCCGACTCCTGCATCATCGTCCGCCGACCCGACCAGCGCCTCGCCGACCGGCTCCACGACTTCACCCGTCGCTGATGAACCTTGGTGCCAGGCTGCGAACAGTGGCTCAGTACAGGGCAGATGCCCGAGCTGGCGCCTCTGGTCTCGCTAGCCCCAGGGGGATTGCCTGCCGTCCGGGGAACGGGGTCTCGACACTCGTACTCGACACATGCTCTACTGGCTGCATGGCCTCAATTCGCCTCACACGCCCAACAGTTGAAGTGATCAAGGTGCTGTTGGCATCTCCGCCAGAGGCTCCAGCTTGGGGGCTGAAGATCTGCGAGGCAGCCGACCTGGGCTCTGGCACCGTCTACCCGATCCTTGAGCGGCTCGCGAAGCAGGGGTGGATCACGAGTTTCGAGGAAACCGCCCCCCACCCTGGACGCCCTGCGCGACGCTATTACGAGCTCACTGCAGCGGGGCGTATCGCGGTAAATAGTGCTCTTGAAGCGCGCCGGAAGCGTCATGCAAGCCGTTGGGGGCTCGCCGGAGGGGAAGCGTAGCCGTGCCAGCACTTTATCTTGTTTCCGCGGTCTTCGTTTTCGATCAGGCCATGCAGTGGAAATATGGCGCAATTTTTGTCATAGGCCTTCTCCTGTTGAGCGTCGGTGTCAGGGCACAGCCACAGGACAGCTTTCTGGAATATGTGCGCGCAGCCTCGCGGACGACTGAGCTGGCATCCTGGATGGCAGGCCGGAAGCGCGCCCGGCTGCGAGAAGAGTGGGCTGCAATCCTTGCAGGCGACCCCGAGAATGATCTGCTGCTCTCCCCGGTTCGCAAGATGCGGTACGCGTTCGGCTTCGTCAAGGCATCTCTGGTCTACAGGCTGACGGACCTTGCGGCCCCGCTGTGGCATGCGGTGGATTGGGCACTGTCTATGAAGCCGCGAACAAACACCCTCCTCGCATTCCTTGTCGGCATGCAAGCCGTATACATCGCGGACGCATATGGCATCTGGGCGGCGACTTGCTGCAGCATCTATTGCTTGATCGCGCTTCGTACCGCCGTCTACTTGCTGTGCAGAATGCGAGGCATAGAGCCCGGATCCACCTCTCCGCGTAAATCCAGAATAGGGAAATAAGGGCAGAGTCGGAAACGGCCTCGCCTATTTTCGCAGACACGCAAAAGGAGCCCTGTACCCCAACAGGTTCCTAGGCCTCTGAGTTGGGAGGGCTCCTTGCGCGAGGTTCCAGCACGCATGAAAACGAGAGGAACTCGGTATGGACGAGAGTAACGCAAAAAGCCAGGCCAGGCATCCGTCCCGCTGGGGTAGGGCAGGTATCGAAACCGCCCGCCGCCTGGGTAAATGGGTGGGTCGGCAGGGGCGGGACGTCCCCAGTGAGTTCCTGCAGGGCGCGGCGTACAGGCTGGGCAGTGGCGCCGTGACCTTGATCATCCTGTGGTGGGAGACACGGCACTGAGCACGCTGCGGGCCCTCTTGTTGGGCCCGCAACACCACCGGCTGCCACAGGGGCCAAAGTGTCAAGTCTGCGTAAGAGGAGAGGTCATCGCGCTCTGACGGCCAGGCCGAACTGGCCCAGCCCGTAAGTCCGGACTGTCCGTCCGCGCCGAACGAGGGCGGCCCGCTCACTATGTGCCTATCGTGCGGCAGCAACATCCCAACCACAGAACTGCGCGCCAAGGTCGGTTCGGAGGCGTACTCCGCACCGTTGTGCTGAGCGGGAGGCGAGGACCTGCGACAGCTGGTCAGGAGCCCTGGCGGAAGCCGTGGTCGAAGCCGTGCAGCAGCGGCTCAAGCTCCTGGGCGGCGCCGCACAGCGTGCACATCCGCACGCCCGCCTTCTCGGCAGCGTCCAGGGCCTGGTCCACCGTCAGCACGGGTGCACCCTGCGGTGCCTCGTCACAGTCGGGGGCGTGTACGACGCCGCGGTCGGGTCCGCGCCGGCCGTCCAGCTTCTGCAGGACCCAGCCGGGCGGGCGGCGAGGTCCGAGGATCTCCCGCTCAATCGGCGGCGGCGCGAGCCGGCTGGTGGGGACGTCGTCGTACGAGACGCCGTCGACGGGCTCCACGTGCTCGGGTGCCTGCACCCACACCGTGTACCAGGCGGGCTCCACACGCCCGTCCTCGGTGTTCTGCCAGGCCGGGAGGGAGACCTTGAACCGCCAGCCCTCGGGGGTCTGATGACGCTCGTGGAGCAGGCCCCTGACGGTCTGGCCGCCCGGCAGGATGACCGTCACGGCCGGCAGCTTGGGCGGCGTTCCCGCCACGGCTACGCCTCCTGCTCCCCGCTGCCCGGGACCGCGGCCGCCGTCAGGGCGGCGTGCCGGAGACCACTGCGGGCGTCCGAGCGCTCCGGCCCGTCGACCACGCCCCAGAAGCCGTGCGTGACGATCGCGGCGGCCAGGACGCGTTCGCGCTCACGCAGGTCGGCGACTTGCTGCTGCTCGGTGTCCGTCCAGCCGGGGGAGTCCGGGTGGGCTGGGGACGTGGAGAGCCAGTAGCCCTCGGGCCTCGCCCAGGCTTCGATCGGCTCCACGCTGTACGGCAGCGCCGTGTACAGGGCTGCCAGGTCGGCGCGCACCGCCTGGAGGTCGCGCTGCGCGGTCAGGAGATCGTCGGGTTCTCTGGGGTTTTGACGGCAGTGGTGTGACATGGCATCTCTTGTCGTCGTGTGGTGTATTACGACGGTTCTCGGGGGGTGTAGCTCTGTCGTAGGTCGTTGCGATCGAGCGGAGCATGAGAACGAATGTACGGAACATTTCTGGTCTCGATGCCGTCGGGGACCCGGTACTGGACCGTGGTGGACGACGAGCTGGAGGTTGTCGAGGAGGCGGACCGCTTTCTACGGGAGGTACGCCTGGCGCGGGGCCGGGCAGAGACGACGACGAAGGCGTACGCCGAGGCGGTGACCTTGTTCCTGCGCTGGTGCGCGGTTACAGGGCGGGATTGGTCGACAGCGGCCCGGGATATGGGGCTGTTCATGGTGTGGCTGCGGTGGGCGCCGGGCAACAGCGGCCAGCGCCAGTCCGTGGTCCCGGGGCCGGGAGGCAAGCCGGTCCGCGGGGATGCGCGAATCAACAAGGTGCTGACCGCGGTACGGATGTTCCTGCTTCACGCGGTGGTCAACAAGATCGCGCCAGCCTGGGTCCTTGAGCAGCTCTACGAGCTGGGGGATGACCGTGACCTGCCGGTGGAGGCACGGGGCGAGAGCGGTGGGATGCGGTACCGGCTACGGGCCCGTCACCGGCTGCAGGAGCCGGAGACGGAAGTGGACCGGGCCAGCGACGAGGAAGTCGTGGCGATGCTGCGGGCCTGTCGGTCAGCCCGGGACAGGTTGATCGTGCTGCTCCTGTCCCGGGTGGGGTTGCGTCCAGGACAGGTCGCGGGGCTACACCGCTGTGATGTCCACCTGCTGATGGATGCGCGCTCGCTGGGGTGCGATGTCGAGGGGGCCCACCTGCACGTGATCCGGCGGCAGAACGTGAACGGCGCCTGGTCGAAGTCGAGGAAGTCGTGGGTGATGCCGGTGGACTTCCTGGTAGTACAGGCCGCCGACCAGTACGCGGTGGAGCGGTACGAGATCCTCGGGCAGGGCGGAAGCGACTTCTTGCTGGTCAACCTCTTCCGCCCGCCCTATGGCTCGCCGGTGACCACCGACGCGATCGGCGAGCTGTGTGAGTCGCTGTCGCAACGGGCGGGGCTGGGCCGCCGGGTCGGGCCGCGGATGTGCCGGCATGCGATGGCCAGCAACGTCATGGATGCCGGCGGCACGCTGGATGAGGTTCAGGCCCTGCTGGGCCAGAAGAACCCGGCCTCCCCCCGTCCCTACCTGCATCCGGACCGCTCACGCCTACGTGCGGCCGTTGACCGCGTGGCTTCGCCCCGCCTGACCGAGGGGGAGGACCGGTGAACCTGGTAGTCGCAACGCCCCGACACGGGGCAGGGGAAGACACGGTCACCACGGGGCTCATGGGCGCCGTCCAACCGGAGTTCCTGCAGCTGCTCAGCTGGGATCCTCACGTCCGGGTTCTGCTGCTGCCTCGCTCGCACCCGCAGTTCAGCGGCGAAGATTGCCTGGTTGCTGGCTGCGACAAGATGTCGTACTACGCCCACCAGAAGGGAATGTGCACCGGGTGCACCGAGCGGTGGAAGAAAAGCGGCCTGCCCTTCGACGAGTTCGTCACCATCAGGCGATCGGGCCGGATGGTCGGGTTCTTCCCTTGCCAGGTCGCGCACTGCGAGCGGCCGGGCAGACGCGCGACACTCCTGTGCTCGTCGCATGACTACCAGAGGCGCAAGGTCTACGGGATCCCGCTGGAGGACTTCCTCGCTCACCCCGAAGTACAGCCGCTGCCCGCCCTGGGGCCTTGCCAGGTCGCTGCCTGTGACCGGCAAGGCGAGACCGGGGGCGGGTACTGCATGCCCCACGCCGACCAATGCCGTGACCTCCGGCAAGAAGGCGCCTTGGAGGACGAGGACCTCTGGCGGCTGACGACCTCGGCCATCGCAGAGTCCCGCAAGGTCAGCCTGCGCGGACTGCCCGACCGCGTAGTCGCCGAGATCCTCTTCGGCCTCCAGGAACGGATCGCCCACGGACTCCGGCACAAGGACTACCAGCTGCGCAATCTGTCCCACAACGCCCGTGCTCAGCAAGTCACTTCACTCGACGAGCTCGACCTGGACGTCCTCACCCGCACCGACAGGACCCAGGCCCGGGGCTTCCTCATGCACATCCGCCGCTTCGGCCTGAGCCCGGAGACCGAACGCCACAAGGACGTCTGGGACGCGAGCGTCTTCGGCCTCGGCGGCACCTTCTCCTTCACCGGGATCACCCAGCCCTGGCTGAGGGAAGGAGCCAAGGCATGGGCCCTTGACGACATCCCCCGGCACCGCGGAAAGAGTGGCAAAACCGCCGTCCAACGCACCCTGAAGTCCCTGAGCCGATTCTCCACGAGCCTGCACCTGAGCCGGGATGACCACGGCGTCGACCTGCCCGTGCTCGGCCGCGTCGACATCACTGCCTTCCTGGGCCGGCTGAGTTTCCTCAACGAACGCGGCGACATCTCCGGCTGCACGCAGTACATGACCGTCCGCGACACCAGACGCGTGCTGACCAGGCTCCGGACCCTGGGCCTGACCAAGTCCGGCCAGCCCCTGCACGGCCTGGCGGACGACTTCGCCCTCCGCCAGGAGGACATCCCCGACGACCCCGAGGACTCCGAAGCCGGCCGTGACCTGCCTCCGGAAGTCATGCGGCAGCTCTGCGCCCACCTCGACTCCCTTGAGACTGCCAGCTCCACAGACGTCCGCACGACCATCGAGCTGCTCATCGACACCGGCAGGCGACCCAACGAGATCTGCAAACTGCCATGGCAGTGCCTTGACCGCGAAAGCGACGGCAGCCCCGTCCTTGTCTACGACAACACCAAGAACCTTCGGCACGCTCGCCGACTGCCGATCGCCGGCGCGACCGCCGCACTCATCATCAAGCAGCAAGAACGCGCCCGCGCCCGCTTCCCCGACACCCCGGCCGACAAGCTCACACTCTTTCCCGCCACCTTGGCCAACCCCCACGGCACGAAGGCGACCACCTACGAGTGGGTGTCGGCACAGCACCGAGCCTGGGTGAAGGGCATGCCCGACTTCCTCGTCCCCACCGTGATCGTCGAAGACGGCAAACGGGTCACCACGATGCTGCCCTTCGACAAGAACAAGATCTACCCCTACACCTACCGGCACACCTACGCACAACGGCATGCCGACACCGGGGTCCCCCAGGACGTTCTGCAATCGTTGATGGACCACCGCGAAGCCAGCACCACGCAGCGGTACTACCGCGTCGGCGAGAAACGCCGCCGCGAAGCGGTCGACCGGGTCACCACCATGCAGTTCGACCGGCACGGCACACGCATCTGGCGCCAGGCCAAAACCCTGCTCGACTCCGAACACGCCCGCCGCGCCATCGGTTCCGTCCAAGTCCCCTACGGCACCTGCACCGAACCCTCCAACGTGGCCGCCGACGGCCACGACTGCCCCGTGCGCTTCCGCTGCGTGGGCTGCGGACACTTCCGCACCGACGTCTCCTACCTCCCCGACCTTGAGGCATACCTGGCCGACCTGCTCCGCAACCGTGAACGTCTGGCCGCCTTCGCCAACGCCGACCACTGGGCCAAGACCGAGGCCACACCATCGGACCACGAGATTGCCCGTGTCCGCCGCCTGGTTCAGCGGGTACGCCAGGACCTCGACGACCTCACCGACGAGGACCGGGCCCAGATTCACGAGGCAGTCACGCTGGTCCGCCGCAGCCGCGGCGTCTCCCTGGGCATGCCGCGCGTCCGCCAGCCCCTGCCCGACCTTCGCCCCGAGAGGACCGGATGACCAGCATGATCGACGGGCGGCGAGCCGACTCTGCTCGCCGCCGCGAACGCGTTCTCAAAGCCCTCGATGTCCTGCTGCGAAGCGACCAGGACATCACAGTCTCCGGCCTGGCCCGCGCGGCACGAGTGGACCGCACCTACCTCTACCGGCACCGTGACCTCCTCGAACGCGTCCACGCCGCCGCAGCAGCCCCACCAGAAGAGGGCCGGATCGCGGCCGTCAGCCGGGCCTCGCTGCGGGCAGACCTGACCAACGCGCTGGAGCGGAACAGGCGGCTGACAGTCCGGGTCCGACAGCTGGAGAGGCGTCTCTCCGAGAGCCTTGGGGAAACCGCCTGGAAAGAATCCGGCCTTGGCGCCTCAGCAGACATCGACGAGCTTCAGCGTCGCATCACGCTGCTTGAACAAGACCTGGCCGACACAAAGGGCCAGCTCAATGAGCGGACCGAGGAGCTCGATGCCGCGCGGGCGGCTAACCGGGAACTGACCCGGGCACTGAACCAGGCCCACTGAGAAGGTTCGGCATGGTGACCGATACAGGCCGTGTGCTTCTCGCCAAGCCGTCGTGTCCCGAAGTCCTTCAGAGGTTGACGTAGCGGGGTGATCGTCTGCCTCCTGTTCTTGATGATGTGGTCACCGGGACGGCTCGATGGTGTCTATCGTCGATCCCGAGTCATTGATCACGTAGGTGGAGGACAGGGCAACGCCGGATGCGGGAGTTGCCAGTGCACGGGGGGCCGATGGAAGACGTGGGTGCGTTGCGGCGGCACGCGGTGCTGTCGTTAGGGATCGCGTTGACGCGTACCGAGGACGGTGACTCGCCGAGGCCCGGTTTGGACGTCCTGGAGGAAGCCCCCGAGCAGGCCAGCAAGGTCGCAGAGGTCCTGTCGAAGTTTCGGTACACGCCGTACCAGGCCGGGGCGCCGGACGGACCTGCCGACCGTGGGAGGTTAGTCGAAGAGGCCGTGGTGGCCGAGGACGTCGGCGTGCTGATCGTGCACATCGTTGGGCACGGCGAACTGGCTGAGGACCGCAGCGAGAAGCTGTACGTCCTGGACAGCGACGGAAAGCGCCTGAGCCGGCCGGTGAGCGGGTGGATCGATCTGATCGAGGACCACCCGGAGCAGCATCGGCCCCTGACCCTGTTTGTCCTGGACGTCTGTAACGCGGGTGAGGCCGCGGTGACCGCCTGGCATGCCCGGATGGAGGTGGGCGAGCGCCGGGCCTGGGTGCTTGCGGCGACCGGTCACAAGGACAGGGCGTTTGACTACCGGCTGAGCAAGGCTCTGGTACAGGTTCTGGAGAAGTACCTCGACCGGGGGTCCCGGTTCGATCCCTCCGTCCGGTACATCCCGCCGCCCACGGTTTGGCGGGACGTCGAGCGCGCCGTGAAGGAACTGGCCCAGCAGGCCGGCGGCTTGGAACAGAAGATACAGACCAGCCGCGTTCCCGCGCATGAGGACCTCTCCCAGCTGCCGTTCTTCCCCAACCCCTCCTATGCACCAGGCAAAGGCCCAGTCGCCCGGCTCGCGGGCCTGCCACCGGAGATCGCCCGACTGGCGGACTGGGCCGGGGACCCGCAGCACTTCGTACTGCGCGCCAGCGGCGCCGAGCCGGTCGACCGCCACTGGGCACCGGGCTATTTCAGCGGCCGTACGGCACAGTTGGACACCCTGGCCCGCTGGCTCGACGAGGAGAGGGCCGGGCCCGGGGTGCGCATCGTCACGGGCAAGCCCGGCGTGGGAAAGTCGGCACTACTGGGCATCCTGGTCTGCGCGGCGCACCCGGCGCTGCGCCAACCCACCGAGTCCCTGTGGACGCGTCTTGACGATGACGCCCCGGGCAGGAACGACCGGATCGCGGTGGTTCACACCCGCCGCCTGTCCCTGGCCGACATCGTCACCTCCCTCGCACGCCAACTGCGCCACATCCACGCCCCGGACGGCCGACCGGATCCCGGCGACACCCGCACGGAAACCACCGGGAAACCGGCGGACTACCTGATGAGCCTGCTGCCTGACGACGGACAGCCGGTCACCGTGATCATCGACGCCCTCGACGAAGCCCTACAGCCCCGGGACATCACCACGGCCCTCCTCCTACCACTCGCCCGGCAGGCCCAGCGGCCGGGGAGCCCGCTACGGCTGCTGGTCGGCACCCGCGATGACGAGCGCTTCCACGCCCTCCTTGCGCTGGCCCGGAACGCCGGCGGTTGCACGGACCTGAGCGCCATCGCTCCCGACAGCATCCGCCGGGACGTGACCTCCTACCTCAAACGGGTACTCGCTCCCGACGGCCCCTACGCCGGCGCCACCCAGCGGCCCCTGCGGGACGCCCTGGCGGAAGCCATCGCCGAAACGCTCACCGAAGAGGGCCAGGACAGCGGCCCGGCCCAGAACCCGCTCCAGTGGGGCGAGTTCCTGACCGCGGGACTGTACGCGCACTACCTCCTCCAGATGCCAGCGCCCAGCACTCCACAAGAGGCAGCCCGGCGCGGCCGAGCTGTGCCCCGCAGCCTGCCCGAAGTCCTCGAACTCGACCTACAACGCCATACTGCCCAGCCGCTGCTGCGCCCTGTGCTGACCGCGCTCGCCTTCGCGCAGGGCCGGGGCATACCCGAAAGCCTCCTCGCTCACGCCGCTGCGGCCTTCACCGCTCCCTCCGACAGCGCCCACCCCCTGTCCCTGCCGGACCTGTACGCGCTCCTGGACGGCGAAGCCCGCTTCTACCTGCGCCGCGACGTCGACGACGACGGCACCACCCTCTACCGGCTCTTCCACGAAGGTCTCGCCGATTGGTTGCGCGACCCGGCCAGCCAGCCGCCCGCCCAGGACACCCCCGCAACAGCGGAATCCCCGCTCAAGTCGGCCGCGCGGCTATACGAGCGACTCCTGGACTCCGTGCCCCTGGACGCCTTGGACCGCAGACAGTGGCACCTGGCCACTCCCTACCTGCTGCGGCACACAGCCCAGCACGCCATCAGCGCCGGACGCCTGGACGAGCTCCTCATCGACGGCGGCTACCTCCAGCACGCCGACCCCCGCACCCTCGCGGACGCCCTCCAATACGCCCACTCCGACCAGGCCAGGCTCAACGCCGCGGTCTACCGGGCATCCTGGGGCATTCACCACGCGCTTCCTCCCGCCGCACGCCGCCAGCTCCTTGCCGTGGACGCGGCACGCTTCCGCAACAAACGGCTGCAGGCAGAACTGCCCGGTGACACCGACTGGCAGGTGCGCTGGGCAACAGGCAGCCAGGTATCCACAGCTCTGGCCCGTACTCTTACTGGCCACACCGGGCCGGTGTATGCGGTGGCGGTGGTGGAGCTGGGCGGCCGTCCCCACGCCATCACCGGCGGTTACGACGAGTCGGTGCGGGTGTGGGACCTGACCACCGGCATCCAGACCCTCAACCTCACTGGCCACACCGGGGACGTGCGGGCGGTGGCGGTGGCGGAGGTGGACGGCCGCCCCCACGCCATCACCGGCGGTGCTGGCGGGTTGGTGCTGGTGTGGGACCTGACCACCGGCATCCAGACTCTTAATCTCACCGGCCACACCGGGGACGTGCAGGCGGTGGCGGTGGCGGAGGTGGACGGCCGCCCCCACGCCATCACCGGCGGTTACGACGAGTTGGTGCGCGTGTGGGACCTGACCACCGGCACTCAGACCTGCACCCTCACCCTCACCGGCCACATTGGGCCGGTATGTGCGTTGGCGGTGGCGGAGGTGGACGGCCGCCCCCACGCCATCATCGAGGGTGACGAACGGGAGGTGCTGGTGTGGGACCTGACTGCTGGCACCCAGACCTACACCCACACCCGTACGTTCACCAGCCGCCCCATGTCGGTGGATGCGATGGCGGTGACGGAGCTGGACGGCCGCCCCCACGCCATCACCGGCGATCGTGGCGGAGGATTGCGGGTGTGGGAGCTGAGCATCGGCACCCACACCCGTACGTTCACCGGCCACACCGGGCCGGTGCATGCGGTGGCGGTGGTGGGGCTGGACGGCCGCCCTCACGCCATCACCGGCGGTGGCGACCGGGAGGTGCGGGTGTGGGATCTGACTACCGGCACCCACACCCACACCCGCACCCTCACCGGCCCCACCGGATGGATGGATGGGCTGGCGGTGGTGGTGGCGGTGGCGGAGCTGGACGGCCGCCCCCATGCCATCACCAGCGGTGATTTCGACGGGGCGGTGCGGCTGTGGGACCTGACCACTGGCACCCAGCCCCGCACCCTCACTTACCCATCCGGAATGATGAATGCGGACGCGGTGGCGGTGGCGGAGCTGGACGGCCGCCCCCACGCCATGACCAGTCATGCCGACGGGGGGGTGCTGGTGTGGGATCTGACCACCGGCACCCAGACCCACACCCTCAGCGGATTGATGGCTGCGCATGCGGTGGCGATGGCAGTGGTGGAGCTGGACGGCCGCCCTCACACCATCGCCGGTAGTGACGATGGGATGCAGATGTGGGACCTGACCACCGGCACCCGGACCCGCACCCTCATCGGCCACACCAGGTCGGTATATGCGATGGCGGTGGCGGAGCTGGGCGGCCGCCCCCACGCCATCACCGGCGGTTACGACGAGTCGGTGCGGGTGTGGGACCTGACCACCGGCATCCAGACTCTTAATCTCACCGGCCACACCGGGGACGTGCAGGCGGTGGCGGTGGCGGAGGTGGACGGCCGCCCCCACGCCATCACCGGCGATAGCGACGGAGGATTGCGGGTGTGGGACCTGACCACCGGCATCCAGACCCTCACCCTCACTGGCCACACCAAGGGCGTGCGGGCGGTGGCGGTGGTGGAGCTGGGCGGCCGTCCCCACGCCATCACCGGCGGTTACGACGAGTTGGTGCGCGTGTGGGACCTGACCACCGGCACCTGCCTGACCACGTTTCACTGCCCCGCACCCGTGACTGCCCTCGCTGTCACCCCGGCCGCCACCGTCGTCGTCGCCTTCGGCCAGGAGCTGGCCGTCCTCGACCTCGAACCACTCAAAGGCAGGTTCCGTTGACCAACCCTGGTACTCCACCGCTGCGAATCGTCGCCGTACACGGCGTCGGCAACTGCTTCGGCGCCGGCATTACCGGCACCCGTCTGGAAGAGTTCCGCGCGCTGAAGGCTGCCGCCTGGGCCCGGCAACTGGGCAACGGCCTCGGTGTGCCCGCGGACCGGATCGACCTCGACTTTGCCTACTACGCGGACAAGCTCCTCACGGCCCCGCCGGCCCAAGGCGAGGAGGACGGCGACTTCCTGGACGACCCGCTCGCCCAGGAGATGCTCGCCGCCTGGGCACAGGAGCTGGGCGTCCCCGGCGAGGTCTCGCAGGGACATGCCACGGTCCCGCTGCGGGCGCTGTCGTCCTGGGTGGCGCGCAGGTTCGACCTGGAGGACGGCCCGCTGCGGGTCTTCCTGCGGATGCTGTTTCCAGAGGTCGCTACGTACTTGCGGACCGAAGACGCCTCCGAGCGCATAGCCGCTCGCGAGGAGGTGGCCGCGCGGATCGGCAGACAGCGACCGCAGGTTGTCATCGCCCACTCCCTGGGCTCGGTCGTCGCCTACGAAGCCCTGCACGCCCATCCGGGTCTCCAGCCGGATCTGTTCCTCACCCTGGGCTCGCCCCTGGCGTTGCCCCGAGTGGTCTTCGAACGCCTCACCCCCGCGCCACGTTCAGCGCGCGGCACGTCACAGGGGGTGCGTTTGCCCGGGCAGACACGCTGGGTCAACATCGCCGACCCCGGGGACCCCGTAGCCGTCCCACCTCAACTCGGCCGGCACTTCGAGGGAATCGCCTTGGACCACACCAGTGTCATCAGCCCCCTCTTCCACTTCCACCACGCCACCAACTACCTGCAGTCCGCGATCACCGCCGCCACCATCGCCCCCTACCTCGGCATCTGATCCTCGGCGCCCCAGAGCGACGGCAGTTCGCTCGGTTGCCAGAGACAACACTGCAACCAGCGATAGCACCACAGCTGTTGCACTGGTTAGAGTTCAATCACAAGTGGCTGAGCTGCATAAACCCGAGGCCCGCACCACCACTACAGCCTCGCTCCCCCAGAGAAGCTGGGATAGTCGTACGCCACGACGGGATATTAGTTCGACCTCGCGCGGCCGGAGACCCGGCATGCCGCCCGTCGGCCGCAGGCGCGGGCGCTGGGCAATCCCGTTCGATCTGTCACTCATCAGGGTGATGAACGGCTCCGAAGTGCTGTTCCAGAGCCCCTATAGGTGAGCACGCGCCGCGGCCGCACACCGGTCGCCGGCCCGTGCGTGCCGAGCTGCTCCCCGTGCCCGAGTGCAGGCCCGGGCGGCTCCGTTCACGTCGTCCCAGCACAGAGGAGACCGAATGATCAAAATCCGTGGGGTGGCGCTCGTGACCCCCGCCACCCTGGACGCCGACGCCTACCGCGAGTTCTGCTGGGGCGCCGGTCTGGAGCGTACGGACACCGGCTACGGGCTGCTCCAGGCATTCGACGATGACACCTGGGAGGAGGTCATCGCGGTCGTCGAAGACGTCGAGTACGTGCGGCTCCTGAGGCAGTCCTCCGGCGTCGTCGTGCCCGCCGACAAGGTCACCCGCTTCCTGGCCGATTGGCCGGATCTGCGTCCCGAGTCCGACACCGTCTGGCCCTGATGCACGCCGCGACCAGTCAGGCATCCGGTCCGGCCGGTTCGCCGCGCAGCAGGTCGGGGCGGGCGTCGGCGAGGGCGAAGGCCTGCTGGAGGCCGGCCACGAGACGGTCGTCGATGCGGTAGCGCCGTGCTCGTTCGTCCCGCTGGAGGAGCGGGCCGGCGCCCTCCGGACCGAGGTGGCGCTGTACCGCCCTGGCGCTGGTCAGGGTCCCGCCGATTCGCGAGATGGGGATCGGATGCGTCGGGTGGTGGGCGAAGTGCTGCTGGACGTCGTCGTACGAGGCGGTGCCGCCCAGCTCGGTGATCCGGCGCAGGACCGCCCGGGCCCCGGGCATCAGCGCCGCGATCAGCTGGAACAGCAGCTGGTCCGTCCAGCCGTCGGCGAGGTCGTCGTCGGCGAGGCCCTGCGGGCCGGGGCGCGGTTCCGCGGCCGGCGCGTCCGGCCACGCGTCCGGGACGTCCGGCCGTAGCCCGTACGCGGCCTGGACGGCGGCGATCGCCTGCTCGTAGGTGTCCGTCCCGGTGTCGATGGTCAGCCGCACGACGCCCCCTCCCGTGATGATGTGCTCGCAGTCATCCTTCCCGGCGGTCGGCGGCCGCTGTCCACAGGGGAGGGGCCCGACGCTGCCGGTATGGATGATCAGCACACCAGCCCGGCGTCGGTCACGCTCCGGCGCAAGCTCTTCAACGGCCTCGGGCTGGCCGAACCGGCCCTGTTCACCTGTCCCGCCGCCGAAATCCACGCGAGCCCAGATGAAATTCCTTCTCACGCTCGCCAAGGGCTCCACGGCGGCCGTAGCCGAGCGGCTGGGCGTCTCCCGCCGCACCGTGCAGCGCTATCGCTCGGGCGCCATCAAGAAGCCGCAGAAGCGCCTCCAGGAGGCTCTGGTGCAGGAGACCCAAGCGCGATGGAAACCGCAGGTCAAGGTACAGGCGCGGCAGCGCCCGGCCACGACCGGCGGGCTTGTTATCTCCTCCCGCGCCTTCTTCGGATTCGGCCCGGAGGGGACCTCGGACGCGGGACATCATGACCGCCGTCTCGCCCATGCACGCCGACCTGGTCCTGACCGTGCGGGAGATCGGAGCGACGGACGATGATCTGCACGAGCTGGTTGCCGAGGCCATCACCGACGCCTATTTCCGCAGAGAAGGAGGCGGCTGCGCGGGCCTGCACGTCGAATTAAAGGACATAGAACGGCTCGATGTCTCGTTTTATCCGCACAGAATTCAGGACTGCGATAAACCTGTCTTCGGCTGCCGCGCCCACCGCGCGGCAGCCGAAGTTCCTTCACCGTTTCCGCGACGATTGGGAGGCTTGTGTGAGCACCCCCGCACCTCGATCCCACCGGCGCCCGCGCGTGCCCGCCCACCGCGCGGCCGCGCCCCGCGAGCCGGTCGACTGGGCGAAGGCCGGGCGCCGGTCGGTCCGCCGGCGGGCCCGCGGCATGACCCACCCGGAGGCAGCGGCCGCCCTCGAGGAAGCCGAGCTCCAGCAGCACCTGGTCCGCGACCACGAGGACCTTGCCGGCGATGAACGCGGCCCGGCCGAAGTCGCTGAGTGGGCGCGCATCGTGCAGCTGCTCGCCAACTCGGGCGGCGTGTACGACCCGGACGCCGACGCCGTGGTCCAGGACGAGCTCGCCGCCGACGCCGAACACGAGCGCGCCCAACAACTGGAGGACGAAGCCGCCCGCCGCGCCACCCTCGCCCCCGACGTCCTGCGCCACGCCCTGCTGCGCACCCTCGCCCGCACCGGCCTCCTGGACGGGCTGAGCGAGGACGAGCTGGCCGCCGTCGACCGGCTGCCCGACATCGACCCCGCGGCTGCGCTCGCCGTCAACGCCCTGCTCGCCCGCGCCCACGAAGCCGGAGCCGGCTCGCGTCCCGGGGCCGCGTCGTGACCAGCGACCCGGACGGGCTGATCGCGGTGTTGGTGGAGCCGACCTGGTGCGGCACCCGGTTCGAAACGCTCACTGCCGACGGCCAGGTCCACGTCGACGGCCGCCCCCTGATCGGCGAGACCCGTACTACGAGGGCGAGGACGACCCGGACTTCAACCCGGTCTGCCACTGCCCGCGCACCCCGGCGCAGCTCTGTCTCGCGTGCGTCGGCTGCGGGCCGTGCCGCAGCCCGCACATCTGGCCTGAGGCCCGACCCTGATCGCGGAGGGCAACCCTCACAGGCCCACAGGCAACCTGTGACATGACTGAAAGTCCGAACAGCCTATTCGCCCTCAGCGGCTGCGCTGTCCCTCGAACTCTGTCTCGCCAAGGCTGTCGATGTAGCCCGTCAGAGGGGCCAGGCCTTAACTCGCTCGCGCCGGTCAGATGGTCTCTTTGTCCAGTGGGGCGCCCAATGGAAACGTTGCGTGAATCAAGTGGAGGAGGACCTCATGGGCGATGAGCCGAAAGTCGGCAAAAGCCTCGATGGCACGCCGGGGATTAAGGGGCAGAACGATGCTCTTGGCGTGGGTGTGGAGGGGCTGGCGAAGCAGGGTATCGGCGTTTATGGGAAAGCCGAGGGGGAGGACCCGAACAACAAGGCGGTCGGGGTGAAGGGATTCAGCTTCGGGAGGAAGGAGGAGGACTTCGGCGTGCTGGGGGAAAGTGTCGGGCAGGCGCCCGGGGTCAAGGGAGACAACAGCCGTGGAGGCCCGGGCGTGGAGGGTACGGGGTATCGCGGACCCGGTGTCCGGGGGACGAGCGGCAGCGGTCCTGGCGTCCATGGGAAGTCGCTCCAGTCAAGGAGTCCTGGTGTTCACGGGGAGGGCACGGGCGGTCCCGGTGTCCGGGGGACATCGGATGAGGACTGTGGCGGACGGTTCGAATCCCAGAAGCACGGTCAGATCTACCTGAAACCAGTCAAGCCGGAGTTCGCGTCTGATGGGACGCCGAAACTGCCTCGGACGGGCGCACCTGGCGAGTTGCTGGCCGTTATGGGACCGGACTTCTCATGCACTCTCTGGCTCTGCGTCGTGCAGAGTTTTCCTCTGCCGCACCACCCCAGCCCGGTGAGTTGGGCTCCAGTGCAACTGGGCCCGGCAGTCCAGGGCGAGGTGTAGGGGGGTGAGGAACATCCCTGGACGTCGTCCCCCGCTCATGGAAGGCCTGTCGCAGGCCGGCCAATGACCCCGGCCTGACCCGCCCGACGGGACCCAGCTCGCCGTACGAACCTGGGTCCAGCGGGGTCTCCTGGGTCCTGGGGCCGGCGTTTTTCCAGGCGGACCCAGGACGTGCACCGGAGCTGGGTCCGGGGTCCAGCCGAGTCTGCGGATCTGTGTCATCGGCACCGATCCGCGTCATCAACGCCCTGTTTTCCCAGGTCGCCGGGATCATCTGTGTCACTGTTCATCTGTGTCATCGGGCGGGTTTCGTTCGTACCGCAGACCAGTGCCACGCCCCGGCAATACCGTGAGAACACACGCCAGATGACGCCCCAAGAGCCCTTGATGAGCCAGGAGCTGGCCACATCTGCAACCTCACTGAAGCCGCATAGGTGACTTCTATTTGCAGCGTGGCGAATTATCGCGCACCGCTACTTCACGGGTACCTCCGAATGAAACTTGTCGGATTTCGGCCCCCGTGTCCGAGCCGTAGCGATATGTGGGCCCTGCATAGCTTTCCCCGTTGGATAGTCGAGCAAAGGCAGAGCTGCCGTCTGCTGCCCATGTATCCCCGTTCCGGTCCTGGAAGCGCGCTTCAGCGTTCCCGAACATTGGTGTCGAGCCTCCGAGTGTCGACTTTCCCAGCTCGCCAGAGAAAACCTTATCGAATCTGACACTCAGTCGGGTACATGCAGGCACCAACGTGGGACGCATCTCCGCCTCAATTTTATAATAGAGGCCATCCGAGCTGACGAAAGAGCTCAACGTTACTCTACTCAGAGGAAACCGATTGGGGTTGTCGATAATTGCGACACCCTCAGCCGTTATCGTAAATTCGACACGTTCGGCGAAATCTCTTGCTTCGCTCTCGGCTTTTTGTTCTTCCTTGTCTTTTTGATCCTGATAGGTGGCGACTGCTACATACGAGGTGGCAATAGCAGTTGCTACGGTCATCAAGGCGGCTACTCCGGCCAAGAGCGTTCCCCACGCGCTAAGCAACCCGTGCCGCTCCTTCGGGGCAGGCGCCGTTTGTTGCTCGACAGAGTCAGACGGGGCAGACGGTGTGCTGTTCGGCATAACTTCCCCCTTCAGGGCGGCCAGATACCCGGACCGTCCTTGCTGAATCTCGAACAGCCCTCAGTGCTGGGCTGTGTCATCACTTGCCTATTTTCCCGGGTCGTCGCTGTCACGTGTGTCACTGTTCGTCTATGTCGTGGCCCCCGACGGGTGACGCCGGACACGCCCCCGTCCGGATGCAGTTTCGTCATACACCTCCCGTGCTGTACGCCCTGCTGTACGGTCGGAGCATGTCGAAGTCAGTGACGATCCGGGTTCCCGAGGACCTCCACGCCCAGTTGCAGGAGCGTGCCGAGACCGAGGGCACCACGGTCACCGCGCTCATCACCGAGGCCGCACGCAACGCGGTCCGCGACCCCCGCCTCGACGGCGCCGCAGACGTCTTCCGCCAGTTCGTCGCCGACAACGCAGACGCGTTCGACGCGGCGTTCCCCGACGACGCCCCCGCCCGTCTGGATGCTGCTGAGGTCCCGGGGCGGGCGGCCTGAGGTGGAGCTGCACATCGACATCCGCTGGCTGCTGGAGCGCCAGGCGGAAGTGCTGCCCAAGCAACCCTCAGTCCACGACTTCTCCAACCTTGTGGCGGCAGTCGCCCGACACCGCGTCAACACCCCGCAGGTCGGCGTGACCGTCGACAACGCCTGGCGCGCGGCGGCCCTGATGCACGCCATCATCCGGCTGCGCCCCCTCCCGGCCCGCAACGCCCTGTACGGCGCCGCGGTCGTCACGGCGTACATGGACGCCGCCAGCGAAGCCGTCGACCCGCCGTACGGCGCGCTGATCGACCTTGCCAGGGACATCGACGCCGGCCGCGCCGATGGGTACGACGCGGCCGATCGCATCCGCTCCTGGCGGATCTGATCTCCCCTGATGCGCAGCGCCCTGGACTTCCTTGGTCCGGGGTGCTGCTGCTCGTGCTCCTTGGGCAGCAGTGCCGACTGCACCGGCCTGTTGTTCGGTTGTGTCCGGGTACTGTTCGGGACTCCGGAGAGCGTTGACACTTCTGCCCGTCGGTCAGGCGACACAAGGGTGCTGCTCGGGTCACGAGGCCGGGTCGGCGGCCCATTTTTCCATCGCACTGGCGGCGGCAGTCAGAAGTACATCCGCGCATTTCCCGGGGCCTACGTGCTGCTGATCGGCGAATGCTTACCGAACTGATCGGCGGAATTTGAGGGCGCCGTGGCCCATCGCCGTTGAGCCTGAACCGTTCCCGTCCCCAGGGCGTCCATACGGGCACCTGACATCGTGGAGCCGCCGCGCCATGAGCACATCCGCACCACCGTCCTGGCCGCACTGCGCACACGGCGCAGACTCTGCCGACCCCGTTGGGTGCCACGGCATCCATGTCCCTGGCCACACCGCGTGCCTCGCCCACCTGGTTGACGCCGACCGCGACGCTTACCTGGCCGGCCTGACTCCCGGCGTCAACGTTGACCACCGGGGCACCGCCTTCACCGAATCCCTCCTCGACGCCTTGCTCAATGCCCTCAGTGACCCCGCAACCGGTCACCCCCGCTTAGGCAACGCCTGGTTCGAGTCGGCGACCTTCAAGGGCAACGCCGTGTTCCAGTCGACGACCTTCGAGAGCGACGCCCGGTTCCAGTCGGCGACCTTCAAGGGCAACGCCGTGTTCGAGTCGGCGACCTTCGAGCGCTACGCCCGGTTCGAGTCGGCGACCTTCGAGCGCTACGCCCGGTTCGAGTCGGCGACCTTCAAGGGCAACGCCGTGTTCCAGTCGGCAACCTTCGAGAGCGACGCCGGGTTCCAGTCGGCGACCTTCGAGCGCTACGCCGGGTTCCAGTCGGCGACCTTCAAGGGCAACGCCGGGTTCGCGTCGGCGACCTTCGAGAGCGACGCCGTGTTCCGGTGGGCGACCTTCGGGGGCGACACCGGGTTCGATTCGGCAACGTTCAAGAGCGACGCCGGGTTCCAGTCGGCGACCTTCGAGAGCGACGCCGGGTTCGAGTCGGCGACCTTCAAGGGCAACGCCTGGTTCAGGTCGGCGACCTTCGTGGAGGCTGACAGCGTCGGGCCTTTGGTGTGTGCTGGGCGGGTTGTGCTTTCCGGCGCGAAGTTCGACAGCCCGGTGACCCTCACATTGGCTACGCGCCGTCTGGAGTGCCGTCGCACTCGCTGGTCATCGACAGCGGAGATCCGCCTGCGCTATGCCACCGTGGACTTCGCTCATGCGGTGTTCGAGTACCCCCTCACCATCGCCGCAGAACCCGATCCGTTCCTACGCGCCGACGGCCAGCAACTGGTGGACGATCCCTTTCCGGGCGAGCCCGACCCTAGGGTGCGGGTGGCGTCGCTGCGCGGGGTGGATGCGGCCCATCTGGTCCTCGCCGACCTCGACCTGTCGGGTTGTCTGTTCGCCGGCACCGTGCACCTGGACCAACTCCGTCTGGAGGGCGCCTGCACCTTCGACACGGCCCCGCCCGCCGTGTGGCGGCGCTGGCCGCCCGTGCGGTTCACCGAGCGGCGCGTTCTGGCCGAGGAACACCACTGGCGTGCCAGCCGACCGGGAGCAGTGCGGGGCTGGAACGTGGCAGTCCTCGGCGCCGGGCGCACGGGGCCGTTGCAGCTGGCTCCGGTGTACCGGGCTCTGCGCAAGGCCTTCGAGGACGGGAAACACGAGCCGGGGGCCGCGGACTTCTACTACGGGGAGATGGAGATGCGCCGCCATGCCGACGACATCCCCCGCAGCGAACGGGGACTGCTGAGCGCGTACTGGGCGCTGTCCGGCTACGGCCTGCGCGCCTCCCGGGCCCTGGCCTGGCTCGGCTTCGCCATGCTCCTCACCATCACCCTGCTGATGGCCTTCGGCCTTGCCCAGGACACCCCGAAGCAGACCGCGACCGGCACCGTACCGGCCGGCGGGGGCAAGGCCACCTTCCAGATCGACAAGGACGACCCCCAAAATCCCACCGGCAACCGGCTCACCGGCGAGCGCTTCGAGAAATCCCTGAACGTCACCCTCAACTCGGTGGTGTTCCGCTCCTCCGGCCAGGACCTCACCACCGCCGGCACCTACATCGAGATGACCTCCCGCCTGACCGAACCCATCCTGCTGGGCCTGGCCGTCCTCGCCGTCCGCAACCGCGTCAAACGCTGACAGCCCTGCCCGGCCCGGCGAAGCCCTGGGAACGGTTCGACCGAACCGTTCCCGGCTATGTGCCCTACTTGCCTGCGCCGTCGATCGCGCTCTTGAACTGCACAGAAACCCTTCGGCCCCTAGATAACGCCGGAGTGCCAGCCCGGCCGGGCGGGTCAGGAGACAGCTTTGAGGTTCTGGCGGCGCTTGGCGTCTGCCCGGCGTCGGCGCTTCTCAGCGAGCTGGTCCTGATACGCGGTGACGGCCCTGCGGTAGCGGTCGACGAAGTCGGTGGAGTTGAGGCGCTCGTTCCTCGGCATCGCCTTGACGGCCGCGATAGCGTCCTCGGGCGAGGTGTAGGCGGCGAGCATGGGGTTGAGCTGGTAGACGCCGGCACGCTGCTTCTTCACCAGCTGCGCCAGGTCCAGGTCGCGCAGGGCCGCGTTGACCGCCGTCCGGCTCAGGTTGAGCATCTGGGCGATCGTGCCCTGGTCGATCTCGATACGGCCGCCGGGCTCGCTGTGGGCACGTAGCTTCAGCAGCACGCGGTAAGCCGCAGGCAGCAGATCGAGATCGGCGACGACGCCTTCCGCGTTGACCGCGGCAAAATGCAGACCGCTCACTGTTCGGCCCCCTTCTCCTTCAGCTGCGCCCGCTCCAGGCGCCGGCGAGCTCGCTCGTCTGCCCGTTCCTTACGCAGCCGCTCGATCTCCTGCCTCATCTTCTCCAGTGAAGGGAACCGCACCAACTCGGGCAGGCTCTGGTCCGCACGGATCTGCTTGAGGGTGACGTGCTGGTCGACCTTGATGTACTCGGGCTCCATGGTCTCGGTGCCCGGGATGAACTCCGCTACGCGATAGCTGTAGGGCGGGTTGAACTGGTACACCCCGCGCTTCACCCGGAAGACGATGCCATGCGACATGATCTCGCCCAGGGCCTCGTTCGCCTTGGTGCGCTGCACGTCCAGGACGGTCGCCATCTCACCCTGTGTCAGGGGGATCCGCCCGCCGGCCTTCTGACAGGCGATCATCAGCAGGATGAGCCGCAGCGGCAGCGCTTCGCGGAAGAACTGCGCGATGACGAGGAAGAACTCCAGGCTGTCCATGGAGAACGCGTTCGGCTGCTCCTCCGTCCTGTAGAACTCCATGGGCTTGCGCTTCTCGCCCAGCGAGAGCTTCCGGCCCGGGTACTGCCGTGCAACGTCGTCCAGGTCCTTGACGGGCCGTAGCGGCTGGTTCCAGGCGTCGGAGGGATCGTCCAGCGGCAGCTTCGGCTGTGGCGCCTCCTTGGCGCTTGGACGGTGGCCCTGCGGCTCAGTCGACACGAAGCTGCTCCCACGTTGTTGATCTCCGACGCGCAGCAGTATGTCAGCTCTGCTTGAAACAGATGTCGCTCCGACACGACATGTCGCGCAGGTTGTGTCCCTCCAGGGGGGACAGATCTCCCCCCTGCCCGCCCGGCGGTCGGCCCGCCAGACGCATCCGTCCCAGATGTCGCCTGCACTTAACACGAGCGCTTAGAGCATGTCGTCCCTGGTTGACATTGGCCGGTCGATGTGCCCCCTCAGTCGAGACAGATCGACCTCGATATGTCCCTCCAGTGATGGGCGTCGTGGGTTTTTCAGTGGTGTGGCGTCGTTGGTTTTCACTGCTGGTTTTCTGGGGTGGGCTGGGGGCTGTGTCTTATACCCATCTGTCTCGTACGGCGAAGAGGAGGGGGTAGATGAGGGTGGGG